>JAMPAL010000058.1 GCA_023667245.1 Anaeroplasma bactoclasticum
TGACTGTCTGGCTTCCTCTATTGTTAAACAGCCAAATCCCCCCTTCTCCTAACATCACTTTTCAGTCACATTATTCCTATATCTCTTGAAATTCCTAGTAAAAATCTGCATAATAAAAAGACAGTTTCAGGCTAAATCCACTGGCTGTCTTTAGAATATAATTATAAAAGAAAAGAGGAAACGAATGTCATTTTCAAAAAAAATAAAAATGGGAATTGTAGGGAGTATAATAATAGTATTTATAATTATAGCGATTATAATATCTATTATGTATTTTCCAAGAAAAATTCAAACATATATTCCATATAATCAAGAGAATATCAAATATATATATATAGATATTGAATTTGAAGGAAGAATAGATATATTGCTAGAAGAACAAAATCAATTGATGAAAGAATTAACAGATATCAAAGTTATTCCGCAATATGCAGGTTTTAAGAAGATTAAATCTACATTTAATTTTTATATTCAAACTGAAGAGCATCTTTACATAGTAAATGAATATTTTATAAAGGTAGATTCTAAAGTATATCGTTATCATTATAATGAAAAATTTTATGAATTATGTAAAAAATATATGGGGGGATTAAAATGAAAAAAAAGATATTTGTAAGGAAAAAAAAGTGTAAATGAAGCTGCGAAAGAAGGAGCAAAAGCGCTTATTTGGCCTTGGGATAATGTCAAAAAGTATGTCGTTTTTGGAGACGGATCAGTAAAGATTACGGACACAACAGTTTCTAATGGAGCCTTTTATGCACCAAGAAATTATAATCATATTTTAAATGAAATAGATGAAAGTGATATTAGAATTCCGATTTGCGAAAACGAATATAGATATTACAAAACAATTAATGGTTATTTAGCTAATAGTTATATAGACATAAAAATAGTTGATGATTTCATCTTTTTGAATTTTTATATCATTTTTCTGAGTTGATATAAATTGTTTAGATTAAAATAAATTTAATACCCTTATATATCCGAATAATAAAAGAAGCAAGGAGGATATTTAAACGATATATCAAACGCATAAAACTTTTCATTTTTATTAATATGAGGAGAAAAACCTTTTGCGCCTTATACATTTTACTTCGAGTAAATCCAATCACGGGCGTCAAGATCTTTTAGTTGCTCATTTGAGCAACTTTTTCTTTTTTTACAAACATAAATCAAAAATGATTTTGCGTAAAGATATATGTGCACAATTAGAAACTATAAGAAATCGAATTAGAAAGTAGTAGAGGAATGAGGATAATTATATATAGTATCCCATGTGATAAAACATGGTATTGGGTAAGATCTTTCTCTATATCCATTAGTATTTTTATCGTATCTACTTTTGACAGCAGTATATTTAAATTGTTGATATCATGATTGAGTTGACAATATAGGAAAGGTATGGTATAGTAATTTTATCATATAAAAACGAGGTGAAACAATGAAAAAAGTGTTGATAGTAGGAGTGAATGGAGGAATGGGATTGGAGACTGCTCAGTTATTCCACCAAAAAGGATATGAGATATGGGGTTTAGATTATATAGAGCAAGCAAAAACACCATTTGTCCATTATATTCAAACGGATATTACAAATATAGATAGTATCCACCAAGCATATGAACAAATTAAGGATTTAGTAGACGTATTTGATGCCATTATTCATATGGCGGGAGTCTATATGATGGATTCTCTTTTAGAAATTACTGACGAAAGAATGATGAAGGCATTTTATACCAATTATTTTGGCATCTATAGAATAAATAAAATTTTTCTTCCCCTCTTAAAAAAAGGTAGTCGTATTATCATTACATCTAGTGAGCTTGCACCACTTGATCCACTTCCTTTTAATGGACTATATTCTATCACCAAAAGCACTCTAGAAAAATATGCCTTCTCGCTCCGAATGGAGGCTTCTCTATTAGGCATTAAGGTATCACTCATTCGCCCAGGTGCAGTTCAAACTAGTTTACTCAATGCCTCTTTATTGGAGTTAGATGACTTTTGCAACCATACTCAGTTGTATAGTGAAAGTTCCAAAAAATTCAAAAAAATAGTCAATAGCGTAGAAGTTAAGCATGTTTCTCCAAAAAAAGTAGCTCAAAAAGCATTTCGGGCATTTACTAGTAAACATCCACGATATGTATATAATCTCAATCGAAACATAGGACTTAGAATCTTAAATTTCTTACCAGACAAAATTCAAGTTACACTCATTCATCGTTTGCTAAAGCAGTCTTCATCTAAAAAGAAAAATAATGTCAAATAGTCATCATATATAAAGAGATTCTCCATTCCAAAGGAATTTTCCTTTGGAATTTTTTATATTAAGAACAAAAAATCTTCAAAATTCTAACAAAAAAAACATAATTCGACAAAAAATTTAAATAGAAAAACATATAATACAATAGCAAAGCACATTTTTATGTTAATAGAGGAGCAGGGAGTGAATCAAATTGAAAAGGTTAGAAAAATATTTATAGTACTGAGGGTGATTCTTTTTCGCTAGAAAGGTCTTTTTATAATAGAATAACGATTATTATAAAAAGACTAAAATCAATTTACATCGAATAAAGAAAAACTATAAGGAACGAGGAGAAAATAGATAATGAAAAAAATATTTAGTTTATTTATATTTTTATGTTTAGTATTAACTAATTTTGCAACTATTCAAGCAAATCGGGATACTATAAATATTGACTATGATGGTCCAATTTGTTGTGAAGAAGTTACAGAGTATATAGAGCTTAAAGACTATTATGAATCAAATGAAATTAGTCTAGAATATGTATTTAAAAATTCAAATATGACATTTTCCAACATTGAAACAAATGGTGGAACACTAACTGATGTATCAGTAGAGGATACATTAACTTTTGATTTTGTAGCTGAATCTAAAAATTCAAGTGTTAAGATTAAAAGTGAATATAATGGTAATTTAGTTCAAGATACAATATATTTTAGCGAATATGATGGGAAATATTTTACAAGTTGTGTTTCCGAGCAACAAGCAAAACGTGAAGTTTTATTTTATCAACTAGAAAATGGAATTATTTCAGAGAGTGAATATCAAGTAGCAAGTTATGCTTTGCTTGCAGAAGGCATTACGAATGAACTTTATGTAGAGTCTTATGAGCAAGCAATAAATCCTACTACGACAATGGATATTGTTTTACAATGGGAAGATGATTGGGGAACAAAGCATACTCTCAATTATACTAAAGTCGAAGTAATTAAGAGAGTGTATTTTGGCGGGGTATTGGATTATCCATACTATGAGACCATCATGGATACTCTTTATAGTGATAAAAATGGGCATATTAGTTATACTTTTGATAGTGTAACAGATGATTTGTATGGATACTATATCAAAGTATATGCAGCGTCAGTAAATACTAATGTTGTAGATAATAATAAAATGCAATACTACTATGAATCACCTATTGCGCATAATGTACCAACGGGATCAACTATATATTTTAATTACACTTTTGATATGACCACTGATTTGGGAAGAGCATTTCAATTATCTCAAGCCTTACATTATGCATCACAATATGTAAAATATTTAAACAATAATGTTAATGTCGAAAATTGTACATTATGTTATGGAGATGAAGGCGCATTTTATAGACCATGGGAATCTTGTATTTATATTCGACCTAGAGGTAATGGTGGAGATCGTCCGTTTAGCCATGCTGATTGGGACGTTGTAGGTCATGAGTATGGTCATCATGTACAAAATTGTTTTCCTGAGATAGCGAATAATCCAGGTGGACAACATATGGTTGGTACTAATAATGCAGATTATCAATATGAACATAATACATCTTTGAAAGATAGAGCAAAAGATAGGGGAATGAGACTATCTTGGGCAGAAGGATGGGCAACCTATTTTGGTCAAGTCATGCAACAGTACTCAATTTCAGAATTAAAAAATATTCGTTTTGTAAATGATGATAAATATACTTCTTCTAATGGAGTAAATCATAGTATGTTGACAAAAGGATATACTCGTCCTTTTGGAGAAACTGATGAAGTAGCAATTGCTCAAATTTTATATCAATTAGACGATGCAAGAAAAGATGGAAATGATGTATTTGGTTATAGTAATAAGCTATTATGGAAACTAGTTCGGAAAAATGGAACAAAAACGTTTAGTGATTTTTATCGGGTGTTATATAATTATGAAATCAATAAAGATGACTTAAGTAGATTCTTAGCAGATTTTAATATTACACCATCTTATGTGGAATGTACAACACCTGCCTCAAAAGATATTCTTCCTTCGTTTGAATGGGATACAGATAATGGAAGCAAATATTTTTCTTTTGATGAATATCAAATTCATATAGCAACAAGTCGTTTAGGTGAAATTTATGTTGGAACAACTACAGAAAAAGAGTTTACAATGCCCGTAGATGTTTGGAATCAGATTCTAGATTCAAATGCTTCATTTTATTATATTACTGTCAGTGCTGCTGCAACACAATATATCAGTAGTGGTCCATATTATTCAGAAACATATGAGTTTATTGTTGATGATGAAAAACCACTAATTTATTTGGTAGAATCAGATTATAAAGTTGAAACACCAATGTTAGATGGCGCAATCACGAGTGCAGGTATGAAAGTCATATATACAGATGATAGTCTAATCGAAGAAGTGACATATGAATATACAAGGTTTAATGGAAGATCTGAAAAATGGACAATACCAAGTGGATTTACTTTCTTTAGAAAAGGTGAGTATACAATTACTGTAACCGATATAGATGGAAATACAAGTGTTGCTACATTCACCATCACAGATTATGATTTAGTAGTAGATCCAGAAGGTGCAGAAACAGTAGGAACCGAAGTAACTATAAATGGAAGAGCATACGGAGAAACAACTATGTCAGTAGGATATACAAGATGTATCTATCTAGGACCAACAGCACCAACTCAGTCAAGATTAGATTATACATTTACATCATCAGATGAAATGATTGCAACAGTAAGTGCGTATGGTACGATAGAAGCAAAGTCTGTAGGTAGAGTTGTCATTACTTGTGTAAGCAATGATAATCCAACGCAAGTATCCAAAATTGTAATCACCGTTTTACCATAAAATGAGGAAAGAAGAATAGGGTATATATATCCTATTCTTTTATTATGGTCATAAATTATTGACAAAAAAATAAAAAAGTCGACAAATAACTCCAGAATATTTCAAAAAAATGATATATATAATTGACAAAAAAAGGAAATTAAGATATAATCAATTTGAGTTCGGGGGGAGCCAAATATAGTCAAAGATAGAAGTAGA
>JAMPAL010000059.1 GCA_023667245.1 Anaeroplasma bactoclasticum
GTAGACTTTATATTCTTATTTATTAAGGACACGATTTTGGATATAAAAGAAAGGGTAAAATATAAAAGAGAATCAAGAGGAGTTGAAGAAGATGTTTGATATCATATTTCAAAGTTCTACAAGCGTTACGATTGAACTTCAAAATAAAGAAGTATATAATACCTCACCATATAATATCTATATGAATAACATTTGTGTAGCAGAAAATATAACTACGAATGTCTATTCGATTTATAATCTAAAACCGAGCACTAAATACGAAATTTCCATAAATGGCGTAGTAAAAACTTTTACAACAGATTATGAATATGTTTGTTTAAATGTAAAAGATTTTGGAGCTAAAGGGGATGGGAAGTCAATTGACACCAATTTTATTCAAGCATGTATATATGCTTGTCCGAATCAGGGTAGAGTCTATTTTCCTGCAGGAGAATATTATACAGGACCAATCCTTTTAAGAAGTAATATTACAATTGAGTTAGATGAAAATGCGAGATTAATTGGTGATGTTGATCGTTCTCATTATCCTGTTCTTCCAGGTATGATATATACTTCTGATGAAAAGGATGAATATAATCTTGGATCTTGGGAAGGGAATCCATTAGATTGCTTCGCTAGTATTATTACTGGAATCAACGTTGAAAATATAAAGATTATAGGTAAAGGAATCATTGATGGAAATGCTCAAAATGCAGATTGGTGGGTTGATGTTCGTACTAAAAGAATTGCTTGGAGACCTAGAGGTGTATTTTTAAATCATTGCAAAAATGTTTCTTTCCAAGGTGTTATGGTTACAAATACTCCTTCATGGAACTTACATCCTTATTTTTCAGAAGAGATTCGTTTTATTGATATGAGACTTGTTAGTCCTAAAAATTCTCCTAATACAGATGGCTGCGATCCTGAATCTTGCGACAAGGTGGATATTATTGGAGTGTATTTTAGTGTTGGGGATGATTGCATCGCAATTAAGTCTGGGAAAATTTTTATGGGTAGAAAATTTAAAAAGCCATCTTCAAATTTCAATATAAGGAATTGTTCTATGAACTTTGGTCATGGTGCTGTAGTGCTAGGTAGTGAAATGAGCGGTGGAATTAAAAACATTAATGTTTCACAATGTTTATTTAATCAAACTGATCGTGGTCTTAGAATCAAAACAAGACGTGGAAGAGGAAAAGATGCGATTATTGATGGTATCAAATTTGAAAATATAAAGATGGATAATGTTTTAACTCCTCTTGTCATAAATATGTTTTACTACTGTGATCCAGATGGTCATTCTAAGTATGTATATACAAAAGAGAAGCTTCCTATTGATGATCGCACCCCGTATTTAGGAAAATTCGAATTTAAAAATATTGAATGTAATAATGTCAATGTTGCTGCTGGAACATTCTATGGCCTTCCAGAGGCTCCAATTGAATCTATATTGATTGAAAATATAAAGTTTAATTATGCTTGCAATACAGTCGAAGCGATTCCTGCAATGATGGATTTCTTAGAGCCAATGAGTGGTGAAGGATTGATATTTAATTATGTGAATTCTGTTACAATAAAAAATGTATCTTTTTCTAATTTCAAGAAAGAAAAGGTAGTAAAAAAATTCGTAAATCAATATAAAGAAATTTAAGAAAAAAAGACCTATTTGCTTAAGGATTGCAGATAGGTCTTTATTCATCTGTATACATGTTTGTTAACCGAGTTATAAAATCTTGCCAAGATTCTGTGAAATTTAAATTGGATATTGTCTTTTTAAAAACCTGTATTTGTTGATTCATATATTGTCCTATTATGTTAGAAGGAAGCTTTTCAAATACTTCTAAATTGTTGCAAAGATAATTGAAGAATTCTTTTTCGTTTTCTTTTTTTAATCTTTGAAGAGTTTTATCTTTTTTATCTGCAAAAAGATAGGAACACAATACACAATAAAGATAAGTAAAAGATTTTACAAGGTACTCCATTGTAGATTTACAATTTCTGTTCTTTAATTCTTTTACTAGTTCTTTGTTTGAAGTTAGTAAATCAGGAAAAGAATGTACTAAATAATGATATTTGAGTTGTTTTCTTACTAAACTTGAATTTCTATAGCGCCAATAATTTGTAATGATTTCGGATCTATAAGGAGTAGAAGCGGTCAATAGTAGTAAAGTCGAAAAATAAGAATCCTCATGCAATCGTAGTAGCGAATTGAATCTTATATTTTTTTCAATTAAATAACTTCTTTTTATGAATTTTCCATGTAAATATATAATGTCAGAATCATGCAATATATTTTTTATTTGATTATTGGCTTTATACTCTTCCATCCACTTTGTAAGAACTATATCTGGTTTTGTAGATAAAATGGATAATACTTTTTGTAGACAATCATTGGAATAATATGTGTCATCTGCATCTAAAAAAGTTATATATTCTGCAGATGAAAAATCAATACCAGCTTGTCTGGTCAGCCCTGGTCCCATATTTGTTTTGTTTTCTAGAAGATCAACGTTTAAATTAGGAAATTGATTTACTAATTTTTTGCTGGTTTTTATATTAGAACAATCATTTATGATAATAATGCCGATATTCTTAAAATCAATACCAGTTTGATTATTAATAGAAGTTAATAAACGTTCAATCATTTTTTCGTCTTCAAGATACTGGGGGACAATAATGTCAAGGATTCTCATTTTAACACCTCATTTTTGATTTTACCACATTCCTTAGATAATGTCTATGTGGGAAAAACAAAATCATATAAATTGATTTTAACTTTATTCTGTGTTATGATTATGAAAAGAGATGATAAAAATGAAGGAAAGTTTCATTAAAAAATTTGATATTATTCATACATCATATGATCCTAAAAATCCTTTAACAATTGGAAATGGAAATTTTGCTTTTACATGTGATGTTACAGGATTACAAACCTTTTATAAGGAGTATACTACAATTCCCTTATGTACATTAAGTAATTATCATTGGGGAGAAAGAGACATTCAAGGGGAACTACCATATAAAGCATACCAAAAGGCTTCGAATCATCAAACTATTTCTTATATGACAGATGTCTCATCGAAGGATTATGATTCCTTTAGAGACGATGTTTTTAAATTTGATATCTTTAAACTTGTTTTATGTGATGATGGAAATCCTGTGAATCCTGAAAGTATAACAAAGATTAATCAGCATTTATATCTTTATGAGGGAAGAATCAAAAGTGAATTTTGTTATAGGAATGAGAAGGTTGTTGTTGAAACTAAAATTCCTCAAAATCATAATAATCTTATAATAAAAATAGAAACAAAATTAAAAGGATTATCTATATGTTGTCTTTTTTTGAATCCAGACTCTGGAAAGTATTGTGGAATAGGAATAGATGAAAACTATACGATAGATGATGCCAAAATTTATCGTCAAGAGGACATCGTTGATTATGTGGTATTTTATAAAACAAATATGAAAAGAAAGGAACTATCCTTTCTAATTGAAAATAGTTCAATGCTCATACTATCCTTAGATGGGGATTTTGAGGATGATTTTGCAATGGGAGAATATTTTGAAAAAGCAAGGTCTATAGATACAGAGGATGATGAATTGAATCGTAGAATGGTATTATCTTTATATTTAATGAAAGTCAATACTTTAGGCATTTATCCACCTGCTGAAACAGGACTCACGTGTAATTCATGGTATGGTAAGTTTCATTTAGAGATGCATCTTTTGCATCATTTGGGGCTAATTCGTTTTGGTTTATATTCTTATGTTTTACCATCGTTAAAATGGTATTTATCGCTTTATGATTCTGCAAAAATTAGAGCAGAAGAACAAGGGTATTGTGGCATACGTTTGCCTAAAATGACAGATTTTAGAGGGAAAGACACGCCATCTAATATAGGGTGCTTATTAATATGGCAAATGCCACATCTTTTCATTATGTTAGATGAAATTCTTCATCAAGATAAAATGGCTCTTGATTTAGAAGAATGGATGCCTATGTTAAAAGGCTTGATTGATTTTATGGTTAGTTTTTATTATTTAAAAGATGGGAAATATCATCTAGATTCACCCCTTATTCCTGTGAATGAAAATGTTGACTATGATTGTGATACTCCTATATTTGAGGAATGCTATACAATTCATGCCTTTGAAATATTCAAGCGTTGGAAGAAGGAATATCAGTTTACATATGACACCTCTATGCTAGATGATATTATTAAAAATCATGCCCCATTAGAAATACAAAATGATTGTTATGAAGCATATTTGGGATGTAGTACTACCTATACAGAATATAATTATGATCATCCTATGATGGTTGGGATGTATTCCTATTTTAAAAGCAGTATAGTAAATCCTAAGATAATTGAAAATACACTCTACAAAATCTTAAATTGCGGGAACTTTGTTGTTGCATC
>JAMPAL010000005.1:0-48491 GCA_023667245.1 Anaeroplasma bactoclasticum
TAGTTTGAAAAAGCGAAAATAGGACGTTGCCAGCTCCTTTCTATATTCATTTGAATACCTAAGACATTCACACTTACGCACGTATGGAGGATTAGCTCAGCTGGGAGAGCATCTGCCTTACAAGCAGAGGGTCGGCGGTTCGAGCCCGTCATCCTCCACCATTGTGCCGACTTAGCTCAATCGGTAGAGCAACTGACTTGTAATCAGTAGGTTGTGGGTTCAATTCCTATAGTCGGCACCATTAGGATGTCCTCGTAGCTCAGTTGGCAGAGCAACTGACTTTTAATCAGTGGGTCGGACGTTCGAATCGTCTCGGGGACACCATCTTTTTTTACAATCACGTATGCCTGAGTGGCGGAATAGGTAGACGCGCAGGACTTAAAATCCTGTGGTAGCAATACCGTGCCGGTTCGACCCCGGCCTTAGGCACCATCACAACGTGGGTCCATAGCTCAGCTGGGAGAGCACCTGTTTTGCACGCAGGGGGTCGAGGGTTCGAGTCCCTTTGGATCCACCATTTTTTTAAACTTGGTACTATGGCGGTGTAGCTTAGCTGGCTATAGCGTCCGGTTCATACCCGGAAGGTCGGGGGTTCAAGTCCCTCCGCCGCTACCATTTTATCATTCTAAGGAATGGACCTTTAGCTCAGTTGGTCAGAGCCCCCGGCTCATAACCGGTTGGTCCTAGGTTCGAGTCCTAGAAGGTCCACCATAATATAAAAAATACGGAGAAATACCCAAGTCTGGCTGAAGGGATCGGTCTTGAAAACCGACAGGGTGTAACAGCCGCGGGGGTTCGAATCCCTCTTTCTCCGCCATTTTTTAAGAACGCGGAGTAGAGCAGTTGGTAGCTCGTCGGGCTCATAACCCGGAGGTCGTTGGTTCGAATCCTTCCTCCGCAACCAAGGTTCCATGGTGTAGTGGTTAACATGCCAGTCTGTCACACTGGAGATCGCGGGTTCAAGTCCCGTTGGAACCGCCATTTTGTTGGCTAGGTAGCTCAGTCGGTAGAGCAATGGACTGAAAATCCATGTGTCGCCGGTTCGATCCCGGCCCAAGCCACCATTATGAAAATTTAGAAGAACTTAATCGGAAGGTTAAGTTCTTTTTTTGTTTTTTAGTCTCATATTAAAAATAATAAAAGAGAAAGACTATTCTATTTATATAATAATAAAAAATCCCTAAAAGGGATTAAACAGAAAAGGCGGCAGATGATAAAAATCGTTACAGGAATATCCAGGCTCATAGAATCAAAAACATGAGAGCCTTAGCACCTTTTACACAATAATTATATCAGATAAAAATAAATAAGGTAATAAAAATTATGCATTGCTGGCATAATTCTTGCTATGTTATTGTTATGAAAATTGAAAAAACTTAGTAAATTATACTAAGATTTTTTATTCATTTTCATCAGTGTATTTAGGCTTTTTTAAATATGGACATGTTGTTATTTTAGTAGTACAATTATCTGTATAAAAACAGTCTCCACATTTCTCATTTTTTCTTCTTTTTGCATTTTTTAGTTCCATGAACTCCCCCCCTTTTTTATTAGTATAACCAAATTGTAAAAATTTATGTAATTATTAAAAAAAATACTGAAGTTATGTTATAATATGAAGTAAATAGATATAAATAGTTAAGGTTAGGTGTATATATGAAAGTATCAATAAATCAAAAAGTGTACCAAATAGAGGATACAGATAGTCCCATTTTTTTACTAGATTTTTTGGCTAAGGAAAATATTTTTCCAATCTCTGATGTAGAACTTTTAAAAACATTTGATGATATAAAAGTAGAAATGGAATCATGCGATGATTTAGTAAATGCTGATGAGGTTATGTTAAAAGATGGACAAGTTATATATACTTTATCAGATAAGATTGTTGCATATTATAATGCATTGTGGATTTCTAATTTTTCTTCTATAGATAAAATCGATTTAGATGCAAGTAATTATCATATTTTAATATGTGAACCACACATATATCAAGAATGTTTCAATGCATATCAAGATAAAGGTTTTCAGGATATAATTAATTTAAAATTTGCGGAAATGATTTATTATCTCGAGGTAAGTCATCAGTTATTACTAGATAAGTCTAAAAAACTAGATTTAACACATCAAGATCCTATATGGATTGTTAAACATAATCTACTACATTATCCAGCTAATAGAGTATTAAACATAAAATCTCCTGAAGAAATAGCAGCTATTTTGATCAAAGAATATTATCAAAGAATCCGTCATATTGAAAAACCTATTCATATAACATATATCACCACTTCTCATTTATCCTATAAAACAGTAAGGTCTCAAATCTTGTGCACAAATTCTATGATTGACCAAGTCGTATTGATGAATCAATTTGAGGTTGCTGGAAGTGGCTCTTGCTATGATGGCGGTATTTCAAAAGAAATTTATATAAAAGATACAGTAGAAATAGATACTTCCTACAATGCTATGATTGTTTTTCAGTTATTTGAACAAATGGGATTTAAAGCAGAATCTTTTGAAACAAGTATAAAGGATGATATTTTATGGGTTTCTGCTAGATATAAAGAGGTTAGATTTGATGTATGTGTCTGTCCCAAATTTTTAAGCATAGAACAACTAGATGCACTAACTGATGTTGATTTTGTTTTTATAGCTGATACTTTTCCTCATTTACAATATCAGAAGATGACAGCTTTTTTAGAGGATTACAATATGAATCATATATATAAGAAATTTTTATTATATCCCGGTTATTCTACTATATGTAGGAGATAATGATGAATATATCTAAGACCTTATTTAAAAATTTAACAAGATGCAAAAATTTTCCAAGTCTATATGATATATACATGAACCGTTCATTCCATGAAGTACAGGCAATAGATGGAAAGAAACTTGAAAAAGATCACGCCATTATGCAAGCAATGAGTCAATTTGCACAAACCAATATTGAATCTCATCAAGAGGAAATAATAGAGATGCTCAATGAAATGTTTGACATTGAAACCGGAGAAGATTTAACAAATATTACAAATCCACAACTAGAGGCATTTCAGACTATTTTTACTGAGGTAGAACGACTAGCTATCTTGCATGTTTCAAATGTATTTCAACACCCTATTATAGCTTCAACAAATACATACGAGCAAAAAAAGTATGAATACAGATATGATGGGAATACATTTTATTGTTTCTTAGATGGCTATTTAGAAGATGAAGAGAAGATTTATATTTTTGAGGTAAAGGCAACGACTAGTAGAAAATATGATGATTTGAAGATGAAAATAAAACAAGAAGAAATTCCTCTTTTTAAGTCAAATGAAGAAGGAATTTCTACATTTGTAGGTGATCAATTAGTAGGCCAAAAAATAGGAAGTAAGACTATTACACAAGAAATGATAGATAAGAAAAAGCAAAAATTATTGAATCGCTATTCAGATTGTGGAAAGTATATATATGATTTGTCTGTAGAACGTCACATTATTGAACAATCTTTGATTCAAAAACATCTAGAAAAACCCAAATCAATAGCGTATTATTTAGTGGTTTTAAATGCTGAATATCGCTTTAGTGGTCGATATAATAGTCAACAGCAGCCAATTTATGATCAAGATGCAAAAGGGAATGCGCTATTTAAAATATATGATTTTAGCGATATCACAAAGCTATATCAAAATCAAATTCAAATAGAACGAGATCAGTTAATGCATCAATTAACCTATTTAGAAATTCACTCTCATCAATTGGGTGAACACTGTGAATATAAGAAAACTACTGCTTGTAAATTTTGCAAAATTTGTATGAAAGATGTTTTATGTGAAGGATCTATTTTGGAGTATACAGGTAAGCATTATGCCTTCACAGAAGAACAAGGGGGCAAGAAAAAAATTATACCCGTTTATGATTTAATCAATAGAGGATACGCCACAATGGAGCAAGCATATCCCTATATAACAAAACTTGATAATATTGTAGAATATCAAAGTCTGATGAGCCATCAACCATATATGGATAAAGAACGAATACGATATGCACTTGCCTCAATTCAGTATCCCATCTATTATTTAGATTTTGAAAGCTATAATTGTCCACTACCACGATATAAAGGAGAAAGTCCCTACCAACAATCTTTGTTTCAGTATTCGCTACATATTGAAAAAAGTGAAAATCAGTGCGATTTGATTCAAAATCATCGAGAGTTTTTGGCACCAGATCATCAAGATCGAAGACTAGAATTGGTAAAACAGCTAATAAAAGATATTGATTTATCAGCAGGTGGTACTGTAATGGTATACAATAAATCGTTTGAAAAAACTAGATTAAAAGAACTCTCATACATATATCCTCAATACAAGAAAGAATTAGATACGATTAATAATCATATATTTGATTTGTTAGAAGTGTTAAAAGGAACAACATCACTTTATGAAAAGGTGCTGCCAGAAGGAGTTATGAATGAGTCAAATCAAAAACCGAGCTTTACATATTATCATTATATGATGCATGGATCTTTTTCAATTAAGAAGGTTTTACCTTTATTTACGGATTTATCATATCAAGATTTAGAGGTAAAAAATGGTACTGAGGCCATTATTACTTATGGATTATTTCCTTATTTTAGTGAGGAAGAATACCAAAATAAATACTTGGCATTGCGAACGTATTGTCGACAAGATACTTGGGCCATGGTATGTATATTAAGAGGATTGAAAAAAGAAGTGTTAAAATAGTCTAGGGAAGTAAAAAATGAGACTCTTCAAATTTGAAGAATCTCATTTTATTTTTTATGCTACTCTATTTCTGACCATATACCAATCAAGTCATAATCTGTTGCTTCTACAATTTTAACTTTTTTAATTGTACCCACATAACCTTCATGGAAAGCAGAAAAAATATATATAGCTCCATCCACATCATCTGGTGCGTAATGATAGCTTCTAGCCGTATATCGTTGATATCTAGCATCATAGTGATCTATAATGCAATCAAATGTTTGGCCAATCAAACTTTGATGATATTGAAGTGAAATTTCATTTTGCAATTTCATAATCATATCTTTTCGTTTATTCATTATAGAAGAATCTACTTTGGGATACATCTCAAAACCTGATGTATCCTCTTCATCAGAATAGGTGAAAACGCCCAATCTATTGAACTTTTGGTTAGCTACAAAATCATATAAGATATGAAAATCCTCCTTGGTTTCTCCTGGGAATCCTACAATAAGGGTTGTGCGGATGACCGCATTAGGTATTTGACTACGAATACATTGCATCAAACGCGTAAGAAAATCATAATCTCCTCTTCTATTCATAGCGCTTAGCATATGATTTGAGGCATGTTGAATAGGAATATCAAAGTATTTGGCAATTTTTAAATTCGTTTTGATTTCTTCTATGAGTTCTTTTGTAATTTCATCGGGATATAAGTAAAGTACACGAATCATTTCAAAAGACTCTATTTTGGATAATTCATGCAATAGTGCTGCTAAAGTCTTACCTTCATTTAAATCGCTCCCATAACGAGTTGTATCTTGACCAATCAGGGTAATTTCTTTTACGCCTTGGTTAGCTAAATAATAGGCTTCTTCTAAAAGGCTATCAAAAGATCTACTCTTAAATGGACCCCGAATAAGTGGAATTGCACAATAACTACAGCGGTTATTACAACCCTCGGAAATGCGCAAATAAGCACTATGTGGTAAAGTTGTAATCACGCGATTTGTATAGTCCATTGAATAAGAAGTTGGCGTATGAAGTATTTTTTGAAATACTTCATCAATATGATCATAATCTTGAATAGGAAAGTAGATATCTACTTCAGGAATTTCTCGTTTTAGGTCTTCTAAATAACGTTCTACTAGACAACCCATAGCAATAATAGTTCTATTTCTTTTTTGTTCTACCAAATCCAAAATGGTATCAATGGCTTCCTTTTTAGCGTTTTCAATAAAGCCACAAGTATTTACAACTAAAATATCTGCTTGACTTAATGCATTCGTAATTTTAATTTGATATTTCTTAGCTACACCTAAAAATAATTCTGTGTCAATTAGATTTTTAGCACAACCAAGTGAAATCATTCCAAGTTTCATTTGCTCACCTATATTCGTTAAAAGTTTTTATACCAATATATTATACTATAATAGACAAATATTTTCAAATTTATTAGGTCTTATTTTTGACCAAATATCAATTTTTTGCTATAATATATATAAAGAGGAAAACGAAAGAAGGAAATATCATATGGGAAAAGAATTTATTGTTGAAACATCTGCTCGCCATATTCATTTAACTGAAGCAGATTTTAAAGTATTATTTGGAACTGAGGCAACTCTTACACCAAAGAAAGATTTATCACAACCAGGACAATTTGCATGCGCTGAACGTGTAACTGTTGTAGGTCCAAAAAAGGAACTTCCAGGAGTATCTATTTTGGGTCCTTTTAGAAAGGCATCACAAGTTGAACTTTCTGCAACAGATGCAAGAAGTTTAGGACTAGGTATTGCAATTCGAGAATCAGGCGATTTAGCAGGAACACCAGGATGTAAATTAGTTGGTCCTTGTGGGGAAATTGAACTTTCTGAGGGAGTAATTGTTGCCAAGAGACATATCCATGCAACAGTAAAAGATGCGGAAATGTTGGGCGTAAAAGATAAAGATATTGTTAAAGTAGAAGTCAAAACTCCAGAACGTTCTTTAATTTTTGGTGATGTAGTAGTGAGAGTCAGTGATACATACGCACTTGCAATGCATATTGATACAGATGAGTCAAATGCAGCAGGTATGGTACCTGGTGTAATGGGGGCCATTGTAAAATAATTGAGAAATAAGAGGGTAAAAAAGCCTTCTTTTTTCATTCTTATAGAAAAAAAGATTAAAATAGTGTATAATATATAAAAGTAAAAAATACAAAAGGATTTAGGTGAAGAGTATGATATGTCCTAAGTGTCATAATGAAAATAGATATGATGCCTTAACTTGTGATTTTTGTATGGCACCATTACCCATGTCAAAAGAAAGAGAAGCATCAATTGCTAAGCAAAAGAAAATGGAGAAAAAGGCTAAAATGAATAAGTCACTAACTAAATTATTAGGACTATGTTTAGGCCTTGGTTTACTCATTTTAATTGTAATAGTTGCTTATATATTAAGGAAGTCGTAATATGGGTATTATATTCACAAAAGAAGAATTATTAAAAAAGAATCACTATGATGTAATTGTTGTTGGAGGAGGACATGCTGGAATTGAGGCCGCACTAGCTTGCGCTAGAATTGGTCTTCAAACTATAATGGTATGTGGTAGTTTTGAACGCATTGGAAATATGCCATGCAATCCCTCCATTGGTGGACCAGCTAAGGGTATTTTGGTACGTGAAATCGATGCATTAGGGGGACAAATGGCAAAGTCGGCCGATCACACTTGTTTGCAGGTGAAAATGCTCAATTTATCAAAAGGCCCTGCTGTTAGAGCTATGCGTGTGCAGTCAGATAAATTGGCTTACGCAAAATATATGCAGTCTATAGTCGTTCAAGAAAAAAATTTAAATATATATATTGCTTTAGTGGATCAATTAATGACTTGTCAAGATGTAATTCAAGGGGTTGTTTTGGAAGATGGTATACAGATTTATTCACAAGCAGTAGTCATTACTACAGGAACATATTTATCTTCACGAGTACTTTGTGGAAAAAATGCAACACCATCTGGTCCTGATGGGGAAAAGACCAATTATGGTTTGTCAACATCATTAAAGGAACTTGGATTTCAACTATTGCGTTTAAAGACTGGTACACCACCAAGAGTATATACAGATACAATTGATTTTTCAAAGGGGCAGTTAGAACTAGGTACTGATATGCCACTGACATTCAGTTATGAAACAAGTGCAAAGGATATGATTCCATTTGAAAAACAAATACCCTGCTATTTGATTTGGACAACACCAAAAACGCACGAGATCATTCGCTCTCACTTAACTGAATCTAGTATGTATTCTGGTATTGTAGAGGGAGTTGGACCAAGATATTGTCCGTCCATCGAAGATAAATTAGTCCGTTTTTCTGATAAAGAACGTCATCAACTTTTTTTAGAACCAGAAAGTCTTTCACTTAATGAAACATATATTCAAGGTTTTTCGACGAGTATGCCACATGCTGTTCAAGAGGAAATGGTGCATTCTTTGCCAGGTTTTGAACATGCTAAAATAGCAAGATATGCTTATGCTATTGAATATGATGCCATTGATCCCCTCGAATTAAAACCTACTTTAGAATCCAAACGAGTAAGTGGATTATTTTTTGGTGGACAAGTGAATGGAACGAGTGGTTATGAAGAGGCCGCAGCTCAAGGATTAATAGCAGGTATCAATGCAAGTTGTTATATCCAAAAAAAGGAACCACTAGTTTTGAAAAGAAATGAAGCTTATATTGGAGTATTGATAGATGATTTGGTCACAAAAGGTGTAACGGATCCTTATCGAATGTTGACATCACGGGCAGAGTATCGCTTATTATTGCGACATGACAATGCAGATCAACGATTACTTCACTATGGATATAGAGTAGGGCTGATTCAAGAAAAGCGATACCAAGCCTACATACTGAAGATGGAGAAATTAAAGGCAGAGAAAGAAAGATTAGTTCAAATGAAACTGACCCCTAAGGAGCATATCAATGCTTATTTGTCAAAAATCCCATCACCCATTTTAAAGGATGGTATTTCCGCAATCGAATTGATGAAGCGACCAGAAATTACTTATCAAGATATTGTGCAAATGTTAGATTTGAATATGCCATTAGATGATGAATTAGGTAATCAAATCACTATTGAAATTAAGTATCAGGGATATATTGATAAAGAATTCAAAGAAGCTCAAAGAGTATTAAAACTAGAAAGTGTTAAAATTCCAGATGATATCAATTATCAAGAAATTGCCAATTTGGCTAGTGAGGCAAGAGAAAAATTAAATAAAGTAAGACCAAGAACGATTGCTCAGGCTACAAGAATCAGTGGCGTCAATCCATCTGATATAGCCATATTATTAGTCTATATTGAGGCTAGAAGAAAAGGAAATCATATACATGACTCAAGAAGTGCATAAGTATAACTACATTTTAAATGAATTGATTCACTTAGATAACAAACAAGAAGAGTTGTTATATATATATTATCAATTGTTAGTAGAGTGGTCAAAGCAAATGAATCTTACAAGTATTATCGACTTAGCTGGTGTATATATCAAACACTTTTATGATAGCATTTTGGCGCTAAAAAAAATGGAATTCAAAGGCAAAGCAACGTTATTAGATGTAGGAACAGGTGCTGGTTTTCCTGGAATTGTCTTAAAAATTGTGTATCCAGATTTAGAAGTAACACTACTAGAACCAACCACTAAAAGATGTCTATTTCTAACCAAAGTGATACAAACTTTGCAATTAGAAGGCATTCAAGTAGTAAATGAAAGAGCAGAACATTATATCAAATTAGGCAGAGAATCCTTTGATTTTGTTGCTGCAAGAGCGGTTGCACCATTAAATATATTAGCGGAATTAACGATTCCATATGTAAAAAAGGGCGGATATTTTTTGGCATTAAAAGGGCAAAACTATCAAGAAGAATTGGAAAATGCTAAAAATGCTATTTCAAAACTAGGGGCAAAAGTAGAAAAAATTGCTATTTTTCAGTTGCCTGAATCATCAGGGGATAGAACAATTATACATATTCAAAAGGTAACAACCACACCACTGACCTACCCTAGAGTATATGCAAAGATTAAAAGTCACCCTCTATAGAAGGAGAAAAGTATGGGCAAAATTATAGCCATTGTCAACCAAAAAGGTGGTGTAGGCAAAACAACAACAACAATAAATTTAGGAGCTGCGCTTGCATATAAAAGTCAAAAAGTACTAATTATTGATTATGATCAACAAGCTAATGCAACTATAGGACTAGGAATTAATCGTGAAGACATATTGTTTGATATATCTGATTTTTTCACACATGTGGGTTTATTGAGGCAAGCTATTTTAAAAACGAGAGTAAAAAATTTATGGATTATTCCCGCTTCAATTAAATTAGCCAATATTGAAGAAAGCCTTTATACTTTAGAAGATAGAGTTTATTTATTACAAAAAAAATTAAAACGGATACAAAAAGAATTTGATTATATTCTAATTGATTGTCCCCCTTCCTTAGGATTGATTGTGGATAATGCTTTATATGCTAGTGATTCTGTCCTAATTCCAGTGGAATGTAGTTTTTTTTCGTATGATGCTTTAACTCAAATGGTCAATAAAATCAATAAAATTCAACAAGAAAAAAAACTGGAAATAGAGGGAATCTTACTTACAAAGTTGGATAATCGGAATACTCTAGGCTATGAAATTCAAGAAAAAGTCAATTTCTTTTTTCCAGAGAAAACGTTTAAAACGGTGATTACACGTTCATCTCATATTCAAGAATCTCCTATGCATGGTGAATCAGTTATCCAGTTTTCCTTTCATTCTAGAGGATCAAAAGAATATCGAAATTTAGCAAGTGAAATTTTAGAAAAAAAGAATAAAGAAAAAGATGAGGAACATATATGATAGAAGCAACCTCGGTAGAATTAGGAGATATTTTAAAATTTAAAAAAAATCATCCTTGTGGTGGAACCACTTGGAAAGTATTAAGAATAGGTATCGATTATAAATTAGAATGTACTACTTGCAAACGAATGGTAATGATGAGTAGAATTGAGGCGCTGAAGCGTACAGTCAAATTAATAAAGACAAATCAGCAAGAATAAAGATTAAAATATATCAATCAAAAAAGAAAGAAATGATATTTTGGAGTAAGAATATCCTTTCTTTCTTTTTTACATTTTTTAACTAAATTTAATGTATCATATATAAAAAACCATGATGTGGCGAGAGAAGATGCATAGGAGGTAAAAAAGGGAAAAAAAGAAAAACACAATAATATGGAAATTATTTTCTTTTTTCCCCCTTTTATGACAACATAACTTGATATAATCAAAGTAATATATCAAAGAGGTGACTTATGTTAAAGAAAATTAATATGATTATCGTTACATTTTTTTTAGTACTAACTGTTAAAGGTGATTTTTTATTTGCGCTTTATTTACCGGTTTTACTATTTTACTTATTCAAAGATAAAAAAAATATATATTATATTTACCCTACTTCCTTGATAAGCTTATTGCTATTTGATCGAGGTATGATTTTACCTTATTTGATATTGATAACTTTATCTACACTCCTTTTCTTTTTATTTCGTATGGGAATTCAAAAAGAAATGGTATTGTTTACCAAAACCAAATGGATGATTAGTATATATATATGTATAATCAATATACTTTCCTTTTTTGTTTATCCCAAAATAAATATGCTCATTACCAACATCATTTATACCATCATAAGCATAGGAATCTATCTATTTTTGGATTATTATTTATCCAAGTTATTAAAAGATGTGGAAAATATGGAAGAAAGGTTTTTGATTAATGATAATGATACCTATCACACTTATATTTACTTAGAAATTTTATTGGCAATTTTTGCAACTATTGGTGCAAGTTATATTTATGTGTTTGGATTCAATTTGTCAGTTGTAATAGGAACATACTTTGCGATGTACTTGAGTAGGAGATTTAAAAATATATATAGTTTACTTTACGGTATTTGTATTGTAGTATTAGAATATTTAATTTTTCAAATTGATGAGAGTGTATTGATTCTCTTGGTATCGGGTATATATGCAATAAGAAGTATATATACTATTGGTATTTTTAATGTCTTTTTAGTCATGATTATTTTTACTAAAAGTATGGACAACCCTTATTTATATTTGTCACTCATGGCAACAAGTATTTTATTTGAAATCCTATCTTATTTTTTTATGCCTAAAATTACAGAAGATGTGAGTCCGTATAAAGAGATACATGAAGTGGCACAAAAAAACGTAAATGATGAAATATTAAAATTTGCGGGATTCTTAGATCAATTTGTAATGGGATTCCAAAATCCTAAAGGATACAATGAAAGATTGAGTAATGGTATCAAAACCATTGTCAATGAACATTGTAAAAATTGTTCTAAGCAAAAAGAATGCTTTCACCAACACAAATCCAATTTATATTTTGCATTTAAGGACATTTTGACAGCAGATGAGCATATAGACTTAAACCATGAATCTTATATACAAACATGTGAAAAATATCCGTCCATTTCTTCTACAGCAAGACTTCTTCGTAGTCATTTTGATTATCAAAATATTAACAAAAATGAAGGGGATGCCAATAACTATATTTTGCTTGCTCAAATCAGTGGTGTATCTAACGCACTTAAAAATTATGTATTAGATACAACGTCTAAAAGTGAATTGGATTATCATTTGTTACAAAAAGCCAAAGAGTATTTAAAAGATTTAGATATTCACATTACTTATTATGAAGTATTACGTAGTTATACGGATGATTTTTTAATAGCTATAGGCATTAAAAACAAGACACTTTTTCAGGTAAAACAAACATTAGTTACATTATTTAGACTGATTACCAAAACAGAAGTATCAGTAGAAGAAGTAAAGCAAGATAATACAACTATTTATTTACATATCTTACCCAAAATTGTTTTGGATATTACCTATGCTTATGGTGCACTTCCTTCTGAAGATGAAATGATTAGTGGGGATAATTTTTTAATTAAGGAGTTAGATAATGGACACATGTTATTTGCTATTTCTGATGGAATGGGGAAAGGATATAGTGCTTTTTGTGAAAGCGATATGACATTAAAGTTAGTTCAAAATATAGTAGGATTAAATGTCGAATCTTCTACAGCACTTTCTATTCTCAATACTTTCCATGTTGTGCAAGATTATTTAGAACGATATGCTACACTTGATTTTTTAGACATCAATCGGAAAAATAAAATGGCTACATTTTATAAAATGGGGGCCAATACTACTTATATCTTTAAGACAAATGGCATGGTGGACAAAATCATTAATAAGAGTCTGCCTCTTGGTATTGACGAAGAAATTGATGCAAAAGAATATATATTAGAACCAGGTGATTTAATTATTATGAGTAGTGATGGTGTATTAGAAAATCTCATTGATAATGACGAATTAGAAAGATTTATTTCTAATGCAAGAAATTTAGCACCAGAACAAATAGTTTATGAAATTCTTAATTATACACTTCATCATGAAATTAAAGTAAAAGATGATATGACACTCATTGCGCTAAAAGTATCTATGCACGAAAATTAAATCATATCAATAAAAAGGTGATGTATACAATTTGTTCTTGTACATCACCTTTTTACAATACGAATTACAAAACTTTAACATTTATTTAGTGATTTTTAAACATAAATATGTTAAAATACAAATAATTGTTGAGGTGAATAGATATGATACAAATATTGTTAGTTGAAGATGATCAAGATTTAAATCAACTGATTGCGTATTATTTGAAAAGAGCGCATTATGAAGTGACCATATGTGTGAATGGGATGGAGGCTTTAAAAATGATATTATCATCACATTTTGATTTGGTGATTAGTGATATTATGATGCCAGGAATGGATGGATTTGGATTGGCAACTAAAATTAGAGAAATTGATCATATGATTCCTATTTTGTTTATCAGTGCTTTAGAAGATCAAACATCCAAAAAAAGAGGATTTCAACTAGGTATTGATGACTATTTGGTAAAACCATTTGATATTGATGAACTCGTATTCAGAGTGGAAGCCTTACTTAGACGCGCAAAACTGATGATACATCAAAAAATTTCAATAGGTAATTTGATATTAGATAAAGAAGAACATATGGCATATGTCAATGGGGAAGAACTTGCACTAACTGTAAGAGAATTCGATTTATTGTTTCGACTATTATCTACGCCTAAAAAGACTTTTACAAGGTCTAATCTGATGGAAGAATTTTGGGGATTTGATTCTTCAGCAACTTCTAGAACTGTAGATGTTTATATGGCTAAATTAAGAGAAAAGACAAAAGATTGTAATGGATTTGATATTGTTACTGTCCATGGTCTTGGGTATAAGGCTGTTTTAAGATGAAAAAGAATCGTTTCAATCAACAATCTCAATTTTCATTTATAGGCTTTATGCTATTTTGTTTAGATATTGGTGTAACTGTTTGTGTAGTGGTCTTTGTTTATAATATCTTAAAGAATTACCATGCTCCGTCTTATCTTATTTTTGTTATCATGGCAATTGTAATCGTTCTTCTTGCTTTTGTGTGTTCTATCATTGATATGGTGCGTAGAAAAAAAACAATAGAAAAGCCTCTTTATCAAATCTTAGAGGCAACAAAGAGCATTACTTTTGGCAACTATGCTATTGAATTACAACCAAGACACCATAGGGCATATTATGATGCTTTTGATTTAATTATGGAAAACTTAAATCAAATGGCTAGGGCCTTAGCCGATACAGAAATGTTAAAATCCGATTTTATTTCTAGCGTGTCACATGAAATAAAAACACCGCTAGCAATTATTCAAAATTATGCCATTACTTTATCAAAAAACAATATTAGTGACGAACAAAGACAAAAGAGTGTAAAAATTTTAGTCGATACAACGGATAGATTAACCCATTTAGTGATGAATATTTTACAACTAAATAAACTAGAGAATCAAGCCATTTTGCCTCCAAAAACAATTGTTTTTGTGAATCAAATTTTAGAAAATGCGATTTTGCAGTATGAGAAGGAGATTGAAAAAAAGCAATTGGAATTGATTTGTGATTTCGAAGATATTAGATTAGAAACAGTGGAACCCTATCTTGAAATCATACTCAATAATCTCATTTCTAATGCTATTAAATTTACAAGTGAAAAAGGGACTATTACTTTATGTCTATATGTGCAACGTCATCAAATGGTTTTTTCTATCGCGGATAATGGATGTGGTATGTCCCCTACTACTGGAAGTCATATTTTCGAAAAATTTTATCAAGGAGATACCTCTCACAAACAAGAAGGAAATGGTTTAGGGCTTTCTCTTGTCAAAAAAGCGGTGGATTATTTAGAGGGTGAAATAGAAGTAGAAAGCATATTGAATCAAGGGACCACATTTACGGTTAAATTAGGCGGTATTATTAATGAATAAGAAATATCGTTTATTACAGTGGATCAAAAAGCCTCATGGTATTGGTTTAGGGGTATTTTATGTATTTGCAGTAGCTATTATTGTAGGTGCTATTTATATGGCTACAATAGAAAGTAGTGTAATTGCGTATGGTGTATATGGACTATCTGCAGTATCATTAGCATATATGGTTTACACAATTGTATACTATGCACCAATTATCAAAAAAAAAGTCAGCTACTTTGCTAGGCAATATGCTTTTACACATCATCTTCTTGACAATTATGGATTTCGGACACTTGTTTTTACAACCTTTTCATTTTGTATCAATGTAGGCTATGCTATATTTGAGGGAATATTAGGTATTGTATTTATGTCTATTTGGTATATATCTTTATCAGGTTATTATTTTATATTAAGCATAGCTAGGGGAAGTATTTTATGGCGTCATCCAAAAAGAAGGAAGAATGTAAAACAGTTAGTGGGAGAGGCATTGCAACAATATCAACATTGTGGCATTTTGTTAGTTGTGTTAACACTTGCTTTATCCATAGCTATTATACAAATGGTGTATGCCAATAAAGGTTTTATTCATCTTGGTTTTACAATATATGCATCAGCTGCATATACGTTTTATAAGTTGATAATGTCAATTGTTCATCTTGGAAAGGCAAAAAAGGAAAAAGATTATCGCATTCAATCATTAAGAAATATTGGATTTGCGGAAGCACTGGTTTCTGTATTGGCACTCCAAACAGCTATGTTTGCTTCGTTTTCAAATGAACAAATGAATGCAGCAGTATTTAATGCCATAACTGGTGGGGTAGTTGTTTTAATCATTTTAGTACTAGGTATATATATGATTATAGTGGGGGATTCAAAACGAAAAAGAATCGAGAAAAGGGGAAAAGAAAATGAGTAAGGATAATCGGCGCTTTTTTTATCAATATAAAGCATTGACAAAACAAGAGAAGCAACAAATTGAAAGTATCAGAAAAGAATATACCTCATTAGAAAAAAATAATGATTTATCAAAAATCAAATCTTTCCACCATAGGGTAAAATTGTATCCACAATTACTTTGTATAAGTATAGGAATTTTGGGTTGTTTGGTATTTGGACTTGGTATGAGTATGATACTGGTTTGGAAAAAGCTTTTTTGGGGCACTTGTATAGGCTGTGTAGGAATAGTCATTATGCTTGGGGTAAAACAGATATATATGAAAATCCACTATCATCAAAAAGAAAAGTATGCCCGAATGATTTTAGAATTGTCATCTCATTTGTTAGAAAAAGACGAGTAATATGGTTTTACAAAACATTTACAAAAGAAATACAAAATACTTGAAATATGTTGACAAATTAGAAATATCCTGATGGTATAATAGTAGTGAAAAAATGAAATGAAAGGAAAAAAGACGATGAATCAACAGGAAAAAAATATCGTAGAAAAAATTAGAGAAGAGTATATTTCAAAGGAGAGTAACACATTAGAAGATTTGAAAAGACTAGACCAAAAAGTAAAACGGCCAGCGTATATTTTTGCATATACATTTGGAATGATGGGAAGTCTTATATTAGGCATAGGAATGTGTCTAGCTATGAAGGTCATTGGTAATTGGATGGCCCCTGGCATTTTCATTGGCGTTTTAGGTATAATTATGGTTTCCATCAATTATCCTATTTATCAGAAATTGTTAATCAAAAGAAAACAAAAGTATCAAAAAGAAATACTTGCATTATCTGAACAAGCATTAAATGCATAAAAAATAAAAAAGAAAGTAAAACCATTCCATGTTGGGTATACTTTCTTTTTTTATATGAATCAAGCATAATGAGTAATGACACTACCCATCCAGTGGTCAATCCCACCAATTACATTGATTACGCGATAACCTAGGCGCATTAAATATTTTGTAGCATGATAGCTTTTATCGCCATTTTTACAAATAATAAAATAGATTTGTTTCTTATTCATAAATAATTGATGCTTTTCCATTAATAAATGATAAGGAATGTTAATGGCATCTACAATATGATATTCATCAAACGACTGCGTTTCCCTAATATCAATGATTTTAAAGTTAAGATGTGTTTGATAATATTTAAAAAATTGAATAGGTGATATTTCGTTCATTTTTCTCCTCCTGTAAAAGATATGCTAGTCTATTTTATCAAATTTGATTTTCAAAAAAAGTCAAAAAAAGTATTCAAAACCACAAATAAATAAATTGACTTTTTTCGACCATTGTGGCATAATACAAGATAAAGGAAAGGGGATTATGATGAACAAAATAATAAAGACCATTTTAAGTGATACAAGTCCATTAGGATGTGTTGTTTTATCTACTAGTGAGATCAAGTCAAAATTGATTAGGTGTTTGTCTCATACGATGCACAATATTACTTTTAAATCCTTTGATGAGTTTAAAAAAGAGATATATCCGCCTATTGATTTACCCCTTCTTTTACAAAATAGACAAGATGATACGCGGTTGGATATAGTAAAATTGAAATTACAACAATCCTATTTGATTGAAGAAGATAGTTATCAGCCTATATTACATGAACTATATACATATAAAATCAGTAATCAACTTGTGAAAAATCAAATGATAGATTCCTTTTATCAAGATAAGAAAATATATGTTGTCCAATATAATCACACCGATGATATATTAGAAAGCGCCTTATCTGGAAAAGACGTGATATATTTGTATAAAAATCAAGTTCAAAAACAAAAACAACTTATTTATTCTTTTTCAAATCAAGAAGATGAAGTGTTTTGTTGTGTGAATGAAATTGCCAAATTGTTGTCACAAGGTGTTTCACCCAATCAAATTGTGGTTTACAAACCAGAAACATCCTATTGTCACTTGTTACAAGAGGCATTGGATATGTATCACATTGATTATGTGATAGAAGAAAACAAGCCACTGATAGAGTATGAATATACCAAACAATTTGTAGAAGAATTGTTGCATATATCCGCTACTTCCTTAGAGGAAGCATTGCAAATGTATATTACATCACATCAATCATCTGATATATTGAGTCAATTGATTCAAACTTTAACTCCTCTTATTAAACTCAATTTGCCTTTTCAAAGTGATTTGATGCAAGAAAGTATGCAATATCTTCTATCTACTTGTACCTATCAAAAAGAACGTTTCACATCGTTGATACAAATAGAAGATATATTTAATCATATCTATGATGAGGATACACATCTATTTATACTCCATTTTAATCAAGATGTACTTCCCATCATACATAAAGATAATGACTATTTGGATGATCAAACCAAAACAGAATTGGGTCTTGCCACATCCATTTTAAAAAATCAAAAAGAAAGAAAAAAAGTAGATCAAATCTTATGGGGCTATTCGCATATCCATTTGAGTATGCAAAGCCAAGAACCTATATCTAGTGTGATTGCATATTACAAGAAGAAGGGGCTTATTGAAGAATGCATATCCACTTTTTGTATCGAAGATGTCATATCGAAGAGTTATGCCCAATTGCGATTTCAAAAGGCAAAAATGCAGTATAACAAATATAGAACAGTTTCTCAGGATTTTATCAAGGGGTATACTACGTTTTCCAATATAACTGAACACTATGATAGTCAGTTTACACAAATATCTCCCATAGTGCTTCAATCTCATATACATCAGTTAACTTTATCGTATACTTCGATTAGCGAATATATGAATTGTCCTTTTAGTTATTATGTCAGCCATATTTTAGGAATTCGGGAAAAAATGGAAGAAAACAATAGTCTTTTTGTAGGATCAATGTATCATGATGTGTTACGAAATATAATTAATGATATATATATTCAACAAAAAGATAGAAGCAATTTAAATGAATTAGTGGAGCAATATTTGACTTTATTCTTGCAAGAAAAAAACATAATATTGACGCCTAAATTATCGTTTTATTTAGAAAAATTTAAATTATCTATCATAACGCTATTAGAAGTGATGCTTCAGTTTATGGATGATTCATCCTTTCAAGTAGAAGCATTAGAAAAAGAGATTAGGGTTACATTGGATGAACATACTACATTTATTGGTGTTATTGATAAAATTTTAAAGTATCAAGATTACTATGCAGTATTAGACTATAAAACGAATGCGGTAAGTGTAGATTGGCATGCATTAGATGTAGGTATTGATTTGCAACTGCCTATTTATTTTTATTTGATTCATACATTAGATGATAAGGCACGTATGGCAGGGGGATATTTACAAAGCGTATATGATAGCAACTTATTTACCTATGATGCTAAAAAAAGTTACCAAGAGCAATTTTTAAAAGCCAAAAAATACCAAGGATATACGATTCAAAATCCAGATATTATTTTTGCTATCGATAATCGTGTCATGAGTGGACAAGGTTGTATGCCTACACAAGTATTTACAAGTAAAAAAACATTTCATGCTAACTTTATCAATAGGTCATTTACGGAAGAACAATTTGAGACATTGATTCAGTATATTCATCAATTGATCGTACAGCAAAAAGAAAAGATTCAATCCGGAATATTTTCCATTGAACCACTTGTTTCTGATAAAGGGGAATCAAAATGTGGATATTGTAAAGCAAGAGATTTGTGCTATAAGACAGTACGTATGAAAAAAGAGTACAAAAAACATAATGATTTTTCTTATTTATTTGGAGGAAATAACCATGGCCATGAAGTGGAGTGAAGAGCAGACAAAAGCCATTTTTGATAGTGGTAAAACTATTTTAGTTAACGCAGGTGCAGGAAGTGGAAAAACAGCCGTATTGACAGAACGATTACTTCAAAAAATCAATTCAGGTGTACACTTGTCTCAATTAATTGTTTTGACATTCACTAGACTTGCCGCAAAAGAGATGAAAGAACGTTTAAGAGCAAAGCTAGTGGCAACACATACCCAAGAGGCCCAAGAAGAATTAGCGTATATTGATCAAGCTCATATTGAAACATTTGATGCATATACGAGTGGACTAGTAAAAAAATATCATTATTTACTCAATATCCCCAAACAAGTTCAAATTGTAGATGCTGTTCATTTTAAGATGATATCAATGCAATTGTTGAATGAGATATTCAATCAACTTTATCAAACTCAAAATAGTCATTTTTTTGATTTATTAAACCGATATACCACCAAAGATGATCAAAAAGTACTAGCAGAGATTCTCAAAGTGTATCAGCAAATGCGTCTTTATCCCAATTATGAATATGTCTTGAATCATTATGATATCTATTTTAGTGACTCGTATATAGATAAAACGATTCAAGATTATTTGGCTTTTATCAAAGAAAATATTTGTACTCTAGGCTTGATGTTACAACAAATGGCTCCATATACTGCAGATGCTAAACTGAATCAGCACTACAGCACTACATTTGAATTATATACGATGTTACAACAGGCAACTTCTTTAGTAGATTATAATGCGATGAAACAAATGCAATTACCTAAGATGCCCGCAAAAGTAGAAGATGCCCTTGAAAAGGAAGCCTATAAAAAAGCATATGATGTATTTAAAGAAAAATGGAATCAAATTTTAGATGCATTGATATATGAAAGCGAAGAAGAGATTAAACACAATTACATACAAACGATACCTAGTTTAAAAGGAATCATTTATATATTGCAAACGTTGGATCAAAAATTAAAAGCTTATAAAAGGGAGCACAATGCGTATGATTTTAATGATATTGCTTTGATGGCTATCTCATTATTACAGCATCATCCCCATATTGCCAATCAAATTAGAACAAATACGGTTGAAATTTTAATTGATGAATACCAAGATACCTCAGATATCCAAGATCGATTGATTCAGTTGATTCAAAAAGATAATGTATATATGGTAGGTGATGTGAAACAATCCATTTATCGGTTTAGATATGCTAATCCAGAATTATTTAAAAGTCAATATGCTATGTTAAAAAAATCTGGAGTTATTGATTTGTCTAAAAACTTTCGTTCTAGAAAAGAAGTCCTAGACGGGGTTAATTTGATATTCAAAGAACTGATGTCTGTGCCTATTGGTGGAGTAGATTATGATACGTCACATGTTTTGAATTATGGCTTTACTCAATATGATCAATATCAATTAGAAGATTATCAAATGAAAATACTTGCTTATGAAGACTACAGTGAAAATGGAGAAGTTTCTTATACTAAAGCAGAACAAGAAGCTTTCATTATTGGAAAAAATATTATGGAAAGTGTACAAAAAAAGCAAGTATATGACAAAGAAGAAAATCGGTATCGACCATCAGTGTACAGTGATTATGCTATTTTAACAAGTGATAAAGATAAATTTGATTTATATAAGAAAATTTTTGAGTATTTAGGTATTCCACTAGATATTTATAAAGATGAAACATTTACCAAAAGCGATGAATTATATGTATGCAATCATTTATTTAAAACCATAGAGGCTATGCGCCATAACCATTATCATCCATCCCAACTGAAAAAGGCTTTAACAGGATTGCTCAGGAGCTTCTTATTTGAAATAGGAGACGATATCATAGCGGAAATTGTCACTAGTGCAAATATCCTAGAGGCATTGAAACAACGTCTACCAGATATCTATCAATCTCTTGATCAAGTGGCTCACCAATTAGATACGCTAACACTTACATCGTTTTTAACAATGACATATCGACAATTTCATATATATGAAAAAATGCTCAAATTATATGATGTAGAATCGGCTGAGGCTAGAATCAACTATATGTTTGATATTATTCAAAACTTAGAGGGCTTAGGGTATAAAATGATAGATATGATTGCTTACTTTGATTTGATTGTAAAAGAGGAATCTATGTTTGAGGTTAAAATGGCTAGGCCTATTCGACAAAATACCAATACTGTTAAAATGATGTCTATTCATGCATCTAAAGGACTGGAATTTCCCATTTGTTTTTTTCCAGAATTATATAAGAAGTTCAATTTATCCCAAACCAAAGATATGTTTATGTATAGCAAGGAATATCAATTGATTATACCCTATAGCGATACACAAGTGATAAAACCTAATATCTGCAAAGCATTAGAAAACGATCATTATATTACAGAAGAAATCAGTGAAAAAATCCGTTTACTTTATGTAGCCTTAACAAGACCAAGAGAACAAATGATTTTTGTTTGCCCTATGTTAGAACCCAATGAGTATCATTCAATCACAGATATTGAAAAGAAAACATGTAGAAGTTTTTATGATATGCTGAATTGCATTTATGCTGTAGTGAAGCCCTATATTATGCCAGTGGATTGGCATATAGTTCCTCTTTCAAAGGATTATTTGTTTCCACTACAATCTAAACAATGGGTAACAGATGATCATACAATATTACATTTCCAAGATGTAAGATTGAAAAAACAAACCATTATGCAACAACAAGCATCTAAGCAAATGTTGCATATCCCTTCTTCAGAAGAACTTTTTTTGTTAGAACAAGGTAATACTTTTCATAAAGCATTAGAGATATCTGGACTTTCTTTAGAAAAAGTACAAACATTGCATCTGCCAAAGCAGTATGATATATATATTACACGCTTTTTAAATCATCCTTTTATTAAAGAAAAACAAATCTTGCATCATTATCATGAATATGCATTTGAAAAGGTAGAACAAGATACTATTATCAAAGGGGTTATAGACCTCATTTTAGAAACACCAAATGCTTTTTATATTATTGATTATAAGTTAAGCAAAATAGAAGATGTTGCATATCAAAAACAACTGCGTACCTACCATATGTATTTGAGCAGTATTGTGGATAAACCTGTTTATACCTATCTATATTCTATTTATCAAGGCACTTTCTTAGAGGTAGAATCAGTTGCAACAAAGAAGGGTTTATAGTATAATAGATATAAATCAGTTCACAAAAAGGAGTATAGTTTATGTTGGATGCCCTAAAAGCGATTTATCAAGATGGTTTTATTGAACATGTTCAAACATTTCAAGAAGATTATTACTATTTTTACGTTCCATCTTCACAAGATATTTTTGGTGTGACCAAAAATATTACATCTAATGAATATCAACTCCTCAAATTGAATTATATAGAAAAAACAATTTATACTCAAAACACTAAAATCCAACAGTTGATGGCTTATCTTTTTGAAGAAGGTCCATACCCTTTTTCTAAAAAGAAAATGAAATTCCTTATTTATCCAAAAGCAATGGAAAATCAAGATATCATCTATGAACTTTTATCTAAAGTGTACCGTGAATTTATTAATGTGGAGATGTATGGATGTTACATTGCCTTTTATCAGGCAGAGGATATTACCAAATTAGATGAACTATTTCAAACTCTTAGTGCTGATTTAGGAATGAATTTGTATGTACATGAAGGATTTTATATTTATCAAGGAATAAAAGGTACTACTATCTTGACGTATATTGATCAGGTTGTAAAACACACAAATTTGATGCGTATGAGTTATAGTGATTTGAGTGAAGCTATTCTTACTTTTTCTGCAAAGCAAGAGGGAATATTACTTCATCAATTGAAGGAAATCATCTATACGCCTTATTTTGATCAATCTCCGATAAGAGATATTTTAGAAGTGATGATTAAACATGATTTAAATGTGTCATCTACTGCCAAATATTTATATATGAATCGAAATAGTTTGATGAATAAAATAGACAATATTGAGAAAGAAACGGGTCTAAATCTACAAAAATTTAAGCATGCTTGTGCGATATATGTATTATCTAAAGTAGCATAACAAGCAAAGTGTTGAAAAAATGGAAAGAAAAAGAGCAAATTGCCTATAGTAGTTTTGCTCTTTTTTTGGTATAATAACTATGTAAAAATAAAAAATAGAATTAAGGAGGCTCTTATGGCAACAGTTGAATTAAAGAATATCAACAAAATTTATGACAATAATGTACAAGCAGTATTCGATTTTAATTTAAAAATCAAAGACCGTGAGTTCATTGTATTTGTAGGACCATCAGGATGTGGAAAAACAACAACACTTCGTATGGTTGCGGGACTTGAAGAAATCACAAGTGGACAACTCTTGATTGATGGAGAAGTAATGAATGACGTAGCTCCAAAAGATAGAAATATTGCGATGGTTTTCCAAAGTTATGCACTTTATCCACATATGACTGTATATGATAATATGGCATTTGGATTAAAACTTAGAAAATTCTCTCGTACAGAAATTGATCGTCGTGTACAAGATGCGGCTGAAAAATTAGGATTAAAACCATACTTAGATAGAAAACCAGCAGCTTTATCAGGTGGTCAACGTCAACGTGTTGCATTAGGACGTGCAATTGTTCGTGATGCAAAAGTATTCTTAATGGACGAACCTCTATCTAACCTTGATGCTAAACTTCGTGTACAAATGCGTTCAGAATTAATTAAAATTCATGAAAGTTTAGGTACTACAACAATCTATGTAACCCATGACCAAATTGAAGCGATGACAATGGCATCTCGAATTGTTGTTATGAAAGATGGATGGATTCAACAAATTGGTGCACCAAAAGAAATTTATGATAAACCAAACAATGTCTTTGTAGGTGGATTTATTGGTACGCCTCCAATGAATTTTGTAAATGGTGTTGTAAGTAAAGATGGTATTTTTGAATGTGGTAGCCACAAATATGGTGTTATTCGTTTACAAGTACCACAAGAACAATTTGAGGTATTAAAAGAACAAAATTATCTTGAAAAAGACCTTGTGATGGGAATTCGTCCAGAAGATATTTCTGACCAAGAAGATGCAATGGCAAAACACCCAGAATGGACTGGAGAATATAAAGTAGATATTTCAGAATTGCTAGGTGCAGAATCTCAAATCCGTGTAAAACTTCCAGGTAAAGATGTCACAGGGCAAGCAATTACAGCGAAAGTACCTGCTCGTATTGACATTCATACTAATGATAACATCAAATTGATGCTCAATATGAACAAATGTCATTTCTTTGATCCTGAAACTGAAAATAGAATTCAAAAGGCTTAATCCATTTTATATATGATAGACCGGGATATTTTGTATTTGAAAAAGCAGAATCGTTCTACAGAAGTATATTGTAAAAATGGTTTTCAAACTATATTGGACCAAACTATAGAACGAGTGCTAGAGATGTATTGTTTGCAAGATTTAACTACACTAGAAGGAAGAATCAAAGCGATTCAAAAGATATATCATATCAAAAAACAAATACCCATATATTTATCAGAAGAATTAATTTTAATTCAAACAACGAATAAGAAAGAGATTGATAATATATATATCAATAGTTGTAATATTATTGATATGATTAAGGATAAGCAAAACACAAAGATTATATTTTGTGATGCGAGTGAACTTGTTGTGCATAAACCAGTTCATTTGATTGAAAAGTATATTCAAAAGAGTTTTCAAATTAAAAAATCAAATCAGATAATAAGTGAGAAAGGAAAACGAAAATGACAAAAAAAAGTATTAGAGATTTGAACTTAAAGGGTAAAAAAGTATTAATACGTGTTGATTTCAATGTTCCAATGAAAGGTGGCGTAATCACAGACGATAATCGTATTGTTCAAGCATTACCTACTATTCAATATGCAATAGAACAAGGTGGAAAAGTAATTTTATTCTCTCATCTTGGTCGTATTAAATCAGCCGATGATTTAGCAAAAAATAGTTTAGCACCTGTTGCTGCAAGATTAGAAGCATTACTTCAAAAACCAGTAACATTTGTACCTGCTACACGTGGAGAAGCATTAGAAAATGCAGTAAATGCATTAAAAGATGGCGATGTATTGATGTTTGAAAATACACGTTATGAAGATTTAGATGGAAAGAAAGAATCAAAAAATGATCCTGAACTTGGCGCATATTGGGCAAGTCTTGGTGATGTATTTGTAAATGATGCATTTGGTACAGCACATCGTGCTCATGCTTCTAACCAAGGTATTGCAAGTCATTTTCCAAATGATTCTGCAGCAGGTTTCTTATTAGAAAAAGAAATCAAATTTATTGGTGGTGCAGTAGATAATCCAGCAAGACCATTTGTAGCCATTTTAGGTGGTGCAAAAGTAAGTGATAAAATTTCTGTTATTGAAAATTTATTAGATAAAGCAGACAAAGTTATGATTTGTGGAGCTATGGCTTATACTTTCTTTAAAGCGCAAGGATTAGAAGTAGGTATGTCAAAATGCGAACCTGATTTTGTAGATTATGCTAAGGGTTTATTAGAAAAAGCCAATGGTAAAATCGTTTTACCAGTTGATGTTGTCACTGTAAAAGTATCCGCTGAAGATGCTGCAGCCGATTTCTTTGGTGCTATCGCGAAAGCACCTACAACAGTAGTCTCTATAGACAATATTGCGGCTGATGCACAAGGTTTAGATTGTGGCCCAAAAACAATCGAAACTTTTACAAAAGAGTTACAAGGTGCAAAAACTGTTGTATGGAATGGACCTGCTGGTGTATTTGAAGTAGAAAAATTTGCGGTTGGAACAAAAGCAATTTGTGAAACATTGGCTAACCTTGAAGGTGCAATTACCATTATTGGTGGTGGTGATTCTGCCGCAGCTGCTATTTCAATGGGCTATGAATCTAAATTTACACATATTTCTACTGGTGGTGGAGCAAGTTTAGAATATCTTGAGGGTAAAGCATTGCCAGGTGTAACTTGCCTAAGTGATGCCAAATAAGGTGAGTCAATTTATGAGAAAACCTATTATTGCTGGAAACTGGAAGATGTTCAAAACACGTGATGAAGCGCTTGGCTTTATCTATGCTGTGAATGAAAAGATGCCATCTTGTGATGTTGTAGATACTGTTATTTGTGCACCATTTGTGGTACTGAGATGTTTGGTAAAACGTCAAGGTGAAAACCTAAAAATTGGGGCACAAAACATGCATTTTGAAGAACAAGGTGCATTTACTGGTGAAGTTGCACCTAATATGTTAACTAGCCTAGGTGTTCGTTATGTTATTATTGGACATTCTGAAAGACGTGCTATGTTTAATGAAACAGATACCTCTGTGAATAAGAAATTACATGCAGCATTTCAACATGACTTAACACCTATTCTTTGTGTAGGAGAACACTTAGAAGAAAGAGAAACAGGAAAAACCGAAAGTGTAATTCAAGCGCAACTTGTTCAAGATTTAGAAGGATTATCTAAAGAACAAGCAAAAGAACTTGTGATTGCATATGAACCAATTTGGGCAATTGGTACTGGTAAAACTGCTACATCAGATGTTGCTGATGAAACTTGTGGTTTTATCCGTAGTGTCGTTGCGTCTTTATATGATGCTGAAACTGCTGATGCTATTCGCATTCAATATGGGGGAAGTGTAAAAACTTCAAATATTGAGGAACTAATGAAAAAACCTAATATTGATGGTGCATTAATTGGTGGTGCAAGTTTAAATCCAGATGATTTTATTTATTTTGCTACTGTAGCAGAAAAACTACAATAAATCAAAAAGTCTTTTGTAGCTATCCTATTAGGGAAAGTACAAAAGACTTTTTTTGTGATTCAATGCACTTTTCTTTTTTGAAAAAGAAAACTAGGGTATAATACAATTAAAAAAGAAACAATACTATAGTAAAATAGAGAAGAAGGAAAAAGAAGATGATTGAAAATAAATTACAACAACCTCTTTGTGCTTATATATATTGTAATCATTTTTTGAACTTGGATCATCAATTATTGGATAAGCGGTTTATAAATGCCATAGATATGGTTTATTATTCGTTTGTTCGAATCAATCCTGATGGTACTTTAATGATTCCAGATGCTTTTGATCAGTATTTGCCTCAGGTAAAAGCATTAACCTATTATGGTGTAAAAGTACTAATGAGTATCAATCATGCAAAAGGGCTAAGTGAGGCATGCAGCCGAGAGGAAACTAGAAAAAACTTAATAAATCGTTTGGTAGAATATATTCAACAACATAATTTACAAGGCATTGATATAGACTGGGAAGTTCCTGGGAATCAGGAAAAGACGATAGAAGAAGATAAAAACAACTTGAACCGTTTTGTTCAAGAGTTAAGACAAAAAATGAATGAAGTATTAGAAAATGGTCTATTGACTATCGCCATTCCTGGAATACCTTTTGGTGATTATCGATTTGATTACACCTTTTTAAATCAATATATTGATTATTATAATGTGATGAGTTATGATGCGAATATAGATGATAGTACTTCTCATCTTTGTCCTTTATATCCTAATCCTAAAATCAAACGGAATTATTCTATTGATGAAGCATATCAAAAGTTAATACACCTTGGTGTAAAAAAAGAAAAGATTATCATTAGTGCGGCTTTTTACGGAAAGGTATATCAATTGCAGGAGTTTTTAGAAGATGATGTCATTTTAGGTAAGAAAGCTCAGTATATACCAGCTCAATATGAAAATGGTGTAGCCCATTATGATTATATTCAATGCCACTATACAAAAGAAAAAGGGTATGAGCATTTTTTTGATGCGACTGCGTATGCTAGCTACTTGTATCATCCCAAAACACATATTTTCATTACATATGATGATGCTATTTCTGTAAAAGAAAAAGCACTATATGCCAAAAAGAATCAATTAGGTATCATGTTTTGGGACTTAGGTGGTGACAACCATTTTGAATTATTTGAAACAATACACGCAGCATTAAAAGAAAAGAAGTGAGGGTAGTATGGATACAAAAACACGTTATAAACAATTAATCAAAGAGAACAATCAAATGATGTCATACTTAAGTGACTCATATCAACGCATTGCCAATAATTACATTAAAAAAGCAAGAGGATATGGGGTAAGATCAATAGATACAGAAGTCAAAATAAAACTTGTATTAGAAGAACTTACTTCATATGATGAAAAAAATATTGATACCAATATAGCTATACCCAATATGACAGATTATATTGAACAACATATTCAAGAATTATCTAAAGCACCCAATCTATCTTTTAAGATTAAGGAGATTATTGCGGTAGGAATACTGATTATTCTTATAGCTGGATACTATGTTATCAATTGTCAATTCAATAAAAAACGACCACTTGCTGCACCACAAGATGTTGTCATCACTGTAATAGGAGATAATCAACACTTTTATTTGGAATGGACACATAACCCCTTAGCACAAAATGGATATAAAGTAACCATTAAAAATAAAGAAACAAATGAAGTCATCAAGACTATTTCTATTGCCAAAAGAGTAATTGATGAAAAAAGACAAGAATGTAACCTAACAGACATTATATATGATTCGAATATTACATATGTATTTGAGATTAAAGCTCAAGAAACGCAAAATTATGGGGAGTCAGAAATCGCAAGTTATACCTATCCTAACGAATAATAGAGTAGAGACATTCTAATTGACAAAAAGAGAAAAAAAGTGTATAATATATAAAGTGCGATAAATGCAGCATTCATTTGGTTTTTATGTTTAGATTATCACGGTATATGGATACAAGTAATCTCGCTGCTTAGGTGAACGTAATTGGATAATCTAACTAGAAATTGGAGTTGAATTTTTATCCACAAAGTAAAATACATAGTCACAAGACTTTAAAAGGAGAAAAAAATGGCACGTTATACAGGCCCAAGTTGGAAACAATCTAGAAGATTGAAATTTTCTATTTTAGAAAATGGTAAAGAATTACAAAAGAGAAATTATGCGCCAGGACAACATGGACAAAGAAGAACCAAACTTTCTGAATATGGTCTTCAATTACAAGAAAAACAAAAAGTTCGCTTTACTTATGGTATGAGCGAAAAACAATTTAGAAACTTATTTAATAAGGCTGAAAAAATGGAAGGTAAACATGGTGAAAACTTCTTGTTCTTATTAGAATCAAGATTAGATAACCTTGTATATCGTTTAGGATTTGCTACTACACGTCGTCAAGCAAGACAACTTGTTAATCATGGACATGTATTGGTTGATGGAAAGAAAGTAGATATCCCTTCTTATACAGTAAAGCCAGGTCAAACTATTGCAATGAAAGAAACTTCTAAGAATTTAACTATTGTAAAAGAGGCTTTAGAAAATACAGTAACTCGTTTAGGATTTGTTAGTTTTGATGATACAAAAGGTGTAGGTACATATGTTCGTCTTCCAGAACGTGGAGAAATTTTACCTGAAATTCATGAAAATCTAATCGTTGAATTCTATAACAGATAATCAATTTGAATTTGATTTATTCCTAGAAATAAAAATTGTTTGAGATATTCTCTCAAACAATTTTTTATAAAAAAGAGAATTTAAATGAAAAACAAAATCAGAGTATTTTCTCCTTATTTAAACAAGAAATTGCTATAATTTACATTTATTTTAAAAAACTTTTGCATTTTTTCAAAATTCGACATATTTTGCTTTTTAATAAGTTATACTATAGTAGGAGGACATCCAATTTTGATGTCAACAATATAAGAAATATTTCACTCGAGTAGATTATTTTTGTTTTGTTGAATTATTTCCCCTCTCTATAAATGATTGAATGAAATGAAAAGGATTTGATAAATAAGGAAGTATCTTATATAATAAGTCCGTCCTTCCATGGATAGTGAAAGAGCATAGACTTTTAGACCATTGAGATTGTTGACAATTAAATGTAAATGGAGTGAATATCAATTCACTCCATTTTGTTTTGAATAAGGTTTATATTGAATCAGTATAAGAAACAATAATGGTTTTACTATACATTGATTCATAACCATTAGATGCAACAAAAGTAATTTCATAGTCTTGGTTAGGATCAAGTTGGATACCATTTAATTGATAAGTAGTTGTAGGGTAGTAATTATTGCCAAGATAATTAAATTTGGCTTGTTCTATACCATTAATGTAAATGGTATAAGATTCAATAATAAAGTCATATTTGCTTGGTGCTGGATCAAAAGTAAATGTAATACTATTTGGGGATACATTGGTTGCTTGTAGATTGATTTCTGGAGCAAGTGACAAATCTTTTTCAATGATTTCAATACTACCATCTACAAATGTCAATGTTAGAACAAAATGGTAGTCGTAACATGATTCAATACCAGTAACTCGCATAGATGTATAAGAGGCAGTAGGGAAGAACATTGTTTGATCTGTTTTATGATGAAGTGTTTCCACCAATTGAGCAGAATACACATTACCATAGAAACGATTTGAAAATTCAAAAGTGTAAGCTTTGTTTTCTTCTTGGTAGTTTCCTTCTACTGATGCGATTAAATTTTCTTTGCTTTCAGTGAAAACTTCTTTATGTTTTTTTGTCTCAAATGTGCGTGTACTGATGATTTGACCTAAATCGTTGATTCGAGTAATAGTGAATTTTCCATTTTCAATTTCATAAATATATCCTGATGGATGGTTATACTCACTAGCACTTTTTACTCCACCAAAAGACATTGTAATATAATTGACACCAAGACCTGGATCAGTAGAGGTTGTTCCTTCATAGTAGTTTTCACTATAATTATCACCGTGATAATGTCCTGCTATAACGAGGTCAACACAATATTTTTCAAAAATCGCCATCATTTCTTCATCTCTATCTTTTGCGTTAGGTCCACTTGCGGGATAATAAACAGGTGAATGCATCATAACGATGGTGTATTCGGCTTCTACATGTTGAAGGGTATCTTCAAGCCATGCCAATTGAATATTTTTATCCACTGCTTTTTCATTATCATATACAATAAATAATAAACCATTATATACAAAATAGTAACTATCGCCAATATGACTAGATGGTCCATTATAAGCACCTGCATAATGGGCTTTTTGATATTTATAATCAGTTTGTGCTGTATTGTTATAATAGTATTCATGATTACCTGCAACACCTTCTCGAGGTAAATATTTTAAACTTGTAGATTGTTCAAAGAATACATCCCAACAAGGAGCAAAACCACCTTGGTCGACCATATCTCCTGCAGTAACGATAAAGCCGATTTCAGGATTAATTTCAAGGGCTTTTGCTAATATTTGTTCGCTTATTTCAGATCCATGGGATTCATATGTTCCAGTTTCTTCATTTAATTTGGCCCAGTAGTGTACATCAGCAAATCCCATAAAGGATATTTTTGATCCATCATTTTTAGCTGTTTTAAAACTATAAGTTTCGGTATAAGTATTATCTCCTTTATTAATTCGATAAATATAATCAGTATCTGGAGTGAGTCCTGTCAAAGAAACACGCATTACATTTCGTGGTTCAAAAGGAATAAATACTTCTTCAATACCATTTGTAAAGTAATAACCTGTAGGAGTAGCTACAGAATAATTTTCAAAATTTACATCAGATGCTAAGGTATATTCTACGGATGTACGCAAGTTATGTGTATGATAATTGATTTCTATATCTGTAGAAGCATTACTACCAAATCCAGTCATGATATAGAAGGCATCATTTATATCCGAATCAATTAATTCGTGAAGGATAGTTACCTTAATTGAACTATAGATATAATTTAAATCTTTTGAATAACAATTCACATAAACAACCCCTGCATTGATAGCAGTAAATAACCCATTTTCATCTATAGTTGCATCAGCTATTTCTGTTGTTTTAATTTGCCAAGTAACACCTTGAGGGGCATCTATTGGAAAAACTTGAGCATTGAGTTGAACTGTTTCGCCCATATAAATTTCAAAAGCATTTTCACCTTTTTGAGTCATATCTTTGGCATCAATTTGCACAGATTCAGCGTAGGGTAAAACTTCTCCTCTTGTTTTTAAGCATACTGTACAAGTAGAAGGTTCCTCGTGGGTTGGATTTGTCCAAATATGTCCATAAGGACTTCCTTCTGTGGTTTGACAAACACTACATGTTTTGGCATGCTCACAATCTGCTGTTACCCATGCATGCCCCAAAGGTAGTCCTACTGTGGTTTGACATACCGTACAAGTCATTGGACTAGTACATGTTGCTTTAGTAAATTGGTGTCCATTTTTTTCACATTCAGTCTTTTTTTTGCATCCAGTTATACTCATTATTGAAAGAAAGCAAAAGCACAATGCAAAAAAAGCCACAAATGCAAAACGCATTTTCTTCATTTTATTCATATATTAATTCTCCTTTACACGTTTATTATATCAAATTTATTTAAAAATGCAAAATAAAGAAAAGAAAAAAATAAAAAATGAGAAATAATCTACTATTATATAGGAAAAAATTGTAAGGTAAAAATACAAATAATTCCATAAAAAGTGCGAATATTTTCCAAATTGTAAAAAATCGGTTTGAAATGATTGAAAAAAAATCACATATATGGTACAATACATATGTTGATTTTTAGGAGGTTAAAAATGTCAGTTAAATTACAAATGTCAGAAGAACAAATTCAATTATTAAAACAAAAAATTGCTGAACACAAGCAAAAGCCAGGTCCTCTTATGCCTACACTTCATGATGCACAAACTATCTTTGGTTGCATTCCTTTAGAAGTACAAAAAATTATTTCAGAAGAACTAGGAGAAAGTATTGCCAAAATTAATGGTGTGGTAACTTTTTATTCTCGTTTTACGCTTGAACCTAAAGGACAACATGTTATTGGTGTATGCTTAGGTACAGCTTGTTATGTACGTGGTTCACAAACAGTAATTGATGAATTTAAAAAATTATTAAATATTGGTTCCAATCAAACAACAGAGGATGGTAAATTCACATTAGTTGAAACTAGATGTATTGGTGCATGTGGTCTTGCTCCAGTATTTACAGTTGGCGATGACGTTTATGGTACTGCAACAGTGAAAACCGCAAAAGAAGTATACGATAAATTACAATAATTGGTACATAGTATGACTGTTCAAAAAATTATAGAAGTCATTAAGGGAAAAGAACTTACCCCTTCTATACAACCTGCTAATTTTGAATTGAAATATGCATTTAGTGGTGATTTGATGAGCGATGCTTTGATGGTGTTAAGAGAAGCACCAGAAGGATTTTGTGAAGCAGGTATTTTGATTACTGGTAACGTAACTATGCAAAGTATTCGAACTGCTGAAATGCTTGATTTTGCCGCTATCTTAATTACAAGAGGAAAAATCCCTTCTCCTCAAGTTCTAGAACAAGCTTATGCCTCAGGTATTATTGTTTTGGGGACAAATGACGTTTCTTTTTCTACCTGTGGAAAATTGCATCATGCAGGGATAAAGGGGCTAAGTGATTTATAATGGGAACAATAACTGGTGAATTCGCGATTGAGGCAATGGATTTAGAAAACGCTGGTAACGTGTCTAGTTTTATAAAAAAAACACTCATTCAAGAAGGTATCGCAAAACCGATTGTCAAAAGAGTTTCTATCGCTATATATGAGGCTGAAATTAATGTCGTCATTCATTCCTATGGAGGCGTATGCAAATATGAGATCGATGATGAAAAGATTTTTGTTCGTTTTCAAGATACTGGTCCTGGAATTACAGACATTGAACAAGCGCTTCAACCTGGGTTTTCTACAGCCAATAATCAAGCGATTTATTATGGATTTGGTGCAGGAATGGGATTAATGAATATCAAAAATGCAAGTGATGAGTTTCATATTAGTTCTTCACCAAAAGGAACAACACTAGATATTACTATTTATAGCAAGTAAATAGGAGTGTCTATGAAAGTTTTAGAGATTTTAGAAAAAATAAAAGGAAAAATTGTAACCACACAAGTAGTAGATGTAGAATTTGATGGTATTTATGCGGGCGATTTATTAAGTCATGTTATGGGACATGCCAAGGAAAAGAATATGTTTTTAACGATTATGTCTAATATGAATACAATAGCTGTTGCGAGCCTTTTAGATTTGCCTGTCATTGTATTAGCAGAAGGTGTACAACCTACAAAAGATATGATTCAAAAAGCTGAAGAGGAAGGAATTATGATTATCACAACAACGGATAATGTGGTTGAGGTCATCAGACATATTTACGCATAATGAAATATTTTTACGATTTACATATTCATACTGCACTATCTCCTTGTGCAGATGTGTTAATGAGTCCAAACAATATTTTGAATATGGCTATGTTAAAAGAGTTAAATATTATTGCTATCACAGATCACAACTCTTGTTTACAATTAGATGTCATTGAGGAACTAAAAGATAGTTATGAAATGCTGATCGTTCCGGGTGCAGAAATAGAAGTAAAAGAAAAATATCATGTGGTTTGTTTATTTTCTAGTTTTGAAGAAGCCAAAAAATTTCAAAAAGAAATCGAGTTATTTCTTCATAAAACCATGCATGATGAAGTCATTTATGGAGAACAGCATTTATTTGATGTTTTTGATGATATTGTGAATCAGTATCAAGTCAGTCTAATGGGATCATCCAATATTGGTTTACTTCAATTGCGTAGCATAATGAATAGGTATCATGGCATTATGATTTTGGCTCATATTGAAAAATATAAGTTAGACATTTTTGAAAAACTACATACAATTTATAAAGATATTTTTGATGCAATTGAAGTAAATGCAAATACCAATATTGAACTATTGGAAAGTCAGCTTGAATCATTAGAATATAGGGTATTAAGAAATTCCGATGCCCATCAAATTATGGATATTTCAGAACCAATTCATACGATAGAATTAGAAGACTTAACGATAGAAAGTTTGTTTAAAGCCATCAAAGGAAAGAAAAATCATGGTTGATTTATCACTACATATATTAGATGTTGCCACCAATGCATTTAAAGCAAGTGCAAGTTGTGTGCAAGTTACAATTGAAGAAAATGAAAATGATATTGAGATTTGGATTGAAGATGATGGTTGTGGCATGAGTCAAGAAGTGTTAGAACGTGTAACGAATCCATTTTTTACGTCACGAACAACGCGAAAAGTAGGATTAGGCATCCCCTTGTTTAAACAAACCTGTGAACAAACAGGTGGATATGTACACATCCAATCAACAGTTGGTGTAGGCACTTGTATTCATGCCAAGATGTATACCAATCATATTGATGCCATTCCTTTAGGAGATATTGCGGAAAGCATTTTTGTTTTGGTCATCAATCCTAATCAAATAGATGTCCATTTTAAGATGAAATGTAAAGAAACCAATCATCCTACATTTGAAATGGATACGAAACAAATCAAAGAAATATTAGAGGGAATTCCACTCACAGAACCTTCTGTTATGAGTTGGATAAAAGAATATATAACCGCAGGTCTTGCGGGTGAATTAGAAAATGAATAATTTGGTAAATAGAGATTTATAGAGGAGGAACTATGAAAAGTTTAGCAGAATTAAAGAAAATTAGAGAAGAAGCCGCTAGCAAAATTAACCTACGTACTGCTAAAGATGGTTATCGTGTCGTTGTTGGTATGGCTACATGCGGAATTACTGCTGGAGCAAGACCGGTGCTTGCTGCATTTGTTGATCAAGTTGCCGCAAAAAATTTAGATAATGTAACTGTTACACAAGTAGGTTGTTTGGGTGAATGTGCATTAGAGCCAGTTGTAGAAGTTTTTGATGCACAAGGCAATCGTACAACTTATGCAGAAGTACATGTTGCAGATGTTGAAACAATTATTGAACAACATATTATAAGTGGAAATGTTGTAACAGAAAAAACATTAGAAGTGATTAAGGCAGCAAAGTAGAGGTATAGAGAATGTTAGTACGTGCACAAGTATTAGTATGTGGTGGGACAGGGTGCCTATCATCAAAATCAAAACAAATTAAAGAAGCATTTGAGGAAAATGTAAAAGCATTGGGTTTAGATAATGAAATTCAAATCATTCAAACAGGATGTTTTGGACTTTGTGAAAAAGGACCTATCGTTATCGTATATCCTGATCAAACATTTTATTCACATGTAACTATAGACGATGTTGCTAAAATTTGTTCAGAACACCTACTTAAGGGTCGTATCTATGAACCAAAAGCGTATAAAGAAGCAACAGAAGAAGAACTTGCTAAAATCAAATCTTTTGGAGAAGTTGGTTTTTATAACAAGCAACTCCGTATCGCTCTTCGTAATTGCGGTATGATTAATCCATTTGATATTAACGAAGCCATTGGTAGAAATGCATATCAAGCACTTGGAAAATGTTTAACTGAATATACTCCTGAACAAGTGATTGATATTATGAAAAAAGCAGGTCTTCGTGGTCGTGGAGGTGGAGGATTCCCAACTGGATTAAAATGGGAATTATGTGCTAAAAACCAAGCAGATCAAAAATATGTTATTTGTAATGCCGATGAAGGTGACCCAGGTGCATTTATGGATCGTTCTGTTTTAGAAGGAGATCCACATAGCGTAATTGAAGCTATGGCAATTGCAGGATATGCAATTGGTGCTACAATGGGTTATGTATATATTCGTGCTGAATATCCTGTTGCAGTAGAAAGATTACAATATGCAATTGAGCAAGCTAGAGAATATGGATTGCTTGGCAAGGATATTTTTGGTAGTGGATTCGATTTTGATATTGATATTCGCCTAGGTGCTGGTGCCTTTGTTTGTGGTGAAGAAACTGCTTTGATAGCTTCTATTGAAGGTGAACGTGGTATGCCTCGTAATAAACCACCTTTCCCTGCACAAAAAGGATTATGGGGAAAACCATCTATTATCAATAATGTTGAAACACTAGCAAATGTTCCAGTGATTATCTTAAATGGTTGGGAATGGTTCTCCAGTATTGGTACTGAAAAATCAAAAGGAACCAAAGTATTTGCTTTAGGTGGAAAAATTAAAAATACAGGCTTAGTAGAAATTCCAATGGGAACAACCCTTAGAGAAGTCATTTATGATATCGGCGGTGGGTGCCCTAATGGTAAGGCTTTTAAAGCTGTTCAAACAGGTGGACCTTCTGGTGGATGCTTAACTGCAAAACACTTAGATACACCAATTGATTATGATAATTTGATTGCTCTTGGATCTATGATGGGATCTGGTGGTATGATTGTTATGGATGAAAATAACTGTATGGTTGACGTTGCTCGTTTCTTCTTAGATTTTACAGTTGATGAATCTTGTGGTAAATGTACACCATGTCGTGAAGGTACAAAGAGAATGCTTGAAATTTTAAAGAAAATTACCAAAGGTGAAGGTACAATGGAAGATTTAACTACACTTGAAAATCTTGCATTAATGATTAAAGATGCCTCACTTTGTGGTCTTGGACAAAGTGCACCAAACCCAGTACTTTCTACATTAGCCAATTTCCGTGATGAATATATGGCACACGTAGTAGATAAGAAATGTCCTGCTGGTGTATGTAAACCATTACTTACATTTGTGGTTACCGATCAATGTATTGGTTGTACAAAGTGTAAGAGAAATTGTCCTGCCGATGCCATTAGTGGAGAACTTAGACAACAACACTTTATTGATCCTGCAAAATGTATCAAATGTGGTAGTTGTGTAAAAGGTTGCCCTAAAAATGCAATCGTTGTTCAATAGGAGGAAAGAACTATGGAAAAATTAGTAACAATAACAATTAACTCAAAAACAGTAACCGTTCCTGCTAATTATACAATTATGCAAGCAGCTGATTCAGTAGGTATTGATATTCCTCGTCTTTGCTTTTTAAAAGACATCAACGAAAATGCATCTTGCCGTGTGTGTGTAGTTGAAATTGTGGGTATGCGTTCGCTTAAAAACTCTTGTTCTGTTGAAGTAGGTTCTATTTTAAATCGTGAAGGAACAGCAACGATTCTTACCAACTCTAAGCGTGTAAGAACTGCCGTTCGTCAAACATTAGAATTGATTGCAGCAAACCATCGTTTTGATTGTTGGAAATGTCCAAGAGAACATAATTGTGAATTATTGGCTCTAATGAGAAGATTTTCTATCAATAATGAAATGGCTGAGTCTGGTCAATTTGCCAAGAAATTACCTATCATCAATGAAAGTGACGCTATTGTTTTTGATTCATCTAAATGCGTACTTTGCGGTCGTTGTATTGGGGCATGTGAAAAACTTTCTGGTACAGGTGTATTGAATTTTAACCAAAGAGGATTTGTTACTTGTGTAGGTAGCGCATTAAATCATGATATTGCTGATGCGGGTTGTATTTATTGCGGTAAATGTATTCAAGCTTGTCCAACAGGTGCTATTCGTGAAAAAGAGCAAATTGATTTTGTGGAAGAAGAATTAACCAATCATGAAAATTATCTAGTGGCTACATTTGCACCAGCTGTTCGTGCTGCTATTGGTGAAGAATTTGGTAACCCTATTGGAACCAACTGCGAAGGAAAATTGTATGCATCTTTGCATGAACTTGGTTTTGATGATGTAACTGATGTTAATTTTGGTGCCGATTTAACTATTATGGAAGAAGGAACAGAATTTATTGGAAGATTAACAAAAGCATTAAATGGCGAAAAAGTGGCATTCCCAATGATTACAAGTTGTTCACCTGGTTGGATTCGTTATATCGAACAATACTATCCACAATACTTAGATAATCTTTCAAGTTGCAAATCACCTCAACAAATGCAAGGTTCAATGATTAAGCATTACTATGCAAAACAACTTGGTGTTGATCCTGCTAAAATTAAAGTAGTATCTATTATGCCTTGTATTGCTAAAAAATATGAAGCAAATCGTCCTGAAATGGAAAATGACGGATTAAGAGATATTGATTATGTTCTTACAACAAGAGAATATGCACGTCTTGTTAAACGTCAAGGTATTGATTTTAATGCATTAGAAGATTATACACCAACAAGTCCACTTGCAAAGTATACTGGTGCTGGTGTTATCTTTGGTGCAACAGGTGGTGTAATGGAAGCAGCACTTCGCACAGTTGCTCATGTATTAGACCCTGAAAATGAGGATAAACTTGATTTTACAGTAGTTCGTGGTGTAGAAAATGGTATCAAAGAAGCAACCTTAACGATTGCTGGTCATGAAGTCAATGTTGCTGTAGTTCATGGTGCTGTGAATATTCCTGAATTGTTCAAACGCATTGAATCTGGAAAACAATATCATTTTGTTGAAGTGATGGCATGTACTGGTGGATGTATCAATGGTGGTGGTCAACCTATCGTAAATGCAAAAGTACAAGAATGTACAGATGTAAGAGCGCTTCGTGCAAGTGTACTTTATCAAATTGATAAGGATGCTCCACTTCATAAATCTCATGAAAATGAAGAAGTAATGCGTGCCTATAAGGAATTTTTAGGAGAACCTAATGGTCACCTTGCTCACAAATTACTTCATACTACATATAATGCAAAAAAGGCATTTTCAAAAGAAAATAAATAATAAGTAAAACTAAAATGAAAAGTTGTAAGGATAAATAGGCCTTACAACTTTTTTTGAAATAATAATTATATATTCTTTTATAAAATTTTAGGAGAATAATATATTTGGATCAATATGCCTATATTTATCGATGGCATGATACTATGTATTTAAATCATAAAATAACAAGATTATTTTCATATGTATATAGTTCAAAATCAAAGTTTAGTATTATATGATGTGCTTTTGAAACTTTTATGATATAATACATAGGGTGATAAAATGTTAGAATCAAAAATAGAATATGTAGTTCAGTTACTTTTACAAAAACAATATAAAATTAGTTTTGCAGAATCATGTACAGGAGGACTACTGGCATCAAGCCTAGTAGGAATACCTAATGCATCCAAAGTATTTGATGAAAGTATTATAACATACTCAGATGCATCTAAAGTGAAATATTTAGGGGTCAACCCCAATACGATTCATCAATATGGCGTAGTTAGTGAAGAAGTTGCTTTGGAAATGGCTTTAGGAATTGCTAAAACAACTCTGGCACAAGTGGGTATAGGTATTACGGGATTTGCAGGTCCTAGTGGTGGTAGTATAGATAAACCTGTAGGTACTGTTTGCTTTGGTTTTAGTATACAAGAAAAAACATTTGCAAAAACAATGTATTTTAAGCAGATGGGCAGAAATGAAGTACGGGAGTCTGCCATAATGTATGTATGGGATACACTCATTTCAAAATTAACAGAAAAGGAAGAAACAAAATGAATCAAAAAAGAATAAGTATCATCGCTAGTGTTTTAGCCGTATTGGTTATTGTATTTGTATGCCTATGTTTTGGTACAAAAGGAGCCAAAAAATCAGGTCAAATTCATCTGTATATTACGGGTAAAAATGAAGTAGTTTTATTGAATCAAGAAGTGGATTTTTATCAAGGTGAAGTACTGATTGATGTATTAAGAAGACATGTCGAAATAGAAGAGGGAAAAGGTAGTCAAAAAGGAATGATTATTGCTATCAATGGAGATACAACTGATATTACAACCCATTATTATAAGTTAGTTGTAAACTGTGAATTTGCATCTGTTGGAGCGTGGGAACTTGTTCCATCTGATCAAGATGAGGTTAGAATTACTTATAGCTCTATAGAAGATTGGGAAGTTGGATGTTAAAAAGAACCTGTAGACAAATGGTATATTATGCTTTGTTTACTGCTATCCTTTTTGTACAAGAGCAACTGCTAGGTTTTTTACCCAATATCCAACTGACTATTTTCTTATTAGTGTTATATACCAAAGTGTTTGGCCCTTTACCTACTTTAGGCATAATTATAATTCATGTTGGATTAGATTGTATCATCAATGGTTCTATCGCTCCCTTTGTGGTTATACCGATGGGGATTGGCTATGCATTCATCCCTATCTTTATTCACTTTTTCTTGAAAAATACAAATAAGCCCTTATTTTTAGCTTTATATGGCATTTTAAGTGCAATTCTATATAGTCTATGCTTTACTGTGACCAATGCCTTATTTTTAGATATATCCATCAAACACTATATATTAGCAGATATTCCTTTTGTTCTTTTGCTTTGTGCTAGTTCATTTCTTAGTATTTTATGGTTATATGCACCTTGCTACCAATTATTGAAAAAACTATTACCTGCATATATATGTAAAAAAGAAGGAGAACCTCTTTAAAGAGATTCCCCTTTTTTTGATAGTTGCTATTGAAAGCGAACATAGTCAGGATGAATCAGTTGAATCCAACAAGTTTGACCCTTTTTGTGAATCTGAATTTCTCCTTCTTTTACTAGCTGTTGCAACGCTTTTGAAACAGTAGGTCTTGTGAAAGAAAGTAGGGTTGCGAAAGTACTAACATTTTCAATTTGAATCGTAGAAGAATGTGTACGTAGCTGTTCTTCTATTAAATAATGCATAATTCTATCTTTTAAATTGCTATGGCGCAATAGTTTATTCTCATTTTTGAGTTGCATTGCCTTATGAGAAATCATAGATAAAAAGGCAGTTAGAAAGGCTTGATTTTGAAATAACAGAAGCAGATGTTCTTTTTCAATATATCTTACAACCGTTTCTTTTTTGCAAATGGCATGACCTAAATAATAAGGATGATTAGAAAAAAGGAGCAAATCACCAAAAGCATCTCCTTTAAATAATGATGTAATGGTTTCTTCTTTTTCAGTATGGGTTATCGTAATCACATCAATTTCACCTATTTCAATAAAACCAATATGCTGACACATTTCTCCTTGATTGAATACAATATCTCCAGCATGATAACAAACTATTTTTGTGTATTTGTTACATAATGCATCAGAGAGTAAGTGATAAGGCATCTCTTTCATATCTCCTTTCTTCAGAAAATAATTCAAAAAGTGTAATATATATTACACTTTTTTATTATAGCATATGATATAATATTTTAGCAAATCATATGAATGGAAAACAAAAAAAGAAAGGAAGATTCAAAATGAAAAAAATAATAACCATTTTAACAACACTTTTATTCGCTTTTGGACTAACAGGGTGTTTGAATGCAGAAGAAGAAGTGAGTGTCATTGTACCTACAGGTACGCCTTCTTTAGGAATTGCTAGAGCATTAGAAGAAGAATTTATTAAAGAAAATATTGTTAGTGGGAGTGATCCATTGATTGCGGCATTTACCAATACCAATTATGATATCGTTGTTGCTCCTGTTAATTTAGGCGCAAAATTTTATAATGAAAATGAAAATTTTGGATATCAATTATATGAGACCATTGTATGGGGCAACTATTATATTGCATCCACAACTCCATTAGATTCTTTTGCCACATTAGAAGGTAAAACCATTACTGTATTTGGAAAAAATTCAACACCTGATGTTGTTTTAAGAACACTGATTGCCTCTTATCATATGAATGTGGCACTAGAGTATGTAGATGATGTCAATACAGCTAATTCTTATCTTATGAGTGGAAAAGCAGATATTATTGTATCAGCTGAACCATCTATTACCAAATTATCTGGTAATAAAAATATATATACGCTAGACTTACAAGAAGAATGGGCAACTCTTACAGGTAGTTACTCTTTCCCACAAGCAGGTATTTTTGTCAAAAAAGAAAGAAAAAATAATGCATCTGTTCAATCCGCTTTAGATCAAATGATAGCTTCTATTCATTTGATTGAAACAAATCCGAATCGCGTGGTACAAAGTGCTGTAAAGGTGGATGAAAATTTAGCTAAGATTACGGAGGAAGTTCTGCAAAAAGCAATACTAAAATGTAATTTAAAACTAGACACCAACAATCAAGCAGCCATTGATTTTTATTTCAGTAAAGTAATCGAATTAGGCCTTGGTAAAACCATTGGAGGTAGTATCCCAGATGAGGCATTCTACTACCAAAAGTAAAATTGTTTCATCAACGCTTTCTGTTAGTGCAATTTTATTAGTCTTTTTCGTATGGATGATTGTATCTAATATATATCAAAATGATTTCATCTTTCCTAGCATAAAAAGAATTATACAAGCCTTTTTCCGTATTTTTCAAACTTCTAGTAGTTTAAAGGCAATTGGTTTTACGTGTGTAAGGGTTATTCTATCTGTAGCTATTTGCTTTTTCTTAGGCTTAGTGATAACAAGTATATATATTATATGTCCAACTAGTATTCATTTTTTTAAGCCTATCATTCAAATGATGCGAAGCACTCCTCTTGCGGTGATATCTATTTTTATCTTTATTCTCATAGGAGATAAATCGGGTCCTTATATGATTACGATTTTAATGAGTTTGCCTGTGGTCTTAGAAGGTCTCATTACAGCAGTAGATCAAATTAGCACAGATATCATTGATGAAGTACGTATGCTTCCTGGAAATATAAGACAAAAAATCAAATCAGTATATTTCCCTATTACTTTGCCTTATGTCATGATGTGTTTAATACAAACCCTTGGCATGAGTTTTAAGGTGATGATTATGGGCGAATATATATGTCAAACCAATACAAGTATTGGAAAAGTATTGTATGCTATAAAAACGAGTATTGAAATGGATAGCTTGTTGGCCTATGGTATTTTGATTGTTCTCATTGTAGGGTTGTTAGAATGTAGCATCAAATATTTGAAAAAGAGATTATTTTAGATAGATGGGATGAATCATGTAGTTTAGAATATAAAATGGTAAGCCAATTGGCTTACCATTTTTATTTTATTATTGTAAGATAATCGCCCTATTCTATATATAAGAAGGAACAGATTCTCTCATTATGCATTATTTAGAGTAGATAAAGAATTTTCTTTTCTTGAAAAAAAGATAATAATAGTATATAATAAAATTAGAATAAGTAAGAGGGAGGATACAATATGTTCTTTTCAAAACAAGGAGAATACCCGCCTTGTGGCATGTTTTCTCTTACGCACATTATCGTCTTTATCTTTTGCGTGGTAGTTATTGTTATAGGCGTTTATCTATCTAGAACAATGAAAGAAAAAAGTATAAGAAGATTGACCCAAATCATAGCTATAATAGTTGTTATTTTAGAAAGCGGTAAAATCCTATTTTCTCATTTGCAAGGCAATTCTAATTTAGATAGTTGGGTACCACTTTATTTTTGTTCAATGTTTATTTATGCTTGTATTTTATCAGGATATACGAAAGGTATTTTTCAATCATTTGGAGATGCATTTATCGGAACAGGAGGTATTGTTGCGGGGGCAATGTTTTTATTGATGCCATCGACTTCGTTAACAGCATACCCGATGTTCCATTTTTTATCTTGCTATAGTATGTTATATCATAGTTTAATGGTTTATTTAGGGATAGTATATATATCACACCATTTGATTACTCTTCAAAAGAAAACGTTAATAAATTATATGGTATTCTGCACGTTTTTCTCAGGTGTTGCCATCTTATTAAATAGTCTTTATCATAGTAATTTTATGTTTCTAAGAGAGCCTTATAATATTCCATTGCCATTTTTAAAGCCACTATCAGAAAAACTACCGATTTGTTATACAATACTCATGTATGTATCTTGTACATTAGGTACATATATGATTTTGTTTATAGTATTATGGGGAATCCAATATATTCAGTTTAAAATAGGAAAAAAGGAGAAAAACGTTGATGGAAAAAATTATCCTAACGAATATGTGTCTAATTGAAAATAAAACCACTAAAGAAGTAGTTGTCATTCATCGTATAAAAGATTGGTGTGGGATTGCTTTTCCAGGTGGGCATGTAGAAGAAGGGGAAGCGATTGTACCCTCTGTGATTCGAGAAGTTAAGGAAGAAACAGGTTTAGACGTGAATCACCTTGAGTTTTGTGGCATTAGGGATTGGTATGATCCAACCACTCAAGAACGCAATATTGTGTTTATGTTTAAAACATCAAGTTTTAGTGGTACGCTTTATTCAAATCACAAAGAAGGAGTAGTAGAGTGGAGAAGACTAGACTCTATTCAACAAGAAGAGTATGCAAGTGGTTTGGACCTTGAAATGGGGATTTTCTTTGAACAAGAAATTCTTGAGTTTTATTCCCATTATGATACAGAACAAAAAAAATGGAATCTAATTCAATATGGTGGTGAGAAAAAATGAGTATGGAATTGTTATTTAAAATGCTAGAAACACCTTCAGCAAGTGGTCATGAAATCAATTTTCAAAAAATGCTTATAGAAGAACTAAAAGGCATTTCTGATGTGACTTATACACATCATAGTTACAATGTCGTTCATGGTATTTATCCCAAAAGTAACATGAAAGTGATGTTAGTAGCTCACATTGATGAGATTGGTTTGGCTATTGAAAAAATAGAATCAAATGGAATTTGTAGACTCACAAATATAGGTGCAATTCAACCCCATATGTATCTAGGTCAACATGTTGTGGTGATTCATACAGAAGAAGATGGTGCCAAAAAGATAGTACCTGGTGTAATTGGACCTACATATCAAATGGTATCAGGTGAACTTAAAGTAACGGATTTAAAACTAGATATTGGTACATCCACAAAAAAAGAAACTGAAGCACTTGTATCAATTGGGGATGTAGTGATTCATCAAATGACATATATGCGTCTTGGTGAACATAGACTTGCTGGAAGAGCATTAGATGATAAAATTGGTGCATATATTGCTATTGAAACACTCAAAAGAGTCAAAGAAAAACAGGCCTCAGTTGGTGTATATGTGGCAACAACTGTTGGAGAAGAAACAACGGGGCGTGGTGCAAAATTTGCAGTAGAAATGGTTAGACCCACATGTGCCATTGTTCTAGATGTAGGTAGTAGCACGGATGTTGCATATAAAAATACCTTTACCCATGATACCGCATTAGGAGAAGGACCCATTTTAACTATTGCAAGTCATGCTAATCCTATTTTAGTGAGGCATCTAAAAGAAGCAGCTAAGCGGCTCAATATACCTTTGCAATTTGCAGTAGAAATATCTAGAACGTATACGGATATGGATCAAATTTACGATAAGCAAGGAGGAATCCCTACTGAACTCATCAGTATTCCTCTTCGCTATATGCACTCTAGTGTAGAAGTGTGTGATATAAGAGATGTAGAAATGATTATTGCATTACTGGTAGACACAATCATTCATTTAGATGATGCAGAAACATTTGACGTATTTCATGAGGTATAATGATGCAATTAGGATTATATCGTCATTTTAAAGGGGGGCTTTATGAAGTAATAGGAATAGCTAGACATTCTGAAACATTAGAAGAACTAGTTATTTATAGGTCTTTGCAAGATCAAAGTTTTTGGGTTAGACCCCTTTCGATGTGGAATGAAAGAATTGAAAAAGAAGGAAAAACATATGTACGATTTACATATATAGGAGGAGAAAAATAAATTATGAAAAAATTAATAGTGGGCATCAGTTTATTCAGTATTTTAATGATGGGATGTATTGCAACAGTGGAGGCAACATCACCTCATATTAGTAAACAGGTCCTTGTAGAAGAAGAAAGACTCAATGCTAATCTCCAATATCAGTATTATCAAATGGATACAAGTTATGATGTGGCCGCAGCTAAAGTCAAAAGAGATGTATATACTTATACGCTTGATCCAAGTCAAGATGTCAAACTAGCTGTGTGGACGTATAGTAGCACGAGTGGTTACGAAAAAAAGACACTTGCGGCTATTGGTGAAGACTATGAGAAAAATCATCCAGGCTGGATCGTATTGGGTGGAGTAAACGCTGAAGGATACTATAATGATGAACCCACAAATGCAATTGTTCAAGATGGTGAAGTCATTCGAAAAGATGTTAGTGCTGAGGCTTTTAAAGAACTCATAGGTTTTAAAGCAGATGGTAGTGTTGTAATTAAACAGCGTCCAGTAGCTTCAAATACTCCAAGGTTAAAAGTAGATAATGAGAGTTATGATGTGACAAAAGTGAATGCATTACCTGATGAAAATGGAATATCCATTATTTTGCCAGATATGATGCAATCTATTGATGCAACGGGCTACAGAGTGTTTGAAATCAATTATGCAATGTACCGAAAATCGAGTCAGTTTCCAGCAGGTACACTAAGTGGTGATTTCTTAGGCATTTTTGTAAAAGGTATAGTAAACCAAGAATTAACTGAAGTAGGTGCAATTGGTACGCCACCAAGTAAAAAAGTATATATCATTACAAAAAATGCGACAGTTACTGCGCATTTTAGTAAAGGAAAGGAAATTCTTTGTCAGTTTGAATATATCGATGAATTTAGCGATGTAGAATGTATGACAGGATATATGTATAAATATTTAGAAAATGGAGAAAGTATACCAGTATCTTATGTAGACACTAACGATATGGGACAAAGTGTTGTATATAATTGCGAATATTATAAAACTACATCTAAAGAACGTGCAGGAATTGGCTTTAAAGCAGATGGTAGTATTGTAATTCTAACAGCCAATACGAAAACAGGAGGGCCTACTCAATTTGAAGTAGCAGAAATGTTTAAAGAATTAGGATGTGTTAATGCATACCAGTTTGATGGGGGTGGTTCGGTTACTTTCCTAAAACGTGATGCAGAAGGAAAATTGCAAATGTTAAATACACCAGGAGATGGTCATCCTCGTTCCATTATGACGGGTTTGTTTATCGTCGCAAGAGATCCAGGATTAAACAGTAAATATGCAGAATCAACCCCAA
>JAMPAL010000005.1:48591-69428 GCA_023667245.1 Anaeroplasma bactoclasticum
AAAAAGAACAAGAAGAAAAAGAACGTCTTGAAAAAGAAGCTGCCCTTCAAAAAGAGCGAGAAGAAAAAGAACGCCTTGAAAGAGAAGCAGCACTTCAAAAAGAACAAGAAGAAAAAGAACGTCTTGAAAAAGAAGCTGCCCTTCAAAAAGAACAAGAAGAAAAAGAACGTCGTTTGGCAGAAGAAAGACAAAAGATGGAAGAGTTGCAACGTGTTCAAGTCAGTGTTGCTGAAGCAAAAGAAATGGTTTCTGATGAGACTGCAGAAACATTGATTGAAACAGAAGAAGAAACAGAAAAGATTTTTGGTAATAAGAAAGATATTATTAATCTAGACGTTATTTCTAAAAATTTTGAAGCGGGTGAAGAAGTTACAGTCAATACTTTGAAGGAGAAACGTCTTATTGATAAAAATGTATGTTTTGTAAAAGTACTTGCTAGAGGTATACTTGATAAACCTTTAGTAGTAAAAGCACAAGATTTCTCTTTGGATGCCGCAAAAATGATTCAACTTACAGGCGGTAAAGTAGTCATTCTAACTAAAAAGAAATATTTTGATTAAAGTGAAGACGCTATTTGTTAAAAATAGCGTTTTTTCTTTACTAGCCTATTTTGGCCATAAAAAGAGTCTTATATATGATGAATAGTTTAATGAAAATGTCATAGATAAGATAATGGTTTATTGCATTGTAATAGTGCTTTTTCTCGTAATGATGGATTAGAAAAAAATTTTAATAAAAGAAATGAGATATGTTTAAAAATTATAATGTATATTTTTTGACTTTTCTACCAAAAATAAGTATAATAATAGAGGTTAAATTTTGGCCTTTTAAAAGGCTATATTTTTTGGGATATTGAAACACGTGGAAATGTGGAATCTCAGAATAACTAATCTATTGAAAGGAGAAGGAAGATGCCTACAATAAATCAATTAGTACGTAACTCACGTGAAGACAAAGTTAGAAAGTCAAAATCACCTCATCTAGGAATTGGCTATAACTCTTTAAAGAAGGTAGCAACAAGCATTAACTGCCCTCAAAAGAAAGGTGTTTGTACTCGTGTTACAACTATGACACCTAAGAAACCTAACTCAGCTATTCGTAAGATGGCCCGTGTTCGTTTAAGTAATGGTATTGAAGTAACAGCTTATATTCCAGGTATTGGTCATAAGTTACAAGAACATAATACTGTATTGATTCGTGGCGGACGTGTAAAAGACTTACCAGGGGTACGTTATCATATTATCCGTGGTACATTAGATACAACTGGTGTTGAAAGTCGTAAGCAAGCGCGTTCAAAATATGGTGCTAAACGCCCTAAAGCTGGAAAAGCGAAAAAGTAATTTAAATTAAAATCAAAAATAACTCACAATTGTAGAAAGGAGGAGTCTACATGCCTCGTAAAGGACATGTCGCTAAAAGAAACGTATTACCAGATCCAATATATAATTCAGTATTGGTTACTCGCTTAATCAATAGTGTAATGTTGGATGGTAAAAAAGGTGTGGCACAACAAATCATATATGGTGCATTTGATAGAGTATCAAAAGTAACTGGTCGTGATCCACTTGAAGTATACAAACAAGCATTAGAAAATATAATGCCACAATTAGAAGTTAGATCACGTCGTGTGGGTGGTGCTAACTATCAAGTTCCAGTTGAAGTTAGAGAAGCAAGACGCTATACTCTAGGTTTAAGATGGTTAACTAATTATGCTCGTCTTCGTAATGAAAAAACAATGGAAGAAAGACTAGCAAAAGAAATCATGGATGCTGCCAATGGTGTTGGTGGTGCCGTTAAAAAACGCGAAGATACACATCGTATGGCAGAAGCAAATAAAGCATTTGCTCATTATCAATGGTAATAGGAGACTAATATACAATGGCTCGTGAATATTCATTATTAAATACCCGTAATATCGGTATCATGGCTCACATTGATGCAGGTAAGACAACATTTACAGAAAGAGTTTTATACCATACAGGTAAGATTCACAAAATTGGAGAAACACATGATGGTGCTGCTCAAATGGACTGGATGGAACAAGAACAAGAAAGAGGTATCACGATTACTTCTGCAGCAACAACTGCATTTTGGAAAGGACATCGTGTTAACATCATTGATACTCCAGGACACGTTGACTTCACAGTTGAAGTAAGTCGTTCTTTGAGAGTATTAGATGGTGCTGTAACTGTACTTGATGCACAAGCAGGTGTTGAACCACAAACAGAAACAGTTTGGAGACAAGCTACTGAATATCTTGTACCAAGAATTGTATTCATCAATAAGATGGATAAAACTGGTGCGGATTTCAAATATAGTTGCCAATCACTAGATCATAGACTTGGTGCAAATGCTCATGCCATTCAGTATCCAATTGGTGCTGAAAATGATTTTAAAGGTATCATTGATTTAGTTGAAATGAAGGCTTTCTTATATGAAGAAGGAAGCGCAGATGAAAATGGAAAAGAAATCGAAATTCCTGCAGATTTAAAAGATGAAGCGGAATACTATCGTGATGAATTGATTAATGCTGTAGCAGAATTTGATGATGACCTGATGATGACTTACTTAGATGGTGGAGAAATCACTGTAGAAATGCTAAAAGGTGCAATTCGTAAAGGTACTCTTTCTGTTCAATTTTTCCCTATCCTTTGTGGTACAGCTTTCAAAAATAAAGGTGTGAAGAAAGTACTTGATGCTGTAATCGATTATCTTCCTTCACCAGAAGAAGTTGCTCAAATCAAAGGTCATGATGAAGATGGTAACGAAATCGAAGTAAATTCAGATGATAATGCTCCTTTCTCAGCACTAGCATTTAAGGTTATGACAGACCCATATGTTGGAAAATTAACTTTCTTTAGAGTATATTCTGGACATCTAGAATCTGGTTCATATGTACTGAATTCAACAAAAGATAAGAGAGAAAGAATTGGACGTATTCTATTGATGCATGCCAATAATCGTACAGAAATCAAAGAAGTTTTCTCAGGGGATATTGCCGCTGCAGTAGGATTAAAGGATACAACTACAGGTGACACAATGTGTGATCCTGATCATCCAGTTATTTTAGAAAAAATGGTTTTCCCAGAACCCGTTATCTCTGTTGCAATTGAACCTAAAACAAAAGGTGACCAAGACAAGATGTCTGTAGCTCTTTCAAAATTAGCAGAAGAAGATCCAACATTTAGAACTTATACAGATATTGAAACTGGTCAAACGATTATTTCAGGTATGGGTGAATTACACTTAGATATCATTGTTGACCGTATGAGAAGAGAATTCCATGTAGAATGTAATGTGGGACAACCTCAAGTATCTTATCGTGAAACCATCAAAAGATCTGCTGAAATCGAAGGTAAATTCGTTCGTCAATCAGGTGGTCGTGGTCAATATGGACACTGCGTAGTTGTATTTGAACCTAACCCTGAAAAAGGATATGAATTTGTAGATGAAATCGTTGGAGGTGTTATTCCACGTGAATATATACCAGCAGTTAACAAAGGTATTGAAAATGCTTTAGCAAATGGTAATTTAGCTGGATTCCCAACAATCGATATTAAAGCAAGACTTGTATTTGGTTCTTACCATGATGTTGACTCAAGCCAAATCGCGTTCGAAGTAGCTGGTGGTATGGCATTTAAAGCATCCGCAGATAAGTGTCAACCTGTTTTACTAGAACCAATTGAAACAGTAGAGGTTGTTGTACCAGATGAATATGTTGGTACAGTAATTGGTGATTTATCTACTCGTCGTGGACGCATTGATGGACAAGAAGCAAGAGGAAAAACACAATGTATCAAAGCTTACGTTCCACTTGCAGAAATGTTTGGATATGCAACTGCACTTCGTTCTAATACACAAGGACGTGGTAACTATACAATGCAATTTGATCACTATGAAGAATGTCCAAAGAATGTTGCTGAAACTGTGATCAAAAAACGTAACGCTCAGTAATAAAAAACTTACGTTTTACTTGCAAAAAAAACTAATTTGTTATACAATAAAATTGTATTTAAAAATAAATAAAAGGAGAAATTAAAAATGGCAAAGGAAAAATTTGTACGTACCAAACCACATGTTAACATTGGTACAATCGGACATGTTGACCATGGTAAAACTACTTTAACTTCAGCTATTACAAATGTATTAGCTCAACAAGGTTTAGCACAAAAGAAAGCTTACGATGAAATTGATGGTGCTCCAGAAGAAAAAGCTCGTGGTATAACTATCAATACTTGTCACGTTGAATATGAAACTGAAAAACGTCACTATGCACACGTTGACTGCCCAGGACATGCCGACTATGTTAAGAACATGATTACTGGTGCTGCCCAAATGGATGGTGCAATCTTAGTTATTGCAGCAACAGATGGACCAATGGCTCAAACTCGTGAACATATCTTATTAAGCCGTCAAGTAGGTGTTCCTAAACTAATCGTTTTCTTAAACAAATGCGATATGGTAGATGATGAAGAATTATTAGAATTAGTTGAAATGGAAGTTCGTGAATTATTAGATGAATACGGATTCCCTGGAGACGATACTCCAATCATTCGTGGTTCTGCATTAAAAGCATTAGAAGGCGATCCAAAAGCACAAGAAGCTATCATCGAATTAATGAATATTGTTGATGAATACATTCCTGATCCAGTTCGTGAAACTGATAAACCTTTCTTAATGCCAGTAGAAGATGTATTCTCAATCACTGGTCGTGGTACAGTTGCTACAGGACGTGTTGAACGTGGTACAGTTAAAGTTGGTGATACAATTGAAATCATCGGTATCAAAGATACTAAACCTGCAGTTATCACTGGTGTAGAAATGTTCCGTAAATTACTTGACCAAGCTGAAGCTGGTGACAACATTGGTGTATTACTTCGTGGTATTGCACGTGAAGAAATTGTTCGTGGACAAGTTCTTGCAAAACCAAAATCTGTTACACCTCACTCAGAATTCAAAGCTGAAGTTTACGTATTAACAAAAGAAGAAGGTGGACGTCATACAGCATTCTTCTCTAACTATCGTCCTCAATTCTATTTCCGTACTACTGACGTAACTGGTGTTATCGAATTACCAGCAGGTACTGAAATGGTTATGCCTGGTGACAATACACAAATGACAGTTAAACTAATTCACCCAATCGCTGTTGAAAAAGGTACTAAGTTCTCTATCCGTGAAGGTGGTAGAACAGTAGGTGCTGGTTCAGTTTCTGAATTAGACGACTAGTCAATCAATTTGAATAAAAATAGTCTCTACTCAATAGTAGAGGCTTTTTTGTTTTTTCAAAGGAGTTTTCTTGAAAAAAATATGGATATGTCGTATAATAGAATAAAGGTAAGGTGAAAATATGTTCATAGATACGCATGTGCATTTGAATAGTCAACAGTTAGAAAGTCATTTAGAAGAAGTCATTGAAGATGCTTTTTCCAAACAAGTCACTAAAATGATTGTTGTCGGATATGATTTAGAAACATCCAAGAAAGCGATTCAGCTTGCTCATCAATATGATTGGTGCTACGCGGCAGTAGGCTATCATCCGACAGAAATCAAAGATTATGCAGAGTATGAATATCAAGTGTTAGAAGAAATGTTAAAAGATGAGAAAGTTGTTGCTGTAGGTGAGGTTGGTTATGATCTTCATTGGGATACAACTACTGTAGAAGAGCAAGAAATAGCATTTGTAAAACAAATTGAACTAGCTCAAAAGTATCATTTACCGCTTATGATTCATAGTCGAGATGCCCATCAATTGACATTTGATACTTTAAAAAAACATCATGCGGAAATCGTAGGTGGAATCATGCATTCCTATAGTGGCAGTGCAGAATTAGCAAGAGAATATGTCAAAATGAATTTTTCATTGGGTATATCTGGTCCTGTGACTTTCAAAAATGGGAAAAATATGAAAGAAGTAGTTGAACAAATCGATATTCAGTATTTGGTGTCGGAAACAGATTCGCCTTATTTGACACCCCATCCTTATCGTGGTACAGAAAATGGTCCTAAGTATATTCCTTTGATTGTGGAAGAGATGGCCAAAATAAAACAAATTTCTGTGGAAGAAATGGCTCTAGCTATTCAAAACAATGTCAATCGAATTGTAGGTAAATCATTATGATGAAAAAAATGAAACTACTGAGTTGCTTTGTTTTCGTTATCTGCTTTCTTTTAACGCTATCCAGTTGTTCAATTCAAAAATTATTGAATAAGAAAGTGGTCAATGAAATAGAAAATAGATATATTGATTATAGCATTGATGTGACGATTCAAGATTTAGAAGAAGCCCTCATGGTTGGCTCAGATATAGCTCAAAGTTGTAGTGTTGGTGTGAAGGTAACAAGTAGAGGATTACTCACCCAAATGGTTTCTACAGGAAGTGGTGTCATTATCAAAAGAGAACAACTAGAGAATCAGCGATACCAGTATTATGCAGTGACCAATCGGCATGTAGTAGATAAATCTGGTGTGACAAGTTTAAAAATATATTTAGGTGAAGAGCGAAAATATCAAGATGCAAGCATTGTTGCATTAGATGATAAAAATGATTTAGCACTATTATCATTTGATTCCCCCTTTCTTCTTGGCACAGCCGTCCTATCCACAATAGCGCCTAAAGTAGGACAGTTTGGTATTGTTGTAGGGTGTCCCTATCAACTAGAAGATTATTATAATACAGTGACTTGTGGGATCATTAGTGCCCCCTCAAGATATCATAAGGAAGAAGATGCAAGTGGCCATATGGTTCAGAATGAATATATTCAGCATGATGCATCTATCAATTCAGGTAATAGTGGGGGAGGACTTTTTGATATCTATGGTCAATTGATGGGAATCAATACTTGGAAGGTCGTAGGTGATGGAAATGATAAGATAGAAGGACTATCATTTGCCATACCAACAAAATATATCATAGAAACATTTTACGTATATCTAAATAAGGCATAAAGAAAAACGTTAGTAAACAGTTCCCGTTTTACTAACGTTTTGATTTGAAAATCAACTAAAGCGTAGAACCGTAAAGTGATTCCACATACCAAGGCAAATTACTTTTTTTGAAATATAACATTTTGGTGTATTCATCCATCTTTGCATAAAATCCAGTTAATGGAGAAAGAGGAATGGCTACAACATCAGAGGGTGTGTCATACCAAGTCGGAGATTGTTTTGTGACTTTATAATAAGCTTCAACACTATCCGCCCAAATGTATTTTCCAAATTTCGTATCCTCTAGTCCTTCAACGGGTCTTGCATCATCATATCCCGTCCAAACACTTACAACAATATCAGGGTTGTATCCGACCATCCAGTTATCTGTATCCGTAGAACCACTCTTTGCACTATAAGTAGTAGAGAGCAGACTTTTGATAGAAACACCAGTAGGACGAATATTGTATGTCATTCGGTTATCGAAAATAGAAGTCATGGCCTCATTTAATAAATAGACATCTGTACTATCAGCAATTCTTTTTTGTTTCGGTTTACTTTCATAAATAACTTGATTATTCATATCCGTAATTTTGGTAATAATAGTAGGTGTCACGGATAATCCTAAATTGGCAAGCACTGCGTAGCCTTCAGTGAGTTCTTGTACAGAGACTTCATGTGTCCCTAATGCAAGGGAAGGAATAGCTGGGATATCTCCTGAAAAACCGAATCGTTTAAGAGTAGAAACCATTTTATCCATACCAAGGAAAAGATGGGTTTTCATGGCATAAATATTATCACTAGTAGCCAGTGCGTAAACCATCGATATATCAAAATTAGCATAAATACTCTGGAAATTGGTTGGTGAATAAGTTTCATTACCCAGATAAAATGTCGTTGCCTCACTCATAAAAGCGGTTGAAACAGTGAATCCTTGTTCCAATGCGGTAAGGTATAAAAAGGGTTTAATCGATGAACCTGGTTGTCTCACACTAGAAACAGCGCGGTTATAATTGCTTTTTTCATAGTTTCTACCACCTACTACCGCAAGTACATGACCTGTTGCAGGATCCATGGCGTAAACGGCTGTTTCAATTTCTGTTTCTGGAGCACGTTTATTGATACTATCTACAATACTTGTATATAAATCCAACTGAAGGGTAGTATATACTTTCAATCCCTCAAAACGATAGCCATTGATTTCTGGAATTTTTTTTAACTCATTTAAAACCAAATCTTGAAAATAGGGTGCACTTGTATCATCATCGTTAGGATTGTTACCGATACAAGTGATTATTTTTTCCTTGGTCTGCAATAAGGTAGTCTCGTCTATTTTTTGATCTTGATAAAGCTCATCTAAAATGAGATTTCTTCTTTCTTTATTTTTTTCCGGATTTCTGATTGGTGAATATAAGGTAGGTCCTTTGGGAATACTTGCTATAGCGCAAGCTTCTACTAAGGTAAGGTCTTTTGATGACTTTCCAAAATAAAAGATGCTAGCATCCTCAACACCATAGATGCCATGATCAAAATAAATGGAATTGAGGTAGCCTTCTAAAATCTGATCTTTTTCGTATTTTTTTTCAATTTGAATTGCAATCATCATTTCATTGATTTTTCGTTTCCAAGTTTTTTCATTGGTCAAATAAATATTTTTGACATATTGTTGTGTAATAGTAGATGCGCCCTCTGATATACGATTGCTTTTCAAATTTTTCAAGAGTGCACCACCAATACGGATGATATCTAGACCTTGATGGTCATAAAAGCGTTTATCTTCAATAGAAATAAAAGCATCAATTAAATAAGGGGAAATATCTTCTAATTTGGCATAGGATTGTTTTTTTCCATTACAATAACTCAAATATTTTTTTCCTTCACTATCATATAATTCAACATTCATTACTTCTGGTAAGGTATAATCCATATTACTCGTAATGATGCATAATGTAATCAAAATCGCTGAAAAAATAAAGATTGAAATCACAATTAAAAATCTAAATACTTTTCTTTTTTTCTTTTTTTTCATGATGTTCACCCTATTTATTTTTTTCAAAAATATGATAAATCATACATCATTTATAAAAAAAGAAGTTTAAAATAAAACTTCTTCATTTTGAATATCTTGAATAGTATGAATCAAATCATTTGTGTAAAACATATTAGAAATGCTAGTTTGCTTGAAAAAATTAACGATAGGTAAATGATTTTCTTTTACAAAAGGAATGGCATCATAATTGCTAAAAGCATGAATATCATCAAATAACAAATAATCAAAATCAATAGATTGACCAAGATATTCAATCTGATGATCATTCAAATAGGTGACTTGGTTGGGAAGAATCAAGATATCACAAGATGATGATACTGCTGTTTTTGTTAAAAGAATAAAGGAATAAACATTTTTCATAGTAAACCTCCATATTTGTTATTATAACACAGTTTTAGAAAGAATAGACAAAAAAAGCCACACTAAAAATAAATACCATAAAAATTTACAAATCTTTTACTTTGTGCTATAATAAAAAAACAGTAGAATGAGAATAAAAGGTGATGGAATGAAAATTAGATGTAAAAATTGTTACCATATCTTAAAACCCAATGAGGAATATTGTACAAGTTGTGGAACACATAGTATAGAAATGCAACAAGCTATGTTGACTGGGGATTATGGCCCTGATGCGGTGGGAAAATGTAAAATAGGTGTTTCTATTTACGTATTAGCTGGATTTGTTGCAAGTGGTTTTTTGCAAATCATTTTTGCTATGCTTCAAAATAAAGAAATTCAAATGTATACAAGTATTTATACAGGTGTAAATAGTTTATTTTATAGTAGTATTCTTGTATTTATTTTAATGCTCATTGTTTCATGGAAAGATATGAAAAAGATTTCTTTTTCAAAGGGATTGACGCATTACTTGATTGCACTTGGCATAGGATTATTGGTCATCGCCATTATCATTTTGTTGGGGTATATTTTTTCTTTCAGTCAAGTATTTCCTCGATATGTGATTCAGTATTTGCAAAATGGTGGAGCAGTATTTTGGAGTTTCGAAGAAGCATCCATCAGTAAAATCATCATTGCCTATGTTTTTGAAGGAATTGCCACAGAAGTACTTTTGCGAAAAAGAATAGTAGATGCATTAGATGAAACCATGTTGGGTGAAAAAGCCATTGCGTGTATCAGCATTTTAGCAATTACTTTATTAGAAACAGCATGGATTATGTCACTTGATGTTTTAATTCCATTACTACTGATGAATATAGCAACAACACTGATTTATATGAATACGGATCGTAATGTATTTGTAAACATTGCCTTAAGGGTAATACTCGTTGTTGGAGCAGTTATTCTGTTTGTATAATTGACAATAAATAAAAATGATATCATAAAAATAAATAGAGGTGAATTATGGGCTTAACAGCAGGAATCGTTGGTCTTCCGAATGTAGGAAAATCAACGTTATTTAATGCAATTACCAAAGCAGGTGCTTTTGCGGCAAACTTTCCTTTTGCAACAATTGAACCCAATGTTGGGGTTGTAGAAGTAAAAGATGAACGATTAGATAAGATAGTGGAAATTATTCAACCTAGAAGTGTAGTGCCTACTTCCTTTTCATTTACCGATATTGCGGGACTTGTAAAAGGCGCAAGTAAAGGAGAAGGCCTTGGCAATCAATTTTTATCTCATATCCGAGATGTTGATGCCATTTGTGAGGTTGTTCGTTGTTTTGAGGATCCTAATATCATTCATGTAGAAGGAAAAGTGGATCCCATTGGAGATATTGAAGTTATTAATTTAGAGTTGATTCTTGCTGATTTAGAAGTAGTTGAAAAAAGACTACCCAAAATTGAAAAGAAGGCCCAACTCAAAGTGGATCAAGATTCTGTATATGAATATCAAATTTTAAAAAAATTGCATGAAGCCTTTCTTCAAAGTATTCCCGCAAGGCGTGTAGACTTATCGCCTGAGGAAAAGAAATTCATTAAAAATTATCAATTTTTAACCATGAAACCCATGCTTTATGTAGCCAATGTAGGCGAAAGTGATATCGCTACTGGAAATGCTTATGTAGAAGAAGTAAAGCAATATGCCCAAGCAGAGGGGGCCAAGGTCGTGATGATTAGTGCAAAGATTGAAGAAGAATTGAGCATGCTCGATGCAGAAGATAGAGCGATGTTCTTAGAGGACTTAGGCGTAACGGAAAGTGGACTTGATCGATTGGTGAAAGAGGCCTATGCGCTTCTTGGATTGTGTACCTTCTTTACAGCTGGCGAAAAAGAATGTCGTGCATGGACGTTCAAAAGGGGAATGCTCGCACCAGAATGTGCAGGTGTAATCCATAGTGATTTTGAAAGAGGATTTATCCGAGCTGAAACATATGCTTATGATGACTTGGTAAAATATGGTACACCATTAAAGGTAAAAGAAGCAGGCAAAGTGCGCCTAGAGGGAAAAGATTATATCGTTCAAGATGGCGATATTATGCTATTTCGATTCAATGTATAATGTAACCAATCAATAAAACAAGAAAAGAGGTGGAAATCGTTATGGAAGAAAACATTTATTTAGAATCACTCAAACATCGCAATTACGAAATGTATAAATATTTTAATAAAGGAATTGAAATTATATCTGAATTAAAAAGTAAAATGTATGAAGCTTATCTTGTCGGAGGAGCTGTACGCGATTTCTTACTCAATCGGGATTTCAATGATATTGATATTGCAACCAATGCCACACCGGATGAAGTATCGGAAATTTTTAAAAACTATCAACTAGATTCTACCTATGCACAGTGGGGATGTATCACCATTATTGATGCGGGCTTCCGATTTGAAATCACCACGTTTCGCAATGAAGAATATGTAAAATACAAAATCAAAGATGTCCACTATTCGAAGAAATTAGTGGATGATGTGATTCGTAGGGACTATACCATTAGTGCTCTTGCCCTTACGCCCAATTTGACAATTATTGATTTAGTGGATGGTCAAAAAGATTTGGAAAAAGGAATTGTTCGCGTGATTGGTAGTGGAAAAAGAAGATTTAAGGATGACCCTTCAAGAATGCTTAGAGGCATAGGGTTAGTTGCACGTTATGGATATGAAATAGAGTCCAATACAATGCGAGCTATGCGAAAATCAAAGCCATTTTTAAAAGAGGTATCAGAACTCAAAATTACCCTTGAAATGGCTAAAATGTTAGAATCACAATACGGATTACGTGCTTTGCACTTGATTGATGACCATAACTTATTTCGTTATTTACCCAACTATGCTTATTGGGTCAAGATCATGATGAAACATTATAAGAAGTTAACTTACATTGAAAAGTTTGTTCTACTTTATCGCATCACAGGAAAGTTACCAGAAAATATTGCATTAAGTAAAGAAAAGGCAGTGACTGCCAAAAAACTATATGATTTATCGCAAATGTTATCTGTCAGTAAGGTAGAACCTATGATGGTATTTAGCTATCCATTAGAAGATTTACTAGCAGCAGATCGCATTTCAAAAGCATATAATAAAAGATATCGAAAACAAAAAAATAAAATCAAACAGATTCACAAAAAATTACCGATATCCAAAATTACTGAACTCAATTTTAGTGCAAGAGAATTAAGTGCCATAGTTAGAGAAGATCAAAAACATTTGATTTCAGGCATTATGGATGAAATTTTATACAAAGTAGTCAATAAAGAATTGCCCAATCTCAGTGATATTTTGCGTAACGAAGCACTAAAATTATTGAGTCAGTCTACCTTTGAACAAAGACCAACCCAAGAAGAAGTTGATACGAAAAAAACAAAACCCCTTTTCTTCAAAAAAGAAAAAAAGGATGATAGTGAACGTTATTTTGATGATCAACACGCAGAAAGAGAATTATTAGAAAAAGTATATGATGAACAAGATATGGATATAGATGAACAAGCAGATGAAGCAATTCCCTATGATATGTCTTATTATGAACAACTAGCCAAGGACCAAGATGAATCTAGCGAAGCATCGATCGATGAAGAAACTTTATCTGAATTAAAACGGGAGTATGACGAAGATTACACGCATATTTATTCGATTTATATGAAGAGTATCCAAGGCTTTGCTACAATGTCCATCTCAGAACAACAAGCAAGGTTATATGAAATCAAACAACAAGCTAAGGCATTCTTATTACAGAATAATCCCAAATACAATATCTTATTAGAAAGAGGTATAATCTAATGAAAAAGTTTGTAGAAATGAAAATTGGTGAAGATGTAGAATTCTATGCTTTAGTAGAATCACTTCAAAAAAGATATACACCCAATAAAAGTGCCTATTACAGTATTAGTTTATCAGATGGTGCAACTACTATTGACGCAAGAGTTTGGGATGTCAATTTGATTGAAAAAAATGAAGTGTTAGCGGGTACTGTATTCTACTTTATTGCTCATATCAATGAATATGTAGGCAAACCCCAATTTGTCATTACAGGCGTAAAGAAAGTAGATGAAAGTGAAATTGATGTCAAACGATTCTACCGAACTGCACCACTTCCAGAAGAAAATTTAAGAAATGGCATTAAAAATTACATTCGAAAAATCAATAACGAAGTATTACGCAATCTAGTGGTTGCGCTGATTGCCAAAGTGCCAGATGATTATTTTGTCTATCCTGCAGCAATGACTATGCATCACAATTATTTTAATGGGCTTGCTTACCACATTTATTCAATGTTAAGACTAGCAGATGGATTATTAGAAGTCTATCCTGGAATGAATAGCGATTTACTATATGCAGGTATTTTACTTCATGATATTGGTAAAACCAAAGAATTAACAGGACCTAAATCGCCCCAATATACACAAGAAGGAAATCTTCTTGGCCATATTGTGATTGGGTTACAAATGGTAGCCGTAGAAGCGAACAAGCAACAAGTTGAACATACAGAAGAATATCAAGCATTATGTCATTTGATTGCATCTCATCATGGTGAGTTAGAATTTGGGTCACCCAAAGAACCTACAATCATGGAAGCATTTGCACTCCACTATATTGATTTAATTGATTCTAAAATGGCACCAATCAGTGCAGAAGTATTGAAAGTAGAAAAAGGATCAGCTACTGCACCTGTAACTAGTTTGGGTAGAAAGTCCATATATGTACCTCATATCGAAAAATAATAGATTCAAATCAAAAGGAACTAACAAATTTGTTAGTTCCTTTTTTTTTTAAAAATTTTGAAAATATACCCCGCGAAACATACCTTTTTTCGCAAGTATAGTGTAAGGGGTACAAAGTGAGTCTGATATCCCTTTCACAAGAAAGGAGGGTAAAGGATATGTTTCATAAGATAAGAAAAGAAATTAGCATACAAAAAGGGGGATAAAAGAAAAAGTATAAAAAGCATAACCAAACCAATTCAATTATTCAACAAAATAAAAAAGGAGAAGAAAAATGAAATTTGAAAACAGAATAGTAGAACATACGGGAAGAAAAAGACTTACCGTAGTGAATCAAGAAAATGATGATAATGGTGCAATTCTTGCACTAACAGTAGATGTCGCAAGAGCAGAAGGAGAAGTTGAAAAAACAGGAACACCACTCAATGAGATGACATTCAATCAAATGCAAACGGAATTGAGTGAGCAAATAGAACTTTTGAAAGAAAAACAAAATCAACAAGAAGGGCAACTTGCCTATTTGTGCTCTAGGCTATATCAAACAGATGGATTAGTAGTGAACTGGGTTCAAAATCCCCATCAAATAGAAGTAAGTACAATAGAAATAAAGACCACAGAATGGTTGGATGTAGAACTCAATCATTGGTTAGACCAACTCTTCACCGTCTCTGTAAAAGAGCATACAGATACACGTATTGTATTAGAAATGGCGGAGACAGAAATATTGAATCAATCTGATGGGGTATCTTTCCAAGTTTATCCATTTTATATCTTGCTATACCCCAAAAACAACCGAAAGGTTTGTCTTGCCACATTAAAAGCTCAGGTAACGTATACGTATTTATCTGAAGCACCACTAGATTAACAGGAGGAATACAAAAATGAACTTAACACAAATCAAACAGAAATTATTAACAAAAAATCCTCATTTAGGAAAGAACAAACAACAATGCATACAAAAAGAAAAAAAAGCATCAGACCAAGCAAAACAATCGCATGTCAAACTCATTGGGATTACTGGAAGCCGTGGTAAATCGACAACGGCTTATCTTGTCCATGCGTATTTAAAATCATTAGGGTATAAGGCATTACTCTATAGTAGTATTGCTATTGATGCTAAAATGGGTTATTATCCACAAAATGAGGCCAGTGAAACGCCAGTCTACCATGATGAAATTTTATATCAAATTATCGAAGAAGCAGAACGTGATGATGTTGATTATATCGTATTAGAAGTGAATGAGACCATACTTGAAAAAGGACTCATGAAAGATATGCCATTTACCATAAGAGCCTTGACCAATATTAATCCTAAACACAATGATGAACAATATGGATCAGATGACTATGTCAAGCTCAAGTATAGCTTTTTTCAAGATATCCCGAATCCCGATACTTGTACGCGTGTCATTGGATTAACAGATAGCATGACAAAAGATGAGTTTGATACCATCAAGGCATTGCATTATGCACCTACATATACGTATAGTAGTCAGTATTTATGTAGAGTAAAAAATGTAGATTACAACGCAGTAGATGTATTGCTATATGAAATGGACAATTCGATAGAAGGTTTACAATTCAAACTCAAAGTTGATGGCACCACGAGTGAAGTCAGTACGCATCTTTTGATGAACTATAATGCGATGAATATGACTTGTGCAATTGCTATTTTACAGGCACTAGGTGTATATCAAACTCATCTTTTTAACCAATGTGTAAGAGATATTCAAATTCCAGGCCGAATGGAAGTCATCAAAGCCAAAGGAAGAACAATTGCTATAGACTTATTTTTAAATCCAGCACTTGAGACTTTTTGCGCATTACAAAAAAAAGGCCAGATCAATCAAATCCGTGTAGTAACAGGGGCAATTGGAACGGGATTTCAGTATTGGAATGACATGTTTAAGACCGATCAGTTTGTAAGCAAAAGGCATGAGGCAAGACAATTTGCAATGGATATTGTCAAACAATATGCAGATATTGCCTATTTAACGGAAAATGACCAAGCCGCAGAATCCGTTTTGGATATCTGTCAAGAGTTACAAGGTTATTTAGGTGAGTTGCCAAGTTACATTATTACAGATAGAAAAGAAGCGATTCGAAAGGCCATTGAGGATTCCGCAGAAAATGACCTCATCTTGATTACCGGAAGAGGCAACAAACGAACGCTTTGTGACAGTGCAACAACAATGAAAATAATCAAAGATGCGGAAATTGTAAAACATATTTTAAAGGAAAAAGGGTGGTAGCAGATGAGTCAAAATAAAATCAATCAAACTGAGTTAAAATATTCATGCAAAGAGTTAGAAGCAAGCATTAATCTTTATACAGGAGAATACTATTTGGATTACCCCTTACTAAGCATTGGAGCCAATCACTATCAAATTGCTACCAATCTTAGTTATTGTTCCCATCCGATTGAAGCTATTCCAATTGGATTAGGTAATGGATGGAAACTCAATATTGACCAATATGTAGGCCCTTATCAAACGAGTTATGCATTAGCAGGATATCAATCAGGTGATTATATCTATGTGGATAGTCACTGGCAAATTCACCGGTTTATTCCCTATAAAGAAGAAACAGTATACCAAGCACTTCATCGTATCTATTATGATGAAAGTGGCAGTGGCCTTAGACTGACCATATATGAAGATAATACCGCGCAAATAGAAGATCAAAATAAGAATTTACTCAGGTTTTATTCTAACGGCAGATTATCGGAAATCATATCTGGTGTAAATCAGGATATTACCAAAAAAATAGAATATGAAGAAAATCAAATTGCTGCCGTATATGATACTAGAAAAAGCCACCGAAAAATCAAATTCATCTATGAAGAAGGCCGTTTGAGTAAAATTACCAATACCATAGATGACATCTATCTATCACTGGCATATGATGAACAACAAAATATTGTAGCTATTCATAAGGGGAAAACATCAACAAAGGAAATGATGCACTTTCAATATGATGTATCTAATCACTTACAATATATCATTAGTGGAGAAAGCAAAGAAGCGCTGCACTTGTTGTATCAAAACGAAAGAAATTATTTGAGGGTAAAATCGGTAGAACAAGGCGTAGTTCGAACCATCTATACAACTGAACCAGAAGAAAGTGAAGTTGCTTGTGGTGAACACACTTATTTAGGTGATGGAGATTTTCTTACCCATACAAGTGAGCGTATCTCAAGTTATCACTATGAAATGCCCTCATCCTATATAGTGCATACTACTTTATTCACTTATTTGAATGGGGCTACCATCGTTAAAAATGAAAAACAAATAGAAACCATATATTATTTCAATCCATATGGTTTTACTGTAGGTATTTTAGAGAAAGTAGCCGATGATGCATATAAAACCCTATTTAAAACAGGAGGATGGAGTTTATGTACAGGAATTTATCCAATGAGGTCTGCCACAATCAACCAAAAAAATGCGACCCTATTGACACGTGATCAAGATAAAAATCTCTATACTTATCAAGTAGATAGTGATTCTCTTGCTTATGTTACAAGTCGATTTTTTGATAGTGATAGTATGTATCATTACGTAAAAGATTTTACCTTATCTTTTTGGATACGTTTTTCAAAACCTATCCAACAAAATTATAAGATGGGTGTCATTGTAGAAAAGAAAGAAGTACCATTTGAGAGTCGTGAGGTATGGTTGCAACAAACACAGGCCAATAGCTGGCAATATGTAACCATTCCACTTCATTTGGGATTTGATAAAACGAATATTTCGAATATCCTATTGCATATCTACCAACTATCTGATATGATAGACGTTGAAATTGCTGATATGAGAATAGCTGTTGCTGATCCAACCCAAATTTATATCGATAATCAAGCATGGACGAAAACAACTTGCATACTGTACGAACAAAACGGAATAAGCTATGAAGAAACAATTGACGATAACTTTTTCATGAATGAACAAGATATCATGCTCACTTATCAAAATATTTTTCATAGTCAACAAGAAGAAAAACCAACATTTGACTTAGTGTATTGTGGTGGAACAAAGGTAAAAGAAGTTTCTTCTGTAAAGATAAAAAAGGAAGGACAAACCTATGCTTTGTCTATTCAAAATGATGGAACACCAAACTATTATATTCGTTCTGTCCATCAAACTGCTGATAAACGATACAATGTCACTGAATCGCAAACCAAGTTTAGCTATGATTCAACTCGCAAACGTTATAACATTGAAAATCATACATCCGTTGGCTATACTGAAAAGGAAACAGATAGACTATCACAATCTAATGCATCTAGTGTCTATACCATTTATAATGAACAAGGGATGTTACTCAAAGAAAAGGATGCTTATCAAGTCGTAACCGAAAACCATTATGATGCATATGGCAATCTAGAATCCACTTGTATCTACAATGAAGCAGAAGAAAATGGTGAACAATTGACTACCGAGTATGGGTATGGCAGTATATTAGAACGATTCAGAGAACGACCACTATCTTATACAGAAAATGGAATTACGAGGTATTATGCCTATCATGAGCCCTATATGCATCTTCATACCAATACAATAGAGGATGGGACAACAAAATGGTCATATGACGATTACTGTGAAAAAGTGACAGAACTAGAATATAAGGATACATCTAGTGATTGTACAATCACAAAGCAAAATATTCAATATGATTCCTATGGTAGAATCAAAAGCATCAAAGATCAAACGGGACAAACCTATGGCTTTTTCTATCATTTATCTGGTGAGCCTTTCAAGTATTTTGAAAATAAAAAACTCATCCTAGAAAAAAAGATCAATCGCAATCAAAACATCACCATCCATCATTCAAATATGAATGAAACATTGGACTATGCGGATGTCATTACGGATTGTGTCTATCAAAGCGATGTTTTAGATAGCGCCAATCCAACCACCACTATGATAGATAAATATGGTAGAATACGGAAACAAGAAAATGACAATCAAGCCATACTTTACCAATATCAAGATCAACATGATTCCTTTGGAGAAAGCAAGTCTGTCGCAAAAATTGAATCCATATATGACCCCTACGAACAACAAACCTATCTCTATCATTATGATGATGAAAATCGGCCCTGTGGTTATGAAGTCAAGAAAGATGCAAATGCATCAACAAAACAATTCCAAGTCATGCAAACCACACTAGGCGATACACAATATTATTTTAGTGGCGATCAAACCTACATCAAATCTAAAATTATTCTAGAAGACCAAGAGACAAGTGCAGGAAAACAAAAACAATATATCGATCCTAGAACATATCGCACGCAGTATGTGCAAGTAGAATCCGAACAAAGCGATAAAGAAGAAAATCCGTATGAAGCATTCAACTATACGTACGAATATGATGCATTAGGTAGACTTCATACAGTTTGTCATAACCGCTATTACGGAAATGAGTTTCTTAAACAAACAATGGGGACATTGAAGGATAGCCAAAGGGATTATAAACCCAATACCCATTTTGTTGAAAAAATAGAACACCATATGGCACATAACTTTAGATATGGTTATCCGCAAACAATCAATACATTAACAGAAGCAACTATTACAGAAAATATAGCATATGATGATAAAGGAAATATCACTCAAACATATGAGTCAGGCAATAGATTGAATCATACCGATTTAAAAGAAATCATCAATGAAAATGGTCAGAAAATATATAGTATCTGTGAACAAGTAAAAATGGATGATTATCAAAAAAGATATCAATACAATGCAATGAACCAACTTACGCATGAATCCAATAGCATGTTGGGAGAATATGAATACATCTATGACCAAAAGACGAACCAATTAATAGCCGTCAAGAAAAATCAAATAGAAATCAAACGCTTTACTTACGATAAAGGAAGAAAAACAAAAGCCTACTTAGAAGGAGTAGAAAAACCGATTTCATATGATCACTATGGAAATATCATTCAAGACCATCAAGGCACACTCACCTACAATACGAGAAATCAATTAGAATCTTACCATAATGAAATCATAGAGGGCAATTGGTGTTACCGATATCACAATCATTATGCCTATAATTATCAAGGGGTAAGATACAAAAAACAATTTACTCATACATCTTCATATGGATCAGAAGCGGAGAACATAGAAAAAGAACTCACCACATACTACGAAGTAGATGGTAGTAGAATCTTAGGAGAAGAATGGGTAAATGCTAGTGGTATAGTGACAACTCGATTTCGCTATTTCTATGATATAGAAGGTATAACTGGTCTTTCCTATAATGGAAAAAATTATAATTATTTAAAAGATGTTTTGGGAAATATTACTAAAATAACATATGAAGACAGAATTCTAGCCGAATATATATATGATGCTTGGGGAAATTGTCAACTCAATAGGATAGATATTGAAAATGAGGATGAAGAATTTGTAGTAAGGTACAACCCATTTAGATGGAAGTCACGCTATTGTGATGTAGAAACAGGTAATTATTATGTAGGGGGTAGATATTATTCACCAGTGTTGATGCAATATTTAAAAGCAGAAGATATAGAAAATATGTTACAACAAGCAATCACGCTAAATAGCTTAGATCGCTATGCCATTACATATAGTAATCCGCTTGTATACGCCTGCGAACCAACAACCATTTACACCGATCAAACATTGTATCCAGATCCAAATTATCAGCCATTAAAGCATAAATCCTGGTGGGAATTACACTGGAGAAAGGCTATCCAGTGGACCTTATTTACCA
>JAMPAL010000060.1 GCA_023667245.1 Anaeroplasma bactoclasticum
TGTAAACAAAGAAAAACAGTTTGTAACTAAAACCAATCAAAGTGCTTTTTATATTCAAGAATATATTCCTCAAGTGGCTATTCGTGAAGATATCAAGGCGGCAAATTTATTTTCAGAACTAGAAATATTGCATGATCAGACAAAAATAAAAAAAAATTTAGATCCATCAAAGTCAAGATACAAATTTGATGAATTATCAAGTCAATTGGATTATAAATTTCGATTGCTAGAGCAAACTGTAAGAAGAGTTGAAAGTAGACCATTAGATATTTTTTCTATGCCTATTTTAGAAAACTATCATTATATTCTAGATGCAAAGAAAGAACTGGTCAAATTACAAAAGCGAATCATTAGTAGTGTAAAGGCACGTGAGAGTGTTCAATATAATTTTATTCACAATCAGCCAACAATTGATCATCTACTTAATGTAAGGGGAATCAATTATCTCATTAGTCTAGACAATGGGAAAACAGGCATTCGATCACTAGATATGGCAAAATTTTATGTAGAAAACGAGAAATATGATATTGATTTCAAAAGCATGATTTTGAATGAATATTATGATGAAAATCAATTGTTTTACTATGACTATTTTCGTTATCTAGTGTTGGTAATTTATATCAAAAGAATGCCAGTTTCAAGTGAGGATTTTGTCAATTCTAATAGCTTTGTTGCCACCGCTACATCACTACATAAATATTTTACCAATTTTTCAGATTATCAAGAAGAGGCTAGTTAGCCATACCATACAAGCGATAATGAGCAAGATGAGATTGGCGAAAGAAAACCAAAATAATGTAATAAAAAGTTGCCACCAAAAAATACAACAAAAGTAGCCATTTAATTTTGAGTAACCATTTTTGAGCCAAACTACACGAGAATTAAACCATTTCTTCATATTCATTCCCCCTATATATCAGTAGTATATGCAAAAATACCCATAATGGTGAAAAAATAGACTTTTTAAAGGCTAATGTATGGACAAAAAGGTAATTTTGTAGTATAATAGGAAAGAATCAGAGATAGGTGATTGAGATGAAATGGACTATCCAACAGTTGAGAAAAATTCAAACATTTCCATACGCTTTTTCGGATACAATTGATTTTACTACAGCCATTCAATCTGTGGCAGATATACTAGGGATGGATGAGGTACATGTAGTAGGTCATATTTATCGCATAGATGAGGAGACTTATCGATTTTTGTATCAATTTGATGTCAGTATGCGTTTAGAGTGTGCGTTAACTCTTGAGCCTGTATCTTATGAACATCATTATACATATGATGAAGTCTATAGTCTAGTTGAAAAAGAAGATGCATTTTTGATTGAAAAAAATACAATTGATTTATCAGAAATGGTTTGGTCAAATATTCTAATCGAGAAGCCGATTAATGTCACTTTGCCAAACGCTCATGAGATTCTCAAAGAACGAGGGATTATTTTAGATGATACACTATCTATCGATGATGACAATTCAGACGAAGTTCTTTTCTATTCTGATGGATTAGATGAGGATGAAGATTAGAAAGAGGTGTTTTTATGGGAGCAATAGCTCAACAACGTCGTGTTTCTAAGACTCGTAAACTTAAACGTCGTACACATTATAAATTGGAAGTACCTGGAATGGTAGTTTGTCCAAATTGCGGTGAATTGAAACTTTCTCACCGTGTTTGTCCTGTTTGTGGTCATTATAATGGTAAACAAGTTAAGGAAATCAAAGTTAAGGAAGCAAACAACGACTAAGAGAATCGCTTAGTCAAAACAACTTGAAGACGCATCAGAGGATGCGTTTTTCTTTTTAAAGGAGACAATTATGGAAGATCAATATCGGCACATATCCGTTTTATTAGATGAAGCAATAGAAGGATTATCTATTCGCCCAACAGGCCTTTATGTAGATTGCACACTTGGTGGTGGCGGACATGCGTCCCGAATTTTAGAAAAACTAACCACTGGTCATTTGTTTGCTTTTGATCAAGATAGTTATGCAATAGAGAAAGCACGCACTCGGATGTCACAGATTTCGAATCAGTTTACTTTGATTCAAGATAACTTTCAAAATTTGCAACAGGCTCTAGCAGTAGAAGGTATCGACAAAGTAGATGGTATTCTATATGATTTAGGTGTTTCTAGCTTTCAGTTGGACATACCTGAACGGGGATTTAGTTATCGCTTTGATGGTCCACTTGATATGCGAATGGATCAATATGCATCTTTAGATGCATATATGGTTGTTAATTCATATACGGAAAAAGAGTTAACAAGGATACTATATGATTATGGAGAAGAAAAATTTGCGCCTCTCATTGCTAGAAAAATTGTATCAGAAAGGAAGAGTAAGCCCATTTCTACCACATTGGAATTGGTAGAAGTTATAAAAAAAGCGCTTCCTGCTGCAGCATTACGGGGTTCTAGTCACCCTGCAAAACAAACGTTTCAAGCCATTCGAATCGAAGTAAATCATGAATTAGATTGTTTAAAACAAAGTTTGTCAGATGGATTGGACATGCTAAAAGTAGGTGGACGGATGGTCGTGATTACGTTTCATTCTTTAGAGGATAGAATAACAAAGCAATTATTTAAAGAAAGAACAACTATCCAATTGCCAAAGGGAATTCCTTTCATCCCAGAAGGATATGAAGTAAAGTATCAATTGGTGAATAAAAAAATTATTTTGCCCAATGCATCCGAATTGAAAAACAATAATCGTTCACATAGTGCAAAAATGCGTATCATTGAACGTATTAAATAGATAGCAACAAAAAAGAAGCAGTTCAATGCTTCTTTTTTTGTTGCTATAATGAAGATCAATTTGGATTATTTTTCTAAACACTTTATAAGAAATAACATTACTAGGTATATCTTTAGTGACAATGTTTCCTACAGCAATGATACTATTATCACGGATAACCAATCTAAATGAAGAAGTAGTTCTTTCATAATATTCTAATCATTGAGTAGATATAATTTGGAATTATGCATTTTTTCTAAATAGACATCATGTTTTCGCCTATAAAATCATTATCCCAGTAATTGAGGAGCAAAAATTAAGATAGTATTTAAAATGAGAGCAATTAAATTATTGGTAAAATGAATCAAAATACAAGGGACTAGATTTCGTTTGGTCTTATAGTATACAAAAGAAAGGGCAACTGCTTGTGCAAGATAACTAAAAATGCATATAAATTCTAAGTGAAAGTCAAGCCATGTAGCGTCATGTGTAAAAATATTCAATAGAATTTGTGCGCAGGCTGGGAAAACATGGATTCCGGCGAATAAAATGGAGGATATAATGACTGGTAAGAAAGTATCCTTTTTGAACAATCCGAATAAGGCCTTTCTAAAAATCAATTCTTCTAAGACAGGTGCAATCAAAACAGTAACAATAGCAATGATGGCATAATTGAGACCACCACTGGCCATTAAAGTATTAATTGCTTCTTGGTTTTCAGAATTACCAGGTGCCTCTAATCCAAGACTAAATATGTTGATGATGATATTTGCCAAAATAGCAGATGCATACATCATTGCAAATCCAATTCCCCACCATTTGAGATAGAACTTAGCATTTCCTGAGAAACGTTTCATGTCTTTCATTAATTTAGAACCAATCAAAGGTAAGACTACTGCACAGGAGCCAAGATATGTTAAAAAGTTTGTCCAAGTGAGTGTAGTATTGTAATAATCTAAGTATTCTTTTGATCCTTCAATCATTGAGTCCATCGAGTATCCTTTGATGACTAGGACAATGATAGAAATAATGACGGATAATACACTAGCAACAATATAAAAAAAGGCAAAGTAAGCAATGATGGTGACAATATATTTGGACCGAGATGCTTGATCCTCAATGTAAATGGGATCAGCGTTACATAGCCCTTCTGCTATCATTTTATCCTTTTTCTTTCTGTAGCGCATACCTAAGAACACGCCAAGAATAGTGCTGATTATGATGCACAATGTGACAAGCATCATTTGTATCAATA
>JAMPAL010000061.1 GCA_023667245.1 Anaeroplasma bactoclasticum
AATAAATAAATTTATTTACTTAAGGAGGTAAAAACCTCTAATTTAGTGATTGTAAAAGTTATGCTATATTTCCATAGCTTAACTTCTACTCTTCTCCTTCATATCTTCTTTCTCTTGATTCCTGATGTATTCTTTCACAACTTCAGTATTCAACCCTACTGTCGACACAAAGTATCCTTTTGCCCAAACGTTTCTGTTCCTATATTTGTACTTCAGGTTTGATTGTCTTTCAAATATCATCAACGCAAGATTTTCCTTTCAGATATCCCATAAAATTGAATATTGCTATCTTTGGGGGTATCCTCACCAGCATATGAATATGATCACTCATTGCATGTGCCTCTATTATTTCTACTCCCTTATATTCCCATAGTTGTCTGATGATTCTTCCTATATCACTTCTCAATTTCCCATATATTTCTTTTCTTCTATATTTTGGGATAAATACAATATGGTACTTTAAATTCCATCTCGTGTGTGATAAACTAGAATCATCATTGGTTTTTCTTGCCATTGATATGTCCTCCTTGATATTTTGTTTTCGGTTGCCAGACCATTAACATTATATCATGGAGGTTTTTCTTATAACAACGCAAAGATGCTACTTCAATTCTCACACGCCTAGCGTGTGGTTTTTTTGTGAGTCTTTCGACTAACAAAATAAAATTGCTCATCATTACGATAAGCAATTCAACTTTTTTAATTTTTTAACGCAGTGATGGGAACGACATAAACGCCATCAGGTCTTTGATATACAGCATTTGTCATACCACATACAACACACATAATGGACGGTGCTTTACCACCCTCTGCAACAATCTTATCACGTATTTCAATTAGGCTTGTCGCTGCTTTATCTATTTGATTTGCTCCAAGTTTTATTTCAAGAGCACACCAACGTCCATCCTTTAATTCAATGACTGCATCAATTTCCTTGTTTGCATAGTCTTGGTAATGGAACAACTGAGCACCAAAAGATTCCGCATATATTTTAAGGTCTCTTTCGCAAAGTGCTTCAAATAAGAAATCGAATGTTTCAAGGTCACCAATCAATCTTTCGGGAGTTACTTTTAACAGGGCACACGCAAGTGACGGATCACAAAAATGACGTTTTTCCGCTTGCTTAACACGAACTGAAGAACGAATGTTGGAAGAGAATGGTTTTTGATTATCTAAAAGGAACAAACGCTCAAAAACATCAAGATAAGTCACTACAGTATCGTAATCAACCGACTCATCATCAATATCCTTGATGTCACTTGCAAGTTTCTTTTTTGTCGCCGTTGTACTTTCATTTCTAGCAAGAGAACGCAGTAACAGTCTCATTTTCTCAATATCGTATTTTTTGCCATCTATTCTTTGAGCATCGTCTGTCAGAATGGTTTCAATATAAGATTCGGCAATCAACTGTGCATTTTCTACGGGAAGCCCCATTGCTCCAGGGAAACCGCCACGGACGATATACTTGGCAAGATCACGCAAATCGACTTCACCAGTCAACATCATAGGAACATTGCCTTCACATAAATCTTCTAGAGAAACTTTACCACTCGAATCACCAGATTCATAAAGTGACATTGTTCTCATTCTTAATTTACCGATACGCCCAACGCCACTATGGACTCTATTTTCTTTTCGTTTTGGTGTTGAAGAACCTGTCAAAATAAATTGGCCTTTCTCCGCACGTTGGTCTACCGCATAACGTACAGCATCCCAAATTGCATCCACCTCTTGCCATTCATCAATCAATCTTGGTGTTTCACCCTCTAGCACTATTGAAGGTGACATTGATGCCAATCTTCGATTTTGAAAGTTATTTGCAGAATCAGCAATGAGAAATTCGCTATTTGCGTGATAGGATGATATCCAAGTCTTACCACACCACTTGGGACCTTCTATACAAACAGCACCAAATGTTGATAAATATCTCTGAACTTGCTCGTCCATTATTCTTGCTTTATATTTCGATTTGTCAACAATTTTTTTCATAACAAAGTCCTCCTATCTGTTTCTGCTATTATTATGCCACATTCCTTTTGATTTTGCAATACTAATCGGCATAATTTCGAGAAAACATTCGGCACAATTTTACAATTCAAATCGGCAAGATTTGTCGTTCGCTGTGAACAATACTTTCACACTCCTAACAGAAATTTGCACACCCTTTGAGCATTTTGAACACCCTTGAGAGCTTCTGCACACACCTATAAATTGACTACTGTAATAATTTTAAAAACATTTGAACACGATAGTTTATTTTTAAATTGTTATTTGTAGTTTCTTTTTTCTTCATTTGCTCTGCTCATAAATTTTGTTTGAAAATGTACTTCAAGTTGCAAAAATGAGCCAACAACACCAAATCTTATGTAGCGTAATGCAAAATATTTTTTAATGCAAAATCCATAATTATCTGTGTAATATCTTCGCAAGAAAGTAAGTACTGCCTATTGTTTTATTTTATAGCTTATCTCTAGCTCTCTTTTTAAATAAACTCATGTGTTTTCCACCTTTAAATTTTGACATAACAAAAACACCTACCTTATGTGTGATATGATAGATGCTTGTTTCATATTTATGTTGGATTTTATTTATTTCTTATATATCTAGTTGACCTGCCTGCTCCCAATTTTCTTATTAAGGCCTCTTTACACATTACACTTAACACAGATTCTACAGTTGTTGGACTAACATCAGGATGAATCTTGCATATTTCAGCTTTTGAAATTGGTACTAAGCTGTTGAGAACTGTTGCTTCAATTCTTGCTTTCTTTGTCACTTTACCACCATTGACAACTGCAAATCTTTTATCAAGTTCTTTATAACACATATAAAGAGTTGATAAGAAATTTTCAATAAAAGGAAAGTATGAATTTTCATTTTCTTCCCACTTCTCAGAAGATAACCTCAAAGCTTCATAATAATAACCTTTGTAATTATTGATTTGTTCTTCAAATGATACGTATTTACCTGCATCAAAGCCATTTTTATAAAGTAACAATAAAGAAAGGAGTCTTGACATTCTACCATTTCCATCACGGAATGGATGTATGCATAAAAAATCAAGAATAACACAAGGTATTAGAAGAAGCTGATTAATATTAGCATCCCCACTTGCTACTGCATACGCTAATGTTAATTGCTCCATTGCATCTTTTGTTTCTGCAGCAGGTGTAGGTCTAAATCTTACTTTACGATTACCAAAAGCATCAATTTCCATAATGACATTATCACTATCTTTATACTTTCCACCATATTCATATCCTGCATAAGACATCATTATGTCATGTAAACTCAAAATATCTCGCTCACAAAACTCAATGTGTTCATGATTGGAATGAATTTGATTTAATGCATCTCTATAACCAAGTATTTCGGATTCATCATGATTTAATGGAGCACTATCACCATTAATGATTTCTTTAATTCTTTCATCACTTGTAACAATTCCCTCGATAGCATTTGAACTTTTAACCGATTGAACTTTAGCTATTTTTTCAAGTTCTGTAAATGTTTTTTCATATTCTTCTTTTCTTAAGTTTGCCATTGTTTTTAATGAATATATACCACTTGTTAGGTTGATTAACTTTGCTGGCAATAAGCCATTATTTAAAAATGAATAATCAAATTTTCTCATGTTAAATCCTCCTTTTCTGCACATATTATATCATTTTATATGCAGTAATTCAATGGATTAAGGGTTTTTTCTGCATATATTTGTGATTTTTATATGCAGTAAAACTGACCTTC
>JAMPAL010000062.1 GCA_023667245.1 Anaeroplasma bactoclasticum
ATCATAGTTGGATTCATATGGAACAGTTTCTTGCCTAAAATAAAAAGAAAAAAAGCCATAGAGTCTTTTATAGCATATCTTAATAAGTCAAATTTGACCTATTCTCTTCAAGAAGGTAAGCAACAATTTTATGATTTTTGCTTAGAGATACACCACTCGACCTATTATATCAAGTTTCTCATTTTACCTTCTTTTTCTGAAATACAGATCAATAATAAAACAACTTGGGAAGTAAAATATGGGGCTGGAAAGACACCAGGAAAAGTCCAACCAAAAAAACGATTCCTAACAGAAATCGTTGATTTTATGAAAGCGGATGTAGCAAGTACTGCTCAAAAAGTCGTTATTATCTCCCCTAAGCCTAAAAAAATTGTTAAATATATCAATGAGTCAGAAATTGTTTTTGTCAAGCCTACGACCGATGTGTATGGGGCACGCCTCATTGATGAAGGACAATTTCGTCTATTTAAAAGTGAAAGCAAGTAGATTTTCTACTTGCTTTTTTGAACCATTGAAAGGATAAATTCAGCTGTATCTTGGGTAGTCTGGCGTGAAACGTTTTCTTCTTGTGCTCTTCGCATTTGTTCTTTCTCATTTTCTGATTCTAGTAGCGCTAAACCTACATCTACTAATCCTTGAGCCTGTGGTGCAGATACGGACATGCCTAATGTGTTGAAAAAGGTTAGATTGGCATTTTCACAACCTGGTATAGGAAAAGTATGAACAAGAGGAATCCGAGATGCGGCTGCCTCAGTTGTTGTTAGACCACCAGGCTTTGTATAAATAATATCGGTTGCTTTCATATATAAGGGCATTTCATTTGTATGTTTTAACAAAATAAATCGGGTATCCGCTAAACAAATTTTTGATAATTTTCGATATACCTTTTGATTGTTCCCACAAATGACAACCAATTGTATATTGGAAGCCTTAGGATGCTTTGAAAAAGTTTTCACAAGCTTAGTTAGGTTTCCTGCTCCCATACTCCCTCCTACTAACAAGGCCACTGATTGATCTAAAGATAAATGCAATTTTTGCCTTGCTTCTTCTTTTGTTAGAGTCGATAAAATTTGAGGACTAAAGGGAATGCCCAATGGATGTAATTTTTCTTTGTCCATACCTCTAGCAATACATTCTTCTTGGAGCTTTGAATGAGGAACAATATAGGCATCACAATCTGTTTCTTCTAAAAAAGGAATGCACGTATAATCAGTCATTACCATAATATGAGGAGGCAATTTCATACCTAGTCTCTTCATATAAGTGAGTGTCTCGGCAGGAAAAAGATGTGTCATCACAATGGCATCATAATGATGTTCATCCAAATAAGCTTCTAAATATTTTGCCATCTTTTTATTGGCCAAATATACAGGCGAATGCTCTGAATGTTTGCTAACAAACATCCCAATTCGATATGCTGCTCCGAATAACTGAGGTACTCGCTGAACAGTTTTTACATATGTGTTGGCTACACGCTTTGCCACCTTTTCACCTGCAAGTTGCAAATAATCAAATACAAAAGCCGTATGTCCCATTTGCTCAAATTGTTCTTTCAATGCATTTGCACAGGCATCGTGACCTCCTCCTGTTTTACAAGATAATAATAATATATTCATAATTTATTGTCGGAAAACCCATTGGATTTTTCTTTCCTCACTTTCTTTCAATGATTTCAGATGTCTACAAACCACTATAGCAGCTATACAAGCACATCCAATTAGGATGAACCAATTGGTGATAAAGAAAAAGCTAGTCACCACAAAACCACCATAAGTAATAATCGTACGTAGTGCATGTGGTTTTATAATAATGAGCGTTGAAAATAAAATATACCAAGTGGCAAGAGAAAATCCCAATTTTAAATCTGGAAAAAGTCCAATTAAAACGCCAAAACTTGTGGCAATGCATTTTCCGCCATGGTGAAATTTTTGATAAATGGGAAATGCATGTCCAATAAGAGGAGTAACCATAATCAAACTGAACCCTATCCAATTTTCTTCAACAAAAAAACGTGATAAATAGACTGGAAACGCGCCTTTTGCCATATCAAGTAGCAAACAAACAACTCCACAATGTATTCCGGCGTTCTTAAAAGCATTCGTTGCGCCAGGATTCCCATCATCGGCTTCTTGAATCGTATCTATATGCTTAATCCATTTTGGAATCCAATAAGCAAACATCAAACTTCCACATAAATAACCGAGGATACAAAAAAATAAACAACATATATATCGGTTATTAAACACAAAATCTACCATAATAGTTCCTCATTCTGCAAGCCTTTTAAGAATGCGAATAAATTCTAACGCATCTTGTTCGCCTAACTTTTCAACAATATTCTCAAATTTTTGTACTGTAATTTTGATGATTTTTTCCGCCATTTCCCGTCCCTTTTCTGTTAATTGAATAATGCTTCTACGCTTGTCTATACGATCTATATTACGCTCAATCAATTGCTTTTTTTCAAGTGTCTTTAAGGTTGTAGCAATTCTACCGCTAGATAATTGTTGTATCCTAGATAGTTCACTTGGGGTAAGTTCTTTTTCTTTAGTTTGTTCGTATACATATAGTGTTTGAAGAATTCCTTTTTCGCCTTGATCAAAATAGTGCATTTCTGATAAAGGGTGATTCTTTTTCTTCAAGAGATAGATCAATTTATGAACAAGTTCATTATTTTTCATATGCCCACCATTTACCTTTCACTAGAAGATATTTTACCAAAAAAGATAAAAAATGTCAAATTGTTAAATAAAAAAGCGCTATGCGCGCTCGAAAAACTTTTTTATAAATCTACATCCATTTGATCGCTATAACAGCGCATTGCTCCATCTTAGTATCTCCAACTTTTTTCCTTTTATACAGCCCTTGTAAAAAAAGTATACATATTTATTGAAATATGCATACAAAAAAACTAGTATTAGCATTTATTCTATACTAGTTTTAAATCTACTATTTTTATCATTAATTACTGAATTTTAGATACGACATCTGTAATCAGATGAATTGCCTCGTCATAAGTAAGTTCACTTTTCTCCAATGTTTTGCGGACTTTTAATTCGCATATTGCCTCATTGGCTTTTCTACCTACAGTGACTATATAAGGGATACCAATCAATTCCCAGTCTTTAAATTTAAAACCAGGCTTGGCATCACGATCATCCAAAATTACTTCCACATGTGCCTTTTTCAATTGACTATAAATGTAATCAGCCCCTTCTCTCATAATTGGATCAGTATATTGAATAGGTACGACTACCACATGATAAGGTGCTACATTAAGTGGCCAAATAATACCATGCTCGTCATGATTTTGTTCTATGATGCTTGACATTGTTCTAGTCACACCTATACCATAACATCCCATAATCATAGGTTGATTTTTTCCTTGCTCATCTTGATACGTACATCCCATTGGCAGTGAATACTTGGTCCCTAATTTGAAAATTTGGCCAATTTCTATGCCTCTTTCCATTTGAAGAGGCTGATGACACTTGGGACATAAATCACCGGCTGTAGTTGAACGAAGTTGCAATATCTCTCCTTGATAATCTCTATTATAATTGACATTCTTCAAGTGATAGTCTTTTTCATTTGCACCTG
>JAMPAL010000063.1 GCA_023667245.1 Anaeroplasma bactoclasticum
CCTCAGTCTTTTATAGCACATTTGATGCTTCTTTTGGAGCGGTATAACTTAATTGATATTGCGCATCCTATATATAAGGTGAATGTTGTAACAGAAGTGGAGCAGATTATGCATATTTTGTCTACCGATTTAGAGGCATATAATCAAAATGACCCCGCAATAGACTCAAAAGAAGAGGTCATATATAGTTATCCAGGATTTTATGCAATTATGGCCCATCGTTTGGCACATTGGTTAGATGGTTTAACAATTACCTATTTGCCAAGATATCTTAGTGAATATGCGCATTCTCAAACAGGTATCGATATTCATCCTAAGGCCATGATTGGCAGTGCTTTTTTCATCGATCATGGAACTGGAATTGTGATAGGTGAAACTACCCAAATTGGAGAGCGTGTTCGAATTTATCAAGGGGTTACATTAGGCGCTAAATCTTTATCGAAAGGAAATCTCTTAAAAGGAAGTAAGCGACACCCAACCATTGCATCAGATGTCATCATTTATGCAGGGGCAACTATTCTAGGGGGAGAAACTCATATTGGTAAAGGAAGCATTATTGGTGCACATGTTTTATTAGATGAAAGTGTGGATGATGATTCCATTGTGATTCAAAATAGCAATCACATCATTATATCGAAAAGAAGCAAGACTAATAATTAGTGTTGCTTCTTTTTTTTGTTATCCTTTTTCTTTACGGCATGTAAGTTGACTCCTAACATACCGCCTAAACTTGCTGAAAGCAAGTAAGAAGCATATTTGATCCAACTTGGCGCATCTATGGATTTTTTAGATAAGAGATGCACAAAAATTACAAGTGCTAAAATAACGCATGTAGATAAAAAACTAGATAGAAGGCCATGCTTTTGCTCAATTTTTCCAGTTAAAAAACCATAGATAAAAAATGATAATACGCCAATCACAAATGTAAAGCGATAAACAGAGGTTTCTGTATAACTTACTTTTCCAAAATAAAGAATCAAAGTATAAACAAGTGTAAAAAGGATAAAAATAAAAAATGAAATTAAAAATGTAATGGCTTTTTGTTTAACGAATTGCATAGAATCACCTACTATAGTCTATGCAGGAAAGGAGAAAAAATGAAAGATTTGGGTATAATTATTTTTAGAACAGTGGTAGGATTCATTTTGTTGACTATATCTATGAAAATTATGGGCAAAAGAGAGATTGGACAATTGAGTATTTTTGATTTTTTAATCGTTTTGTCAATAGCGGATATTATGATTATAGGGATTGAAAATTTCAATCAGAGTATTTGGAATTTTATTGTACCCATGATTCTCATTGTCCTATTTCAAAAAATAATTGCTATTATTACACTCCGTTTTACAAAGCTTCGAGACAAAATTGATGGCAAGGAAAATATCATTATTCGAAAAGGGAAAATTCAATTGGATCAAATGGAAAAAGAGAAATACAATATGAATGATTTATATACCCAGTTGCGCGCCAAAAATATCCGCAGTATTGATGAAGTAGAATATGCAATTTTAGAAACCAATGGAAATTTAAGTGTGTTTACCTTTGAAGAAAATAAGGATCACATTTTTCCTTTGCCATTAATTATTAGTGGCGAAATTCAACAAGAAAATTTAGCACTGATTCAAAAAACTGAAAAGTGGTTACAAACTGAATTAGAATTACAAGATATTTATTCTCCAAAAGAAGTCTATGGTGCGAGTTATCAAGATGGTAAAGTAAAAATTGTTCAATTCGAAAAGCAAAGAGATGTATAATGAACTGATTTAAAAAGCAGCAAGTTAGGATTTGCTGCTTCTTTTAAATTTCAATTTGGAAAATAGACTTTCTATCCAAATGAGTTTAAATGCAATGGATAAAATGATCATACAACTTGCTGTCGAAAATAAAATCAATAGATAATGTACACTCAATTTATATAGGATAACCATGAGTAAGAAGGTTATTAAAAAAGTCATCAACAAGTAGCATAATCGTTCTATGGATGGAGTGTAACCCGTATACTTTTTGATTTGAATGAAATGAATCATTGTACCAACCAATAGAGTAGTAGTAGAAGCAAATAAAATAGAATATAGACCTAGTGAGGGGATATAGGAAAAAATGACAATAAGGATTAAACGGAGAATATGGATAATAGTAGAAGAGATAAATAATTGTTTAGACTTGCCTAAGGCTTGTAAAATGGAAACAAGAGGTATGTCAATATAATAAAAAAGAAAGAGAAAACACAAGAGAGAAATATATTCTGTGCCCTCTGTGGTACGATAAATCAAATGCATATAGTCTTTTGAAAAATAAAATAGATTAATTAGTAAAATCAGAGCTGGTATGATACAAAATAGCAATGCTTTTTGAATATAATAAGTAATAGAGGCAGAATTTCGTTTGGTTGCGGCAATAGAAACACCAGGTACAATGGTATTGGAAATAGCAAAAGGCAAAAAAGAGAAAAAGGTAAGTAGAGGAATTGTATAGGCATCAATAATAGTGTATGTCTGATGAATGGCATAAAGAGAATACCCCAAATAAGATAGAACCCCAGTATAGATGATGGGCTCTAGAAAGTAAGTAAAGTTCCCTAAGAGGCGTGAAAAAGTATTAGGAATACTCATCGATAGGATAGCCTTGGTTTCATTTTCGGTGTGTTCGAAATGAACAGGTGGATATTTTTTAAGTTTTATTAGGCAAAAAACAATAGCGCAGATTTCACCAAAACTTAGAGCAAGTAAGCAAAAAACGGTGGCAAGAGTAGTTCCATAAGGAATCATGATGAACAAAAAGGTAATGCTAAAACCAATTCGTCCAATTTGTTCAGCTAAATTTCCTGCTGTAGCAATAGTAGATTGTTTGAGACCATTAAAATACCCTTTTAATCCATCACTCATACCGACCAAAGGAATGAGAACTAGTCCAGTCAAAAGAGGAGTATATAAATTATCATTTTTGAGGAAATAGTGAGTCAATGGTTTTAATAAAATGATGTAAAGAAGACAGGTAAAAAAAGATACAATCATGGAAATTTTAAATGCAGATTTTAATAAATTCTTAGGCGAATATTTCCGATTAATCATAGCCTCAGAAACGAGTTTACTCAGGGTCACATATAGGCTCATACCTGATAAACTTACAAATAGCATAATTGTTGGGAAGGAAAGTACATATAGGCTCATGCCTTCTGTACCTAGCACACGTGTGATAGCAATTTTATTGATTAAACCCAATAATTTTACAATAAAGCCTGATGCAATCACAATCAGGGTGGCATAAAAAAAAGTGTTGTGGTTGAATTTTTTTCGCATATTTTTATCTCCTTATGCCCAATT
>JAMPAL010000064.1 GCA_023667245.1 Anaeroplasma bactoclasticum
CATCTCCATCCTTTATTTTTATAATTATTTCAAAAGTTTTTATCTGTTTTTGTTGAATTTAAAATTATGAATTGCGATATACTTGATTGCTTGAATCAATTGGGCTTTAGTTTTTTCCCTATACTCTTTTCTACCACCTATTTCATTTTGGAAGAGTCAAAAAAACAAAAAGGCATCCCTTAAGGAAATACCTAAAATGTCACATTTTTTATTCACTTATATGAATAGACCATATGTCCTTCATTTTTGCCTCTAATGCGGTTGCAATCATATGAGTTGCCTCAATTAAATACTTATTATTCATATGATATAAAAACTAATCCCATTTTTGCGTATTTGAATTGAAACCATATTCAAATTCAATACTGCCCTTATATCCATCGCGATATACCTTAGATAATGCATTTTCTACTTCATCTAGCACATACATCATCAAAGAATTATCTTTTCCTGCTTGAGAAACACTTTGTATAATTCGTTCATTATTTTGATAAAACCATTCACAAAAATGGTTAACCTTTTCTAAAGATACTTCCTTTTTAAATAATCCAAACATTCATTCCTTCATAAATATTTTTATATACTCTATCAGGATACATATAAATGTATTTTTCACTTCTATTTTTCTTTGTTTAGTTGAACTCTCATTGGACACGATTTCAATAAGAGAGGGAACTTGTGATGTAAAACCATATTGATTTGCTAAAAAAGTCCAGATATAAAACCATTTGCTTTACCATTCTTTTTTAAATACTTCTTATCAATGTATTTGTTATGGATATATTGCAGCTAGTTCCTAGTATGGTTTTATAGCATTAATAATAAACACCCTTAACTTAAGAAAATAGGTTCATCTTTCTCATAGTTTTTTGTATATACTCGTATATCATAGTTTCACCTTACAAAATTGAAAATTATTTTTCAATTTTATTATATGCTTATTTCATAGTTTTTCAAGTGAAAAATAAGGATTTTGAATGATTTTCCTGTTAATTTTTTCATCAATGTATCTATTTAAAATCTGATACGTATTCAAATTAGAATTCTGTTTTTTTAAAAGGAAAAAGTATATTTCTATTTTTAAAGTATCACATTTTCCTGAAGTGATTTCAATGTTCTTACTCCATAACTACCATTTTCAAATTAGTTAATAAAAATAGAAAACAGGCTAAAATTGCCTGTCCATAGTGATGATGTAATTCTTTATTACATCACTTATTTTTTATGTGAATTTAGCCATATTCTTAATTAATAAATGATTATTATTTACATTATTAAGAAACTGACTTTTTAATTAATAACTTTAAAGGATAGTATTATGCTTATAAATTCATTTTTCAATTTATGGTTACCTATATAAACCTTAATTACAATTCTTTTTTCTTATTCATAACGTATCCGACAGGAACAAATGCCACTGTATAGATAATCCCCATGACGATTGCTTTAATAAATGCCTTTGTTTCTATCGTAGTAACTGTCAAACCTTGCATTGCAGATTCAAGCCAATAATCCCCTAAATTGACACTTTTAAGTTTCAAAAGTGAGGTAATGAGTGTAAGCACAGTTAAAACAAGCATAGGTCCAGCAATATTAACCACAACACTCCCACCCACTTTTCCGATGATAGTTGCAACAGAAAAATATACGGCATGATAAGCAACTACTAGTATGAGCTGACTAAATATGGATCCTAATAGTTTTGCATTTTCTCCTTCACTTGCAGCCGCTTTAGAGGTGAGAAAGGCAAATAAAAAGCAAATCACTGCTAACGCTTCACTTACAATCAAAGAAACGATATACTTTGAAAAATAAACTTGACCACGTGAGAAACCACGTGAATACAGATTTTTTAGTGTATTGTTTGCCACATCATCACAACAATATAATGCTACAAAAATGCCAAGTATCATAAAAAAAGAGGTTGAAGAAAGTGCTTGTTTTGTAAAGCTTGATACTGTAAATAAAAATTCAAATTCTGGATTTTTTTCAAGACTCGCATTTACTGCTGCTGATAATCCAATAAGTCCAAGTACGATTATCAAACAGATATAAAGACTTTTTTGCCGTAAAATTTTACGAAACTCAAAAGAAATCAACTTACTCATCATTACACACCAATCCTTTCTATAAAGTAATCTTCAAATCCGCTTTGCTCTTCTGCAAATTTACTTATACCCACACCAGCATTCACAAGTAATTTATTAAGTGAAGATTTGTTTTCAATATCAGAATAAATCATAATTGTATTACCTTTTACATCACATTCCGCAAAAGGATATGACTTCTTTATTTGCAATAAAGCTTCGCGAACATTATCACATTCAATAGACAAATTTTTTCGGCACCGGTGGGCAAGCTCAGCTGCAGATATTTCTTCGACCAAGTGCCCATTATTGATAATTCCATATTTTGTCACAATCTTGGAAAGTTCATCCAAGAGGTGACTAGATACAAGCACAGTTATTTTGCGTTCTTTATTTAATCGAAGAATTAGGTCGCGAATTTCTTTTATTCCTGCAGGATCAAGTCCATTAATTGGTTCGTCAAGAATAAGAAGTTCTGGATTTCCAAGAAGCGCTATCGCGATGCCTAAGCGTTGTCGCATACCTAGTGAAAACGCACCTGCTTTTTTATTCCCAGTATTTCCTAAACCAACAATCTCTAATATTTCTTTTATCTCTTTATTACTTCCTCCAAAAATCAAAGAATAACGCTTTAGATTTTCGTAAGCAGTACAATTTTTATAAAGACCTGGCGCCTCAATTAAAGAACCGATTTTAATGCGCATTTTATCAAGTTGATTACTTCCAAATAGCTGTATGTCACCACTTGTAGGATACGACATACCAAGTAATAACTTCATTGTTGAAGTTTTACCCGCACCATTTTTTCCAATAAAGCCGTAAATGTCCCCACGTTCAATATGCATACTTACATTGTTTACAGCAACTTTATCCCCAAACCGTTTCGTAAGATTTTTCGTTTCAACTATTGTTTCCATATTTTCTCTCCTCGTATAATATGTAGTGTAGATTTAGGCCTTGGATAAGCCTAGCTACAT
>JAMPAL010000065.1 GCA_023667245.1 Anaeroplasma bactoclasticum
AAAATTATTATACTGCTCTTGCATAGAAGTAAAACCATTGTAACTTAAGCAAGGTTGTAAATTATTATGAAATACAATTTTATTTGTTGATAAACTACTAAAACAATTCAAAAACAAATATTTCACTTCAGTAGGAATTACATACTCATCAAAAAATAATCCATGAACTAAAACTTCACCAGTAGAATCAAATATTACGCTATTTATCATTTTAAAATAAGGATGGTCTGGAGATATTATAAGGTTATCAGATCTACCATCTGTAGTACAATCTAAAAATTCTACTGTTTTTGGAAGTTCAAAAGAATGCTCTAAATAACGTAATGTAGAAAGGTTTAAACGAATTAAAGAGCTTTCTTCTATTTCAATATTTTTTATCCAAAAAGCTTCGGTATATAATTCTTGTAATGATTTAGGAATATGCAATGTTATTATAGTTTTAAACCCATAAATCTCTATATTAGAAAAAGAAATTGTTCCTTCAGAAAGATAGAAATGGTTTATCGTTGTTTGATCAAATGCATACGAATCTATTTTATCCCCTTCATGATAGACAAATTCATCTAAATATCTAGGGCAAATATAAAGAATATCTTGACCATTTGTTTTTTTATATATACACTCATTTTTTTTGTAAAATGTTGAATTGCCATCCTCTATAATAATGGATTTATTTGTACTCAAGTGATTAGAAGAAATATCTACTATGTATTTTGATAAAAAAATATAATCAATTGTAAAAAAAGTTCCATCTATGCTAATTACAGGAAAATTATTATAGAAACTTGGAACAATAACATAATTCCTACTGTCAGTTTGATTAAAGATAGCTTTAACTCCATATTGTCCTTCTACAACAGTAATTTCGAAAGAAAAGTTTGATAGTTCACTTTCTTCTAAGGCTTTAATTTCTTTTCCATACAATATTTCTGTATCGAACAAAATTCCAAAATCTTCTACCTTGTTTTTATATTCTCTATCATAATACCATTCATAAAATTTATAAGAATCATGTTGAATTCCTAAAGCTATTTTAGGATTTTCTATAAAATTCAACAAATTCATCTCATCTAGACCATACTCAAATGTATTTAACTTTATAACCTTATCCTCGTTTTTAATAGAAAATAAATCAAACCGATTTTCCCCAGTTTGTTTCCATACATAGGAGGACTCTTTCACACTAGGTGGTTCTTCATAAAAGGGTAAAACAAATAAAAGTTCTCCATCCATATAATAGGAATACTCATCAGGAGAATAAAAAACAATAACATCTAAAGAAGAACTTATTTTTTCTAAAGATTCACTATAGCCAGTAATACTATAATTTTCTATTTCATAGTTACAAGAAACACTTCCATCCTTATCTACCCATTGACTATAAAGAAACGTATCGAAATTATCCCTATAAAAACGAACCTCATAGGATTGTTTTTTATACATTGGATAAACACATACTTCGGATTGCTGTTCTTGAATATCTCTTCGCCAGCCAGTAAAAATATATCCATCAATCTTTGGAGCAATAGGATCTACAATTTCAGTACCATTAGTTAAAGACATTTCCTTTATAATATTTCCCTCATTGTCATACCAAATCATTTTACTTTTTGGTACAACATATATAGAATGAATATCTCTATCCTCATGAATATCAGAGAAGCTATTGTCCCATCCAACAAAATAATATGAATCAAAAGACAACATCATCGGTGGAGTAGCATTCTCTCCTTCTTTTACATATTCCTCATAAACTAGAATATCCTGATGAAAAAAACGTATGCGATATGTCTTTTCATTGCTAAATTTTGCATAAAGTCTAATCACCTCTTGGGTAGAAGTATCTTGATAGGGAATAGTCCTATTCTCATCTTGATACCAATTATAAAAATATTCATTTTCTAAAATGGGAATCTCTAACTCATAAACAGAATCAGCCATTTTATAAATAAATTCATTTTCATCATAACAATAAATATGAGCTTGGTTCAAAATTGTCTCATCATATAAATATAAAGAAATATCTATACTTTTATCCCCAATATTGACTGTAATAGTGTGCTCTCCCGGTTTATTCAACTTTGCGTAATCTTTACTTGAAAGCATATCCTTGGCAAGTGTCATCTGGCGTTTTTCTCCTGATTCAAAAGAAACATCTATCCAAATAGAACTCATTTCAAAAGATTCTACACGACTAATTTGGTTTTGAATAGGGGAAGAAATTTCTAAATTTACTACTGATTCTTCCACTAAGGAAGAAGACCTAGGAGCACAAGATACCAAAAGGTAAAAAATAAAAGCAACGATTATCCCCATCCATTTTCTCATTTTTTCACCTCATATAATAAATCATTCGTTTTCTTATCATAAAGATTTCCATCCTTGCTATAAAAGTTAGGATTATCTTTAGAAACTAATATATATTTTATTTTTGAATCTTCAATATCTGTAAGTCCCTCTAAATATAAAATATCTTCTCCAATTAAAATATATTGATACTCTTTAATTGCACGAAAATCAACACCAACAATTGGAATTAGTTGATATTTCTCTTGATCTATGGGATACTGATCTATTAGATAATAGTAGCAATTTGCTAATTCTAAATAAACTGTTGATTTACCTAAAAAAATACTTGTCAAAATCGCACCAAACGAATTGGTTTCTATGTATTGTGTATAAGTCCCTTCTACCTTTTCATCTGGTAAACTGGGCACTGCATAAAGATACACATCAGGTGTAGAACTAGGAAAGCTAAACTCATGATCCATTGCAACATTATCATAAAATGTATAATGGACATAGTAATCCTTCTCTAAAGCAAGACGACAAGATAAAGTTTCTGCATCTTCTTCTGGATAATAAAACTTATACATTTTTCCATCATCCATTGTCGTTATATAAAAATATTCGCCATTCCTACGATAGTACAATTCAAAATTGGTTTTACTGCCTTCTTGTCTTCTCCAATATCCTGTATAACCTACTTTAGAAGGAGGATTGGGTTGAGCTTGTGTGGATAAT
>JAMPAL010000006.1 GCA_023667245.1 Anaeroplasma bactoclasticum
TAAGATTCAGTGTGCTTTGTCTCAATCAAAGTAGGAATAGGATGATTCATACCATACATTTGCACAATATTTTGAATTTTTTTGAATAAGAGTTCATCCATCCCAGAATGTGTTGTCCTTTCTTTTTCTTCTGATAAATTACGATGAAAGGAAGTAGCCAACGTCTTTGTATTTTTAGAAGTAGCGGGATCTCTACTATCAAAATAGCGCTGTGAGCCATTAGATAGAATCGGAGTTGAAACACTGTGAATAAAAAGAAGGGGTTCAGGAACCGTCTTTCTTGCTAAATTATTTTCATTATTCATATTATCACCACTATTATATATGAAAATACATTCTAAAATATTAAAAACAAAATGAGGTTTTATTCATTAATCCAATCATCATTTATTAACGATTTATATTTTTTTGATAAATGACATATAGCCCATCTAATAAAACAGTCTCGTCATATATAACCTTTGTTTTCAAAACGTCTTTAATGATTCTTGCATATCCTCCAGTTAATATCACATGGGCATGCTGAATTTGCAACTCTTCCTTAATCTTTTCTACTAAGCCATCAACCATGGCCACATGACCATATACAATACCACTTTGAATAGAGGTAGAAGTTTCATTGTTCACTACTTTTGTTGGTACTTCTAGCGCTGTTCTTGATAACTTTGAAGTTGTATTGACCAAACTATCCATAGCGCCCTTGATACCTGCACAAATAGCACCGCCTAAGAATACTTTATGTTCTGTAACAACTAACAACTTGGTTGCTGTCCCCATATCAACAACAATAACTGGACCACCATATTTATAATAGGCACCTACACAATCACAGAGCAAGTCTGCTCCTAATTGTTTAGGATGTTCTAATTTGATTTGTAACCCGCTTTTTAATCCTGCTCCAACAAAAAGTGGTTTTATATGATAATATCTTTCCATCATATGTAAAAAAACTGAATCTAATTGTGGCACAACAGAAGCAATGATACATCCTTCAATTGCATCTATTTGAGCAATATTAGCAATTGAAATGTTGATTTTTTGATAATAATCGTCTTCAGTCAGTAAAGCATTGGTAACATAGCGAAAGGTTTGAATGACTTTTCCTTCTTTACAAATGCCTAAAACAATATTTGTATTACCAATATCAAAAAGTAATATCATCTTTTCTACCTTCACTTTCTTTCATTTCATAATCTCTTTATATTTATTATACACTATTTTCCATCATTTATCAAGTAAAGGTGGCTTAAAATGAACATATTTCCACTATCAATATTAAAAAACAAGCACTTTAGAGTAAAATGCTTGTTTAAAATCCGCTATGCTATTGGAATATTATTTTTATGGAGCAATTCTTCGTATGCCTTTACTTCTTTTTCCCATACTTTTTGAGATTTTCGATAATCTGTTAAGATTTGATAATTATCTAACAATGTACCCAAGTGTTTGGCTACTTTGATCGAACCATAAATGTTCAAGTGATTCCCCTTATCCCTAAAATCAGTTTTAAAATCAAAATCAAGATATTCAGGATGAATATTATAATCTATAAATTCAATATGATGTTCTTTCGCATAAGAAGCAACGCCATAACTTTTGGCATAGCTCCAAGAAGAAGGGGATGGCATTTCGACAAATAAAAGTTTGATTCCCTTCCTTTCACATAATTTACGAATTTTTTCTAAGTATTGTACACTTCTTTTTGGCAATACTTTTTCATCGCTATCTTTATTACCCATATAATTTTTCAACTGATAATTGTAACGCTTATTCGAATATCTAAATCCTTTTAATTCATCATAATTATCATTGAGTTTTGGTATTTTGGTAAAATCTTGCCACTTTAAATTTTTCCATCTAGCATGGTAGATAAAAGGGGAAGCTAGAAACTGCAATTTAATCAAAGACTGTGTATAATCAGCTATTCCCATTTTTTCATACAAAAAATCAGTTTCCACAATACATACTTTGATTTGTTGTTTCTTGGTAATGTCTTGTAGAAGACGATATCCGAGCATTGGACTTGCCTTTGCTACACCACAACAATAAGATGTAATGCCATACAAGCGATATAACTCTAGTGGATTGAACGCACTATATAAATCACTATTTCCAATTCCAACGACTTCAATGGTATTTTTGGCTTCTGCCTCAAATCCTCTACCTGCATAAAATTTATCTCCCCCTTTATCTGCTTTCGTTTTTGGGGTAAGTACAACACATGCGGCTAAGTAGATAACAACAAACATAGCCAAGAATAGGGTTATTCTCTTCCATAATTTCATAATTAAAAGCCTCCATAAATTGGATCAGGTGGTATATATCCCAAACCATATGCTCCAAAAATAATGATGCCAAAGATTAAAATCAAATAGGCAGCATATTTAATACCAACAGGTAATCTCTCAATACGTTGATAAATATCAAATTTTTTGGTTTGTAGCCACTCAAATATCAACAAAATAATGATTGCCAAAACTGCAATTACGCACTCTTTCACCTCAAAAATACTAGTTAACTTTGTGCTACTTGGTTGAAATATATTTACAATATATTTCCCTGCATCCGTTAATGTATTACATCTAAAAATAAGCATACCTATATTGACTAAAATAAAGGTTTTGATAATACCTAATAAATGGAAAACAGTTTTATGTTTTATTTTATGCGCAAAGTGATGAGAAATGATATTTTCTATCATCATTACAATGTAATAATAAAGCCCGTATATCAAATACTTGAAACTAGCACCATGCCACAATCCTGTAAGTGACCATACAACAAATAAAACGATACAACTTGGTAAAAAAGTTTCCCAAAAATTTGATACTTTTCCTCTCAATTTTTTACATAACCAGTTAATCGGCCTAGACATCGAAAGTGGATAAAATACATATTCTCTAAACCATGTACCAAGACTAATATGCCATCTTCTCCAAAATTCACCTACAGATGAAGAAAAAAATGGTTGTTCAAAATTTCTTTCTAGTTGAATGCCATACATTTTAGAGACACCTCTTACCATATCAATGATTCCCGAAAATTCTGTATATAATTGAAAAGTAAACGCAATTACACCTAAAATCAGTATGGGGCCAGTAACACCTTTATCAAAGGTTTGCGTTACCAAAATGGCCAGTCTATCCGCAATTACAATTTTTTTAAATAATCCCACTAAAATAAGCAATAATCCCTTTTTAAAATGTTCAAACCGAAATGATTGAGGTTCCTTTAATTGAGGCAATAATTGGTCATAGTGTGAAATAGGACCTTCTAATAGGCAAGGAAAATAAGTAGTGAATAACAAAACATCTAAATAATTTTTACTTGCCTTGTACTTTCCCCGATATACATCCACAAGATAACCCGTATTAGACAGTGTGTAATAACTGATACCTAAAGGCATTAAAATTTTAAACATTGGAATTTGAAAATTCCAGTTGAATATAGAAAAAACAGAATTAAGCATACCATCGAAAAAATTCAAATATTTAATCGAAATCAATAAGCCTAAATTTAGAATCAGAGCTACAATTAAAATACGTTTATTCGCTTTTTTAGTTTTTAATTTTTCTTGTTTAAAAGTTTCTTTATCAAATTCAGCTTTCTTACTTTTGAGTGTCTCATTTTTTTGACTCATCATTCGTGCAAATAAATACACAATAAAAGCACTAAGTAAAACAAAGAGCATCATCCATTTACTAGCAAATCCCAATAAAATCAAACTACCTAGAATTAAAATCAGATAACGGTATTTCTTAAAAAACACCATATAAAGCAAGTAGACTATTGATCCAAAAATCAATAGCCACAGCAATTGTTCATAGGCTTTCATATTATTCGTCTTGAACTTTTTCTATTAGTTTCACCATATCATCAACAGACTCAAAATTTTCTGGAACAATATAAAGTGGAGAAATAGATATATCAAATTCGTCAGATATCATCATTATCAGTCTCACAACCTCCATACTGGTTAATATTTGACGTGTGATGAGTTGTGTTTCATTTTCATAATCCACTCCTGGTTTTAATTCTTCTAATATTTCTAATAGTGTTTCTTTCACAATGAATCCTCCTTATTTTTTCAAAATATATTCTTCTTGGTAATATTTTCGATCAATTTTTCCGTTTTGATTCAGTTTTACATGCGACAATAATTCATATCTTTGTGGAATCATATAATATGGCATTTTAGCCTGCAATTTTTCGTTTAAATCTTGTTGCGTAATTTTTCCAACATAACAACAAATAATTTCATCCTTTTGACCATTATATAAACAAAACGCTGTTTTGATTTCCTCTAAAGCATTACATCCAGCCTCAATTTCACCGAGTTCTATTCGATATCCCATATGTTTGATTTGAAAGTCCTTTCGACAAAGATAAACCAATTCACCTTGAGTATTGTATTTGCACAAATCACCTGTTTTATATACCATCTCTGGATAGTACGGGTTTAAAGGATTTTGGACAAAAGCTTCTTTGGTTTTTTCAGGATTTTGATAATATCCACTGGCGACAAAAGCGCCTTTAACATAAAGTTCCCCTTCTTCTTTTGGAGTCGCTAATTCACCCTTATCGTTAATCAAAAATACTTCTAAATTTTCACAAGCCTTTCCAATGGGTAATACTTCATCATTGGCAAATCGACGATTAACTTTATAGTATGTACAAATATCAGTTGTCTCGGTTGGACCAAATAAATTGGCAAAAGAAACTTGAGGCAGTTTATCCATCCAGTAGTTCAACACTTTCGTAGGCATAACTTCTCCCGCAAACATTGCGAATTGCAAATGTTGTGGCAATACATAATCCAATACTTTCATTTGTGCAATCATCTGATATGCAGAAGGAACCCAATATATAGTATTGATCTTCATTTGATTCATCACATCAAACAATTTAATGGGAAATGTAAAATAACTTTTCGGAACAATATATAAAAAAGCGCCTGTAAAAAGAGTCGCAAAAACATCCGAAACAGACATACTAAAATAAAATGGTGTTTGACTCGCAAAACGAGTTTTATCAGATATACCAAAACAAGTGATAAACCATTCTATATAATTGACAATATTTTGATGATGAATAACAGTCCCTTTTGGTGTTCCCGTTGAACCTGATGTAAATAAGATATATACAGGATCTGTCGAAATCATTTCTTTGGCTCTACCTTCTAATCTTTGCTCATCTATTTCTAATGCATATATGGATTGGACTACAATAGAAGGGTATGCATCAAGTGCTATCCAGCGATTGACGTTTGCCTCATCAAAAATCAATAGTTTAGGAGATGCAATTTGCATAATTTTTTCGATGCGTTCAATCGGTGATTCTACATCGATTACAACATAAGGTGTTCCTGCGTACATACAAGCAAGCATTGCTATAATCGTATAAATACCTCGATTTGTCGCAATACCCACTACTTCATTTTTAGATGTTTTAGGAATAATTGCGGTAGCAAGTGATTTTGCATAATGCTGTAAATCCCGATAGGATAAACTATATTCTGGATCTTGAAAAGCAATTTTATCCAATTGATTTTGCTTTCCTAACGATATAATTGTATCTTCAAATGCTGTTATTACTGTCTTCATTTTTATCACCGTTCCATATTATACCACTTTTTATAGTAAAAGTAAATACTCTATTTTATTTTTTTCCTTGAAATCACAGAAAAAAAGAATAACATCTATCAATTTCATATCAATATATTTTTCCCTTTATTTCATCATTTATGAGTCACAACAACAAAAAAAGGAGACTCATTATCTCCTTTTTTATTACCTAAAACAGATTAAAAATTATTGGCTTTTACTTCAAAATAAGCTTCTGGATGTGCACACACTGGACAAGCCTTTGGTGCTGTTTCACCAACATGTACATGACCACAATTGCGACATACCCAAACAGTTACACCTGCTTTAGCAAATACTTGAGCTGTTTCAATATTTTCTGCTAATTTTCTATAACGCTCTTCGTGTTCTTTTTCAATTTTTGCTACACCTTCAAATTGTTTAGCAATAGCAACAAATCCTTCTTCACGAGCCACTTTAGCAAATTCAGCATACATATCTGTCCATTCATAATTTTCACCTGCTGCTGCTGCAAGTAAATTTTCTTTTGTTGTTCCAATTCCACCTAATAATTTGAACCATAATTTAGCATGTTCTTTTTCATTGTTAGCTGTTTCTTCAAAAATAGCAGCTATTTGTTCATAGCCTTCTTTTCTAGCTTTTGAAGCAAAATAAGTATACTTATTTCTTGCTTGTGATTCACCTGCAAACGCAGTCATTAAATTTTGTTCTGTTCTACTTCCCTTTAATTCCATTTTCCTTTTTTTCCTTTCCCATAATTTGACATGTAGGGCAAACACCACTAAAACTAATTTGATTGGCATATATCTTCACTTGATTTTTTTGTTCTACTGAAGCTATAATTGGTTCCACATCTATTTCCTCAATATCCATAAAGCATTTGCAAATCTGACAATAGAAATGCCCATGTGGCTTACGCATCTTATGGTCATAGTGGTCACCTTCACCAGGAATGCTTAATCTTGTGATTTTCCCCATTTCTACTAAATCATTTAAATTGCGATAAACTGTTCCAAGACTAATGTTGGGCATATGTGCTCTTGCCTTCACATAAATACTTTCTGCAGTTGGGTGATCACAACTCGATTGAACAATTTCATAGATTAAATTCTTCTGTGCTGTTTTCCGCATATTTCTCCTTAATAGTAATGATTACTATTAACTATATTATACCCTTTTTCTTTTTTATTGCAAGCATTTCGCTTTTGAGATAATTACAAAAACAAAAGGACTTATTCATACTATTATCATATATATTCCATACTACTATCTGTCTTATAATTCCAATGGATAGGTCCATTCGATAGTACAGATAACATATTTTTTCAAATAAGAACGAATCTAACCTTATCGTATTGATTTTTTCCTTTCTTAGATTATAGTTTCTTTTTTCTTTCTTTTTTTATCATTTTGGTGTATAATATAAAAAAGAAGGAAGAAAGGAAATAATTCTTATGCGTGATGAAGATTTAATTTATCTTTTTACGGGAACATCAGAAATTTTTATTAAAAATAGAATGAATAGAATCATTCAAAGTTTTAATAAATTAGATACCACCACAATCAAGTACGATATGGAAGTAACTTCTTTATCACATGTTCTAGAAGATGCCATCACTGTTCCTTTTTTAGAAGATTTAAAAATTATTATTTTGAAAAATCCTAAATTTTTAACTAAAACAAATACTACTTCAAAAGAGGATACTAAAGCATTTATTAGGTATCTGAAAAACCCTGTTGATACAACTATATTGATGATTGATGCAACCAACACTATAATTGCACAAAGCAATGAAATCTATAAAATGCTCCGAAATGTGGCTAAAATCATTGATTACCCTGAACCAGAAGAAATTGAACTAAAGGGATGGATTGTACGTAGCTTTGATAGTAACAGTATTGATATCAAAGATGATGCATTGAATTTATTACTAGAATATATTGGTGATAATCAACCTAGACTAGCAACAGAAATTGAAAAATTAACATCGTACATTGGAAAAGGAGGAACTATCCGACAATCCGATATTCGACTTTTAGTATCAAAAGATGTTAGTAATGAAGTGTATCACTTGATTAAAGCAATTATTCAAAAAGATTTGGACCAAACATATGCTATCTATTCTAATTTAATTACGCACACAAAAGATGCACTTACCATTATTGCACTCATATCTAATAAATTCAAAGAATTGATTTCAACTTACAAATTACTAAAATATGGATATAGTCAAAGTGATATAGCAAAATTCTACAATGTAACCACGGGTAAAGCCTATTATTTGGTACAAGAGGCAAAAGCGTTTAAATTATCAGATTTGGAATACTATATTGAAAAATTATCCGAATTAGACTATCAGATTAAAAGTGGCAAAATAGATAAAAATATTGGTTTAGAATTACTTTTATTAAAATTACCAAAGTAAAGAAAAAAGAAGCTATTTCAAATGAAGTAGCTTCTTATTTTTTAATTCAATTATGCCATTGCGTTTAGGGCTTTAGCTAAACGAGATTTTTGATGTGCTGCATAATTCTTATGATGAATACCTTTTGATACAGCCTTATCAATTTTTTTACATGCAAAATTAAAAGCCTCTTGTGCTTTTGCTTTATCACCTGCTGCTACAGCAACTTCAAAAGTTTTAATTGCAGTCTTTAGTGAAGAAGAAAATGAATTATTTAATAATCTTCTCTTATTGTTAGTAATATCTCGTTTCTTTTGTTGCTTAATGTTTGCCATTAGTTTCACCTCCGAGGTTATTTCTTAAGTATTATATCATAAATTGAAAAAAAGGTAAAGTAAAAGATACTTTTTATTTTATTTTTGCTTTTTTTCAATGATGATGGTTCCCTTCTCAGATGTAATCCAAATTGTATCTTTATAGCGTTCTACTATTTTTGGAGATGGAAATGAAAAGCGATTTTGATATCCATTCATACAAATTGCTATATTGTATTGAACATTTTGAAATAGTGCATCTGTAGATGAAGTAGTAGACCCATGATGAGGTACTTTCAAATAATCGACTGCCCCTATCTTTGGCAGCTGTCTTTCTACTTCCTTTTCTATGTCACCTGTAAACAAATAACTTCGTCCAAATAAGTGAGCAAGAATGACCAAACTATTGTTATTTTTATTTTGATAATCCTTTGTTGGAGAGAGAATTTGAAATTGATTATTTTGATATGTTAATCTATCCCCTACTGACAGGCTTTGATATTGCACCCTATCTTTAACCATTTGATAAGTGGTAATATCATATTTACTACCATAAACTTGTTTGACTTGAAAGGTTTGAATCAGTTCTAAAAGCATTCCATTATGATCACTATCACCATGACTGATAATGATCGCATCTATACGCTTTACACCCTGTTTTTTGAGAAAGACAATAAGATCATTCCCACTCGCTTCTCCTGTATCTATGAGTATATTGAGTTGATTATGCTTTCCTTGAATAAAGGTGGCTTCTCCTTTTGGTAAATCTAAAAAATAAACCCTTTCATGTACATTTCCATACCCCCAATAAATCCAAATCAATTGTAATACTATGAAAAGATACCTTGCATATTTTCGAATTATTTTCCTTCTGTGAATCAGCCAATAACATAGAAAATAATACAAAACAATAATAAATGATGGAACAAGTGGATAGGTAAATGTTAAGAAACGAATTTCCGCCAAATGATTCGTCAGTAATTGAAATATACTATACAACATCATAAATAGACTTTCAAGCCAAGGAATACATGTGGTCAAAAAAGCAAGCGGAAGTAAAATATAACTAACTACTGGAATATAAATTAGATTATATAAAATGGATAAGAAAGAAATATCAGGTGAAAAGATAGTTACAACTGGAAGAGTAATAAATATGGCAATGCAGCTTATGGTGATATTGGTTTTGATTTTACCAAGAATTCCTTTACAATTTGAAAGAAGCGGTGCACACAGTATAATTCCAATGGCAATTAAATAGGATAACATAAAATTATATTGAAAAATATACATTGGATTAAGGCATAAAACCAAATAGGCATTGATACTAATCAAATCTATAGCACTAAACTTTAGTTGATATTGTCGATTCAACGTCTTTAAAATAAAGCCATTCACTACCCGCAATACCGAAACCATAAAACCAGATATGACATAGTATAATAACAAAATGGGAATAGAAAGAAAAGGAATATAGTTTTTCTTTATCTGAAGAAGGCGAAGTAACTTTTCTAACACTCCGACAATTAATCCGACATGTAACCCTGATATGACGAATAAATGACTAATCCCCATCTTTGCTATCTGCTCAGAAAGTTGACTATCAAATCTATCTTTATTCCCAATAGTCAATGCTTGAATCATACCTACCGATTCTGTATGAAAATGGTGTTCATAATAATCACTCATGTTTTGATACAATTGGTATTTTCCAAATGTATGTTTGACATATGTCATTTCTCTTATTTCTATTTGTCCATAAATATTTTGGTAAGACAAATACGCCATGTAATCAAATCCACCTGGATAATGAGATTGATCTACACTCATTATCTCTCCTTGAATATAGTATACATCCCCTATATTCAGTTTATTTTCACTATGATATAAGGCATATCCTTGTTTTAAATGCAATAAGATTTGAAAACATGTGGCCGTTTTCTTTATTTTTTCTATTTTGGCAATTCCCTCATATATCGGAGTATTTTGATATTGTTTCCACTGATGTTGATATGATTGTTTTCGAAAGACATATTGTCCAAAAATAAGACCTACTGCTACTAGAGCAAGGATACCAAATGTTTTGTCTTGTATAAAATAACACAACCACAAGGCCAAAAAAACAATTAAAATAACGATACTTTCTTGTGCTATGCCAAAGAAACCTAGCGCAATTAAAATAAGAATATGAAAATAGCGATTGGCTAGTTTTCTATATAGTGATGAGCGCTTGAATGTCTTGAAAAAGCGTTTGACCAATACCATTTACCTTTAATAAATCTTCAATTTGTTGAAATGCGCCCACTTTTTCTCGATAAGATAAAATAGCATTCGCTTTCGAATCACCAATACCTGGAAGTGTCAATAATTCTGTTTTTGTGCAAGTATTGATGTTGATTTTGGAATGTTCTAGAGGTATAGAAACATCCCTATTTTCTCCTGTTTTTTCTATAACTATCTTTATATTTGATGTAATAACTGATACCAAATTGAGATTGCTAATATTCGCATATGCTGTAAATCCTCCTGCTAGTTCAATTACATCGTATAACAATGATCCGCTTTCAACCTTATAAATACCAGGATGCATCACCTCACCTCTTAGATCGATTAAACAATCATTGGATGTATCCATAGTGAAGGAGGTAGATGTATTTGAACTAAGCGTAGGAGTACTACCACAAGCTGGTAAAAAGAGGGTTAAGAGCAATGTTAACAAGATATACACCTTGTTATACCTATTTGATTTTATTTTCATATGTTTTTTCCTCCTTCACCCAATCATACGTCAAATAAATCATTAAAAAACGTAAAAACATCTATTATATGTAATAGATGTTTTATTTTTTATTTTTTAGAATGCATTGCGCGCATAGCATTGCAAATGGCAAGAACTGATACGCCCACATCGGCAAATATAGCTAGCCACATATTAGGTATAGCCACCATACTCCATATCAAAATGCCAATTTTAACTAACAAGGCAAAAATGATATTTTCTTTTACAATATGCATCGTTTTTTTTACAATGCGTTTGGCATCGATGATGCTAGATAAGGTATCATACATCAAAACGACATCACTGGCCTCTATCGCACTATCACTTCCAACCCCACCCATTGAAATACCGATATCTGCACGCATTAAAACTGGTGCATCATTAATGCCATCTCCAACATAAACTGTCGTACCTTGTGTATTTTTCTCCATAATTTCTTCTAAACAACCCACTTTATCAGTTGGCAATAATCCAGCATAATACTTACTCAAATGAAGTTGTCCTGCCACATATGAAGCCACTTGTTCATTGTCACCTGTTAGCATAATGGTTTGATATCCTTTGCTACTCAAATATGCTATCGTCTCAACTGCATCTGGTTTAATCTCATCCATAATTTCTATATATCCTAAATACAAGCTATCCTTTGCAAAATGAACAATGGTACCCACACTTTCTATCACTGGATAGGATATATGATGAGTTTTCATAAGTTTATCATTTCCTGCTAAATAGGTATTTTCTTTCCATTTCGCAACAATTCCCATACCAGAAATTTCTTCTATCTCATCTGCAGATATCGATATAGTCCGATTTTCAACATAATGAGTTATACACTTGGCAATTGGATGATTACTTTTCGATTCTGTCAAATACACAGCCTGATAAAAATCCTCTTCATTTTCGGATATAGATACTTGTTGGACTACAAAATTTCCCTTTGTTAGTGTACCTGTTTTGTCAAACACAAAGGTATTGGCTTTATCTAGTATTTCAAAATAATTACTTCCTTTAATTAGAATTCCTTTTTTAGATGCACCACCAATTCCTCCAAAAAAGCTCAATGGCACGCTAATGACCAAAGCACATGGACAACTAACAACTAAAAAATTGAGTGCTTTAAATACCCAGGTTCCCCAGTCATGAGTAAACAAAGGTGGAATAAGCGCTATTACTGCTGCAAGACCAACAACAATAGGTGTATAATACCTTGCAAATTTGGCAATAAAATTTTCTGCCTTAGCCTTTTTACAAGACGCATTTTCCACTAACTCTAAAATTTTAGATACGGTTGAATCTTCAAATAATTTTGTTGTTTGAATTTCAATAACCGAGCCAATATTAATCATTCCACTTGTAACTTCCATTCCCTCTGTTACCTCTTTAGGCAAAGATTCACCAGTTAAAGCTGCAGTATTTAAAAGTGTTGCACCTTTTTGAATAATACCATCTAATGGAATTTTTTCACCTACTTTTACAATAATTGTACTGCCAATTTCTACTTCAGAAGGGTCTACTATAATTTCTTCTCCATTTTCACCAATCTTTGTTGCAAAATCTGGACGAATATCCATCAAATTGGCAATTGAGTCTCTTGATTTTCCCACTGCATAGTTTTCAAACAATTCACCAATCTGATAAAATATCATTACAACTGCTCCCTCTGCAGTTTCACCAATGATAAATGCTCCAATAGAAGCAATTAACATTAGAAAATTTTCATCCAATATTTTGCCATGTGCAATATTTTTGATTGCTTTTATCACGACTTTATAAGCGACTATCAAATATGCTAGTAAATATCCACCAAAAATAATGTATGTCAAAAAATCTTGCCTTTTTGAATATACATGATCGATGATGCAGATTGGGATAAAAATGATTAATGAAAATAGAATTCGAATCAACTGCTTTTGATGCTTAGACATTTTATAACCCCACTATCTCACAATCTGGTTCTACTTTTTTCTTTGCCTTCTCAATGGCTTGAACGACTTGATCATATTGTTCATCCACTATCTCAATTGTCATCTTTTGTGTCATAAAATGAATACTCACTTCAGTTACACCTTCAATTTTGGAAATGGCATGCTCCAATTCTTGAGCACAATTAGCGCAATCTAAATTCATAATTTTTACTATTTTTTTCATATTATCTCCTTCTATTCCATCACATGTTCTATTGCCATGCGATATATTTTTCCTACATGGTCATCTGCTAGGGCGTAGTAAACTTCCTTGCCTACTTTCCTAGACTGAATGAGTCTGGCCATTTTTAGGATTTTCAGTTGATGAGAAATAGCAGATTTCGTCATATTGAGTACCTTTGAAATATCACACACACACAACTCTTGCGTATATAAAACCGAAAGTATTTTGGTTCTAGTTGGATCCCCCAATACCTTAAATAATTCAGTTACGCCCAATAAATTTTCTTCTTTAGGCATCTCATGTTCTACCAAATTCACTTTATCTTCATGAACAAAGTTGTGTTTGCAGCACATCACGTCTTTTTCTGTCATTTTCTTCACCTCTTTCTAACAGTTGAATAGTTGTTCAACTGTTATTATTATATGCTACTTGCACTAAAAATACAACTCAAATGCTTCAAAATAATAAAAAAACCTATTCAATATATGTATTGAATAGGTCTTCATCATTTAGACGAGCATTTTTCAGCATCAATGGCCAAGACAAACATTAGGCAAGTCAATGCATCCTCATCATGATTGACACGAATTAGATATGTATCAGTAAAATGAAACAATTCTTTTTCTACTTTAGCAATTTGTTGATGATTTGCATCGAGTATTGCATAGTCGAAACCAAATACACTTCCCTCAACAGTCCAACTTTTGAATTGAATATCATAATCATTCTTCAAAAGACGAAACTTTTTTCGGATGAATCCGACTAACTTTTCATGAATATAAACTTCAAAAGTAGGCAGCATCACCCATATTTTTTCTTTCAATGTAGCTACATGTATACCCTCTCGGTCATATACCTCTAAACAATGACCAATCGAAAATCTCCCCTTAACTTGGTAAATCACCTCGTCTTGTTCATTGTATATGTCATAGGAATCAAACCAACTCATAAAACGTTGTTTAAATTTTAAAATCATGTCAAATAACTCCTTCTTGCCTCAAACAAAACTACCCCATCATGTGTAATCGTATAATCTTCTTTTTCGAATAAATCCAACGCTTGATCCTTTGTAACATACAAGGTAATCTCTTTTTTCGTATAAATGTCTTGAAAAATGGCTTGGTAATCATACATTTGTCGATAATAAGATACAGCTATTTCTAATTGGTCTTTTTTTCGCAAAACAACTGTTTGAATTTGGTTGGTTATGGCAGACTTGGCCTGTAAAAACAAAGGCATTTGCTTTCGAATAGTCACAATTAAAATCATAAAAAAAATCAAAAACAACACCAATACTATAAGTACAAGATATCCAATTTCTTCTTTTGTCATCATTATTCCTCTTCTTTGGTTTTATTATACCAAAAAATAACTCATTTGTAAAGCACAAAATTTTCTTTAGTAAACCATACTTTCCACAAAAAAGAATAGTTTCCGTGCAATCGCCTGAGAGTTTTAAATATTGCAAATAGACTAGCGATTTATACTAACTATTGCGGAACAAATAAAATATAACTTATTTATCCATTATTCTTTGTTACGAGTTCTTCTATTCTTGCCTCAAGTTCAGTAATATTTTATGCATAACTTTTATGCTGTCTCTAGTTGATATTCATAATATATCAAAAAAAATATTCCTTATGTGGCTTTGTAAAATTTTATATATCTATATCAAACTAGACTATAGGTAGCCTATTTCATTCACTTAGTAAATTAACAAAAAAGGCATGGCTCTGCGCCACGCCTAATTCTTACATCTACAGCTTACTCAAAGCATTTCTATAAGAATAGAGAAATTTAAATTAACTATGAATTGCTGCGTAAATGGCATTAATGACATTATCTGCAGTATCCTCAGAATAACACCAACACATAATACCTACACCATCCATACTATTTGCATATGCATATTTGGCTTTTACAACTTCTTCACTATCATAGGTGACAAATATACGATCAGTTGCACTATATAAATAAGAACCTACGATTTGACCATTTTTATTCAACTCTGTATACTTGGTATATTTACCCGTTTGAAGTAAATATTGTATACCATTACCAAATACAGTTCCACTTGCAAATGAGCCTGGTACACCACTAATTTGAGTAAGTGTACCAGCCACACCCAAATAAGGATAAGTTGTATTGCTAGATGTTCCTGTGACTTTAAAAGCCTTCCCATATCCTGCTGTACCAATAATGAGTTTATGTCTAGAAAAGCCAAGGCTAACTAATCTTTCCACACCATAGGCACAACCAAATCCATAACCACCATCATATGAGGAAGAATACATTGGAGAAAGATGGGATGTTTTATCTGTTCTATTCATATCATATGACATAATGTTAATGTAATCTAAATATTGATCTAATGTTTTGAAATCAAAACGATCTGATGCGGTACCCCAAGAACTAGCAGGAACAGCAGCACTTAAGAAATATGGTGTTCCCCTCTCATCTTGACGTTTATTCATTTCTGCTCTTAAATCCTTACAAAGTGCATTCATGCTAGATGCTACTACTTTTACTGTCGAAGAAACAGTTTCCCAGTCAATATCTAGACCATCTAAATTATATCTTTCTACTAAATCCATCAAATTCTTTACAAATACAGCTCGTTTTGTAGCATCAGCTGTAAGATTCATAAAGTTAGCACAACTTTGACTAGAAACTCCATTAACACTAGCAATTATACGTACACCATTTTCTCTTAGTGCTCTTACTTCATTCAAATAACTGGTATTATCTAATTGGCAAGTACCATCCGCATTGATAGTAATGAACGCATAATAAATAATGTCTAATGCTTCTTTTGTTGTATTGGAAAAAAGAGTTCCTTCTTGTTTGTATCGATCATTGTATTGCTTATAAGCATACATTGCACCTGTTGAAAAATAAGTTGCCACTGGTGTTGAAACCAAATCATCAAATAAAATCGGATCAATGGTAATTGGTTTTGATTTTACTTGAGTTGTGCCATTGGCATAATGAATATTGACAGTAATAGTCACTTGTTGAGCCTTATGTGTTTGATTGATTTTGGATACTTTTCCTATACCATTTGCAATTTGATATAATGCTGGATTAGAACTAGACCATTCAAATGTAGCACCATTTAATGTAGTTGGTAAGTTATCTACCGTTTGTGATGTTGCAATATCACTGACCAGACTTAAAATATCGCTTGGATCAATTTGGGCATCATCTATTTTCCAACAAGCATAAAGCGTTGTTGATTTATTTACAGTTGTTACCTTTGTACCTGTACACTCTTGATTGGTATACCATCCCATGAAAACATGTCCTGGTTTGGTTGGATTAATCAGTGTAGATGTACCTATATATTGTTTAACCACATAGGATGATGGAATTGTTAAATGTGCGTCATAGATTTCTATAGAAAGACCACAGGTTGTACTTGGTGCATCACCAAATGCTTGATTGGCTACCACACGATCTCCTACTTCAACTGTTGAAAGCATTTGATAAGCAACTGCATATTCAGGATGTACAAAAATAAAGTAATCGGACGTTTTGGTCCCCGCATGCAGTCCAACACCAGATGCAATCACTTGATCTACTATATAAGTCTGCGATGTACTTTGATAACTAAATCCAATTTTTAAAGCGGATGCATACGTATCTGCTTCTCCTATCTTGCTTGTCTTGAATACAACAACTTCATTTGTGTAATGCGCCCAATAACCTGTACTATAATAATTGGTTGAAAATGTAGCATTTTTTTGTGGTTCACTACCTTGTATTGCACCTTCAAGGGTTCCACCATCTAAATAAAAATATACATCATAACGCGCAACATCTTGTTCTTCCTTGAGTTGTTCAATTTTTACCTCTAATTGGACTAACATATTTAAATGAACCACATAACCTTTAGCTTCTTCAGAAAGGGCTACATAAGCATTTCTAACTTCAACCACCGCTTGTTCATCTGATAAGGTAAGCACTTCGATAGAAGGTAGTGCCAAAATACGTTCATCAACCATTGCAGCACTTTGTTGAAGCGCATTTTCTTCTTCTAATTGGCGTAATTTTTGTTTCAATTGATTCAGTTTATCTACATTTGTTACATAGGCTTGAACAGCTTGTGATAAGTTATCATAAGCCAAACTCACTTGCTCAATTTGTTCTTTATCTGCTAAAGAAATGGTATCAACTGTAGGAAGCGCTTCTATCCATTGAACAACTTGACTTGCTTCTTCTTGTAATTGTTGTTCTTGTTCTAATTTTTTTAACTGATTTTCTAGGGCTATAAGCGTTTCAATTTGATTGACATAGACTTTAGCCTCTTCTTCTAATTCCTCATATAGTGCTCTAGCAGATTGCACTTTTTCTTGATCTTGTAATTGTAATTTTGTTACAGAAGGTAATGCCATAATGCAGTCATCAACTGCTTGTGCCCTTGCCTTCCACTCATTTTGTTGTGCTTCTTCTTGTAAAACTGCTAATTTTTCTTCTAAAAGCTCTAGTATAGAAAGTCCTACTACATACACTTTGGCCTCAGAATCTAATGAATCATAAGCTTGACGGGCATCACTTACTTGATTTTGATAATCTAAAGTCAATTCTTCTACATCTGGCAAAGCATCAATTTTTTGACTCACCAAATTTGCGAGCACACGCAATGCTTCATCTTCTTTTAAAGTATTCAGTTTGAATTCCAATTTTTCTAATTTTTCTATATTGCTAACGAATGCTTGAGCTTGCATAGATAATGCGTTGTAAGCAGTTCTAGCTGCTACAATATCCTTTTCATCCTCTAATGTGATTTCTTCAACTTGTTTTAACTGCTCTATCAAATGAATGACCTCACTTGCTAAACGTTTTTGTTCTTCCAAATCTTCTAATCTATCAATCTCTTGAATTGCTTCCAATAACTTTATGGAATTGGTTACTTGTCGTTTGGCTTGATCTGATAATGCATCATATTCTTCTTTCAGCTGTTTTAATGTAGCCGCACTAGACAATAGAATAGGTATGCTGATGTCATCTATTCGTTCAATCAATTGTTCGACTTTGATTTGTTCTTCTGTTTTCACTGGATTATGATCTGTTTTACAAGCAACTAAAGATAAAAATAGTAATGCAAATAATCCACAACATACTAAACTTTTTTTCATATGATTCCTCCTCTATCTTTATTTTTTTCCCTCTCTTTTATTATACTAAAAAGATACAAAATTTCCTACTATTTTGTTCTAACAAAAACTAGAAAATCTCCTCTTTTTAGAGGAGATTGTGATTAATCATTATTTTCTTCGTCTTCTATGTCATGTACAATGACTTTTACCTTTTCTACACGCATTTTATCTGCTTCTATAATGGAAACATCCAAATTAGCAAAAGTAAAGGCATCACCTACTTGAGGGAATCTTTCTAATATATCTGTACACCAACCTCCAACAGTAGTATACTCTGATTCAAAATCACGATCATCGTAATCTACTAAGTCAAGAAAATCATAAATATTCATATCACCATCTACTTCATAAATACCTGGCTCTAGTTCTGTATAATCTAATACAACTTCATCCATTTCATCAAAAATATCATCTACTAATTCTTCAACAATATCTTCCATCGTCAAAATCCCCATCATTCCACCAAACTCATCCACTACAATGGCTAGCTGTTGATCAGTTTGTTTAAACTCTGTTAAAATATTTGAAATGGCCTTGGTTTTATGTACATACATAGGTTCAGTTAACATCGTACGAATATCAATTTTCTTTCCTGTTAGGATTCGCTTCATCAATTCCACTGTATTCAAAATACCAATCACATGGTCAATGGTATCTTCATAAACAGGTACCCTTGAAAAACGAAATATTTCTTCATTGGATAGGATTTCTACTTGATCATCATCAATGTCGATGGCAAATACATCTACACGAGGAACCATAATTTCATGTGCTGTCACTTCAACAAAATCAATAGCAGCACTAATCAATTCTGCATCATTTTCTTCAATGACACCTTCTTCTTCCATTTCCTCTACAATATGAATGAGTTCTTCTCCATCTGCAATAGGTTCTTTTTTCTTTGGCATCCAAAGTTTTGAAAGCAAAGAAACCAATTTAGTAACAAACCATGTGATTGGGAAAAACAAAATTCGAAATCCATTAAACAAGTTCGCAAATAACATAGATAGCCTAAAATTATATCGATTTCCTACTACCTTGGGAATAATTTCTCCGAAAATTAAAACTACAATGGTCGATAAAATAACCGCCATAGTTGGTCCCTTTTGTGGACCCCAAATTGAAGTAGCCAATAGTGTCGATGTAGAAGAGACTAAAATGTTCACAAGGTTGTTTCCTACTAAAATAGTCGATAATGCATCTGTAAAATTTTCAGATATACGTAATGCCGCACTTGCTTTTTTGGAACCTTCTTCTACTTTTTTCTTGAGTTTAATCTTACTTACACCCGAATAAACAATTTCTGTGGATGAAAAGAATGCGGATAAAAACACGCATAAAATCATAATGACCATTAAAATAATCTTGATAGAAGGACTCATGACCTAGCACCTCCTATGTTTTTGATCTTCATTTGTGTTTCGCCAACCAATTCTTCTAAAACATCTTCCATAGTAACTAGACCAATTAATTCATCGTTCTCATTCTTGACAATGGCCATATGGCTTTTTTTCGTCTTAAAAAGCGAAATGACATCATCTAATGGTGTTGTATCACTTACAATGATAACTTCACTCATCGACTGCTTAATGGCTAATTTTTTAGATGACATGACAATTTTTAGAAATTTTCGAATATTGAAAATACCGATAATATTATCCATATGATGAGAATATACAGGTATTCGTGTAAACTTGATATGATCTAAACTCTTGAGCAATTGTTCACGAGACAATTGTTTATAATCTAACGCTACAATTTTTTCTTTTGGTGTCATCACTGTTTTCACAGTAATATCATTAAAATCAATTGCAGCTTGTATAATATCTCCTTCTTCACTATCAATTACACCATCATCTTCTACTGCCTCAACCAAGCCTTGAAATTCATCTTTACTGAGTGCACTTTCACCTTTATCCATTCGGAATATTTTTTTAAATATCCATAATATAAAATTAAAAATTTGCATCAGCGGATACGTTAAAATATAAATCAAGTATAATGGATAACTCAATATTTGTGATACTTTATCTGCATTGGCTTTTGCAATATTCTTGGGTATCAGTTCACCAAACATAAACACAATCAATGTCATCACAACGGTTGAAAGTGTTGTAGCCAAAGCCTCATTTGTTGGAAGCAAGCTTACAGCAAGTATGGTTGCAATAGATGCGGAAGCAATGCGTAATACGTTATTTCCAATTAAAATCGTAATCAAAGATTGATCATATTTTTCTAGTATTCTCCATACTAGTTTTGCACTTTTGCTACCATTATCAGCTTTTGTTTTCATTCTTGTGCGATTACAACAAGTAAGCGCTGTCTCAACTCCTGAGAAAAAAGCACCACAGCATACCAAAAGTACAATTACCCCAATTAAAGCATAATTGGGCGTCACATTGGTTAAATTACCCAAACGCGACAAGGGGACCAGTGGATCCATAAATTGTTTCATCTCCTTTTTTATAGTCTTTTTTGACTGCATTTTCAAACATTATATCAAGAAATTAAAAAATAGTCAACCATTATAAATTGTGTTCAAAAAATAGTCCCCTATTAGGGACTATTTTTCTCTTTTATCCTCTACAATAGATGGTTTATCTTCAACAGACACAAAAAGACCACATTTACATTTTCCAGTTTCAATAAATTCATCACAAGGACACAAAGTTGTATCATCTGCTAATTTACGACATGGACAATGTCCATCTTTGCGCATCACCCCTTCTATGATGCGAAGCACAAAGTCTTTATTGGGATTGATTCGATATCCCTTCATTTATAGATACTCCTTTAATACCCGAATAATTTGATCTTTTTTAACATATCCATCAATATGTCCAACCACTTTTCCGCCTTTAAAAAGCAACATTTCTGGATAAAATTCAATATGATATGCTTCTGCAACATCACTACTTGTTTCTGCATTTACTTTCACAAATTTTACTTCTGGAAGTTCCTCACTGGCTTGTTGTAATTCTGGAACAAGCAGCTCACAATATCCACACCATTCGGTAAAAAAATCTACCAAAACTAATCCTTCTTGTTGAAGAACTTCTTTTTCAAATTCTAAACTTTTAACAATTTTCATTGTACACCTCTTTTATTATTTTATTCTGGTTTTCGTTTTTTCATTCCTAACGGAAATACCACAAATCCCCCTAAGCCAAACCATAAAATGCTAGTTGATTTGCAATTGGCACATCCTTTTTTTTGTCGAACTGCGAAATCATCCGATACAACTATTACCTTTTCACCTGAGGCATCTATTGCTTCCATCTCCAAATGAAATTCGCCAATTTCTGTTAAGGTTACGGTAAAGTTGGTATTCGAATCCACATTTAATTTTATCTTTTTATTTTCACCTACTAGATAATAGACAATCAGTAGTTCTTCTTGATCAGGATCAACAGGTAGTATCGCTTGAACATTCATTTTATCATTTACTTGATAGATGTGTTGATTGATTTGCAAACTTCCGCCTGTTGGTAAATGATTTTCATATAAACTAAATACATCCGATGAAAAAGTAACTACTTGCTGAACTGTAATGATTTCCATTGTAAGTTGGCAATGCTCTGACACATTTTGTGTCAACCATTGAGGTTGAAAAGCATATGACGATAATTGCGAAGGATGAATCAAATAGGATTGATTATCCATCAGGAAATAATAATTCACTTTATACGATTCCTCTATCACTGGTAATGTATAGTCTACCATAATGGTAGCTGTTCGCGCAAATCGATAACCAGAAATAGATACTTTACCACCTGTAATTGGTATAACTTTTTCAATAGAAAAGGGTTCTGATTGGGAGATAGTTGTTTTTCTACCATTACTTGTAAGACATTTGATAAAAGCATGTGTGGAAGTTACATTTGGAGCATACACTTCAAACATATGATTTTCTCCTGACAAAAAGTCTTCTGTAATATCCACTTCCATTTCGTCTATTACCAAAAAAACTTGATAAGTCAAAGGGTAACCTTGAGAATCCATTCCCTCAGTATATGTAATGGATATCTTTCCACTTCCAAAATAAGCCATTTTATCTACTTCAAAGGTAGGTGATATAGGCGAAGCAACCATAGTTAAATCAAAAGAAGGAGAATAACAATCTGTTGTCATATCCTGATCAGTTAATACTACCTTGATTTGACAATCCCTCTCTTCATAATAATAACTTTTCCATTCAAAATGGACTTGATTTTCTTTCAGCTCTATTTGAGGTGTAATCTTGGTTTCTAACCCAGATTGGTATAAATAAAAAGTATAGTCTACTTGATCTTGATTGGGATCAGTAGGTATATCAAAAGATCCTTTTAAAATGCTTCCACAAATCACTTCCTGATTAGGTAATACATCTAATGTGATTTCTACTGGATAGGGAGCTTGATTGATTACTTTTGTTTCTAGCGCAAGTAGCGTTGGCGTATCACTGATGTGTCCTAAACGTGAAATAGGAAGAATATAATAATCTTTTTCTACATCTTCAGTACCTAAAGAAACCAATTTCATTTGGCCTTCCTCATATCCAGCATATATAACATCTGTACGATATTCAATTTGATGCGCATCAAATGGCATACCTTTTGGTACTTGATAAATACCATAAGCTGCTACATTGGGAATGGTTGCAAATTGCAAACTCAATTCACCATTTGAGTTTTCTTTTAGCTGATAGGTATCCACCTTTAATCCTGTTGCATCATACGCTCCTATCGGAAGAGGATACACTGGTGCTTGCCAAAGATCTTTCATTTGTTTCATTGCGTTTTTTCTCACATTTTCAGCATTAGGATAGGTTTGTGTCAAATCCGATCCCAAAATACGATACAATAACTCATATGAATAAACCGCTGAACCTTGGATAACAGGGTAGTGTCTTGTATATTTAATTTGATCAATAATTTCTGCAGAACGATAAAATTGGTCTGGAGCATCGCGATATTTATAAATACCATGAGCAATATATAACCGGATATCTGCAAGACCATCTTTCCTTCTTTTGGTATTAACTGCTTCTACTTGTTCTGCCCACCAATCTACAATATCCGCAAAAGGAGCATATTCATCTTCAAAAGAATAATACACTTGTGGAGCCACCCAGTCTACTAATCCCTCTTTGACCCATTGCAAGGAATCAGCATATAAATCTGCATATGTGCTATAAGCTCCTTCTGCAGTATTCGAACCAAATGGATCACAACGATGTGAACCAGCACTACAATATTCTGAATTAGAACGCCAAACTGCGGCAGGCTTTGTTCCAAATTCAACATAAGTGTGTTCTCTTGCGTTATATTCATCTATTTTTTTTCGAATATTGCGCATCATATTGTTGATATTTTCTCTTCGAAAATCACCGAGATTCAGTCCTGCAGGAATACCATAATAACCATCTTGACCAAATACATCTTGACCATAATGCGTAGGATCTTGTTGATAGGCTAGATAATTGGGCCAATCGTTCATGATTTCTGGGCCTGATACAGTATAAGAATCATATCCCGCAAAATTACTATTGGTCGTATCACTTGAAGTGAAACTATCTAAATAAAAATAATCATCAAAATGAAGACCATCTACATCATAATGTTCTACAATTTCCATAATCGTATCCACAATAAATTTTTGAACAGCGGGTTCACTTGGATTTAAAATTAATTTTTCATCATATAAACCAGCCACAACATATTCAGGATGTGCTTTGGCAAAATTGCCATCTGCTAGACGATTGAGTGTATTGAGTTTCATTTGTACCAACTCTTTTACGGATTTAGAAACAGCTTTGCCATTTGTAACATAACTTTCAGTCGTAACCCGAAAAGCATTCATCCAACACATAAATCGAAATCCACGTTTGTGCGTTTCTTCAATCATCCATGTTAGCGGATCCCAACCTGGGTCAACACCTTCTCCTACTAAAAATTTACTCCACGGGTTTAAATGAGATTGATAAAATGCATCATTGCATGGTCGAACTTGGAAAAACAAAGTATTCATCCCGAATGCTTCCATCCGATCTAAAATCTCCTGAAATTCTTGTTGATACTGGGCAATAGCACCTTCTCCTAGACCATTTTGTTTGGATATTGCAATATTATAGACAGTGGCTACCCATACACCACGCATTTCTGATTCGACGGGCGCATACTCATCTAAAATGGTCACATATTCATGTGTCCCATAATGTGTGACTCCCCCAGGATGTTTGGCAGTGATTACCTTGTGCTCACCATCTGGAATAGCCGCAGTGCTAGGATTAGCTATACAAACGATACAACCTATTCCTATCATCAATAAGATTGCTATCACATATTTCTTCACCTTATAATGACTCCTTTACAATCATCTTATGGTAATCCACAATATTGAAGCATTCTGCGTATTGCTTTTTAGCGAGTGCTCCTCTACATCTCGCTAAAGATGTATAATAATCATAATATTTAAAATCCCGACTATTCATCACAAACCAGTGCTCATGAAGCGCTTTACACCAAAGATCAAATCCCTTGGTAATATCTACATAAATGTAAGGATCAAAATCATGATCATCTTCCCAATTTTCACAAAAGTAAACTGGAGCATAATGACGTTTTCCTTCTGTATTTCCAACTACACCTGCTAGAAATTGCGCATCTTGAACAATTTGATGCGTAGCATGATGATCCTTATGCATCTTGGAATGCCAGTGCGTCACAATAATATCTGGTCGATATTGAACAATAATTTCTGCTACTTCTCTTCTCACTTCTTCCGTGTTAGGTAGTTCACCATCTGCATATTGGAGTACAATTGCTTCTCCATTCATCATTTCCATAAAGCGCTTAGCCTCGCTTATTTTTTGTTCTCTATATTCTGCAATAGTCAAATGTGCAGGATTTCCTCTTTCTCCTGCGGTGAGCGCAAGTGTAATATTTTTTCCCCCATCTAATGCATTGGTTGCCATAAGACCACCAGCTGTCAATTCCATATCCCCGATATGACCACCAATAGCCAAAATTGTTTTTCCCATACGTTTCTCCTTATGATAATTTGATTATAATTTTTGGTAATTTGCCATTACATAATTGGCAATTCGACCACGTACATCTATATGCTTCGTATTATCCCTTGTTGGATGCACTCGGTTTGTCAATAAACAAAAACCAATGCCGTGTATACGATCAATAAAGATGCTTGTTCCTGTAAATCCAGTATGATGAATGGTTTCTGGACTCGTTAAATCCCCATTAGGTCCACCTAATCCTCCTACCATCCAACCTAGTGAGCGAATCACTTCATGAAGTGCTACTCCTTGATGCATTTCTACTTCTGGTTGGAATAGTCGATCAATTGTTCGTGGATTTAAAATCGTTTTTCCTTGATACATTCCTTGATTGAGAATCATTTGTATAAAATGAGAACAGTCTTCAATGGTTGAAAATAATCCCGCATGCCCTGCAACCCCGCCTAATAAATAAGCCGTTTCGTCATGTACCACTCCTCTTTGTATACCTTGGTATAAAGCATTGTTGCGATACTCGGTTGGTGCACATCTTTCTTTTTGTTGTGGAGTATATCCTGTATCGGTCATATCAAGTGGTGCAAAAATATGTTGCTCCGTATACACGTTTAAAGGCATTCCGGTGATGACTTCGACAATTTTACCTAATAAAATAAAACCGATATCTGAATAATGGATTTTCATGCCCGTTTCATAACTTAATTGTGTTTCATAAATTTGTTGCCACACCTCATCTGCACCTTGCATCTTCATCAATCCTTTTACGCCTTCTGGAAGACCAGATGTATGCGTTAATAAATGCCATATCGTAATAGAGTCATACTGGAATTTTGGCAAATACGTTTTAACCTTTGTTTGTAAACGCAAACGCCCCTGTTCCAATAACTGTAAGACTGCTGTAGTAGTTGCAACAACTTTTGATAACGAAGCCATATCATAAATGGTATCTATTGTATTTTCTTCTACTTCTGGTAGAATTGATCGCTTGCCAACACTACCCAATAGGACTCGGTCAGGAAAGACAAGGGCATAATTAGCACCAGGAATTTGGCTCTGCTCGATTTCTTGCGCAATCAACTGATTGAGTTTTTCTAAACTATCCATACATCCACCTTATTGATGTACAATGAGGAAATAATTTTTCTTTCCCCGACGAATCACTGTATAAGTCTCTCCAATAGCTCCTTGTTTTGTGATGAGGGCATCCAATGATTTGTTTTGCACCCCATTTACGACTACACCGCCACCTTGGATAAAATCTCTTGCTTCTCGTTTGGAAGAAGCAGCTTTGGTTAAAACTAGGGCATCAATTAAAGATACATCTGTATCTAGACAAATGGTAGGTACACCTTCAAATCCCATAGCAATTTCTTCTTTGGTTAAATCAGCGATTTTACCACTAAATAAAGCCTCACTTAATTTCAACGCTTGTTGATAAGCGGCTTCGCCATGAATCATTGTTGTCATTTCCTTAGCTAAAGCTTTTTGTGCTTTTCTAAGATGTGGTTCTTCTTGGAATGAAACCTCTAAGGCCTCTATTTCTTCTTTTGTTAAGAAAGTAAATTGTTTTAACTCACGAATAACATCGTTATCTGGTGTGTTAATCCAAAACTGATAAAAAGCATATGGTGTGGTTTTTTCAGCATCTAGCCAAATTGCTCCACCTTCAGTTTTACCAAACTTTGTGCCATCGCTTTTGGTAAATAGCGGAACCGTAACTCCATAAGCCTCTGCTTCTGTACCATGAAGTTTACGAATCAACTCCAAACCTGAGGTGATATTTCCCCATTGATCTTGTCCACCAATTTGAAGTGTACAATGATGATGCGCAAATAGATGCTCAAAATCAAGTGCTTGTAAGATTTGGTAGGAAAATTCTGTATAAGATATTCCACTATCTAGGCGTGATTTAACCGTTTCTTTGTTAATCATATAATTGACATTAAAGAACTTTCCATAATGTCTTAAGAAAGTCAATACATCAATATTATGGGTCCAATCATAATTGTTCACCATATCGCAACAAAACAATCGTTTGGCTTGTTCATACAGACAAGTTGCATTATGATCTAGTTGTTCTTTTGTCAATAGTTTTCTTTCAGCTGTAGGCTTAGGGTCTCCAATACTACCTGTTGCTCCACCAATTAAAATAATTGGATGATTTCCTTTGGCCTCTAATCGTTTTGCAAAGATAAAGACCAATAGGTGTCCTACATGTAAACTATCCCCTGTTGGGTCCGTACCTAAATAAAATGTCAATTCTCCTTTGTTTATTTTATCAATGACAGCTTCGTCTGTAATGTTGTGAATCAAACCACGCCATTTTAATTCTTCAAATAAATTCATTGTTATTTCCTCCTCTATTTATAAAAAAATGTCCCTAAAACACAAATGATCGGAAAAGTCAATTTTTCCACCTATCACTGGTTTTAAGGACGAAACATAGGTTCCGCGGTACCACCTTAATTCAAAAAAGGGATTCCTTTTTTGCACTTTCTTATGTGGGTAACTCATTGTTTACCGATAATTGTAATTCATATATTTCATTGTTTACTCTTTCACCAACCGAGTAATTCTCTACATTTTCCATAAATATACTACTATTGTAAATCTATTTTGTAGATTGTCTCCATACAATACTATAATCTACATTTTTATTAATTTCAATCTCAGCTTGTTCCATTTCCTCTTTATCTGGATCATCGTAATAACTATCTTCTAACTCAGCTTGATGCATCAAATCGGTTAACATATCCATAGCTACTTCTCCTATTTCATAAATAGGTGTATTGATGCATGTCAATGTTGGACGAGATAGTTCTGCATATTTTGTATTTTGAAAACCAATGACCTGAAGATCATCTGGTATAGCAATGTGTAAACTTCTTGCCACATTGATAAATGAAACCGCCATGGAGTCACGAACAACCAAAGCCACCTCAGGATGTTCTTGTTCCAAAATTTCCCGATAAGCGATTTCATTGAGATGGGTCTTTCCAGAAACATTAATGATACGTGGTTCAAGACCTGCTTCTCTCATTGCGGCCTCATACCCTTCTACTTTTAAATCATTTACTGCATACTTTCGAATGGTTGAAATAATCCATATACGTTTATTGCCCCTTTTAATCATCTCTTTGGTCATTTCATAAGCGGCCTTTTTATAATCAATTGCTACATAGGGTATTTCTAAATCGCGACAAATACTATTGGTCAGTACAACGCTTACACTAGAATCTTTGATAATTTGAATATATTCTTCAGCAATTTCATCATTGATATACAAAATACCATCTACACCTGATGATAAAACAGTACGCCATAATTCTTGTTCTTGTACAACTGGATGATCTGTGCTATTGCTATCATTTACAAATAACCGGAGCAAATAACCCCTACGAGCTGCTGTTGAGGCAATACCATCAACCATACCCGCAATAGAACTACGTGTTAATTCTGGAACAACTACCGCAACGGTTGTTGATCTAGAACTGGCAAGACCTTTGGCGTTCAAGTTAGGTTTATATCCTAATTCTTTAATAATTTTTTCAATTCTTTCACGTGTTGCTGGCTTTACTTTTTCTGGATGATTCAAAACTCTTGATACAGTAGCCAGTGATACACCTGCTGCCCCTGCAACGTCATAAATCTTATTTGGACTTGTACGTCTATCACCTTTCATCATCTTACCTCATTTCTATATTCTTCCGTTTTATTATACCACAAATCGGACAAAATATCAATAGAATTTGCAAACTTTTATGAAAATTTATTGAGTCCTTTTCATAACGCTTTAACCTAAACTATTCTCCACTTTTATTTTCCAAAATAGCTTTTAAAATATAATTGGCTTTACCTGCACCTAAGAATACCCAAACCTCTTCTTTTTTTCCAATTTGATGAATGTCTAGTTCTTGTATCGTAGAAAAAGAGGCAAATATTTTATCCACTTTATCTTGCAATTTTTGACTGGTTTTCTCTCTTTTGGATGAAAACACATCTAGTAAATAGACACTATCATATAATTTTAAAGCCTGAATAAATTCCTTCTTAAAATGAAATGTTCGCTCATAAGTATGTGGTTGGAATATAGCATGAACCTTATAGTGAGGATATTGTAAACGTAATGTTTCATAAAGAGCCTTCATTTCGGTTGGATGATGTGCATAATCATCAATTAAAATACTATTGTGATAGGTATATGTCGTTAATCTTCGGTGTGGCAATTGATCCTTTGTCAATGTTCGTGGTGTAAAGCCATTTAAGTATAATGTCATATAACTTGCTACATAGTTATAAATCATGTGACGCCCTAAATAGGGTACTTTTAAATACAAATTTCCACAGTAGTTAACTTGAATATAATAACATTGCGCAGTTGTACTCAAGATTTTGATTCGTATATCGTTTTTTTTGCCAAAGCCAAAAGTTAGTTTTTGAGGGTGCTTAATTTTAGAAGCTAGTGGGTCATCTCCATTGATGAGTACTGTTTTGGCTTGGCTCGCAAATTGCTGAAAAGCATGAAGCAATTGTTTTTTAGACTTGTAATAATCGGTATGATCTAGTTCAATATTATTGATAATTAGCCATTCTGGATGATAGGATAAAAAATGAGATTGATATTCACAGGCCTCTAAAATAAGGTATTCACTTGGATAACTATCGCCTTCTCCATCACCAATAATAAAATTGCATTTTTTATCTAACATTTGGGTTAAGAAATAAGACGTGGTTGTTTTGCCATGTGTTCCCGCCACAGCAATAATCTTTTTATGCAAATGTTGGCCAATAAAATCATGATAATATGCATAAGGATATTGACAACGCATAATTTCTTTTACTTCTTCATTATTGTCCTGATGGAAAGCATTTCCAATAATATAAAAAGCATTTCCTTGAATATTCGCTTTATCAAACGCAAATATAGGGATTTGCTTTTCTCTCAGTGAGTCTTCTGTAAAATAATATTCATCTGTATCACTTCCCACCACTTGATGTTGTTCTCCTTGAAGCATTTTTGCAAGACTCGACATTCCGGTTCCCTTGATACCTACTAAATAATATTTCATTTTATCACCTATTGTAATCTATGACAAATATCTACATTGGGTGACAATATTCTCTTGTTTATATTAAATCAATCTCGGGGATCTCATATCCATCATCATATATTTGAGATGATAAATGCTGTGTACACGTCATCTTCCCTAACATATCCTTTTCAATTTGATATTGTTCTATACTATCAAAACATTTTAAGCGCAACTGACTATCAATTTGGATTGTTAATGTGACAGATTGAAAAACAGGATCTTGACTTAATTTGCCAAAACGACGCATTTGTTTCACCAAATGAACCGTTGAAAGTACTGGGTCCAATTGATACGTGATGATACACATATTTTCTTCTACAACTCTTGTTGAACTTAAAATGGTATTGTCTTGGACCAAATACGTAAATAGCGTATCATGTGAAGGTAATTTACCATACTCATCTAGATAATCCGCTATAGATTTGCTGATAACCTTTTTTTCATCACTATCATAATATTGCACTTGTTGATTATCGAATTGCAATCGATGCTCATGTTTTACAAATAACGAGTCTGTTACCATTGTGCTATAAAAACCTTCTGGCATAGCGTAAAGTTTAGTTGTTGTTGCCTGCTTATAGGAAATTAATCCTTTACGGGCAATGGTTTCGCCACTCGTTTCTATATAATAATTCCCTTTTTCTGTTAAGCTTTGAATAACATGTTTCAAAAGTGCTTCATTCGTATAATCTGAAAAAATAGTTTTATTCATCATTACAGGAGGAAGAACCTGAGGATGATCTAAACCTATTTCCGTTTTACAGCCCGTAATCAATACCAAAGCCACATTCATACAAATCAATGTAAATCGTTTCAAATGTAGTTCCATCATCGGTCTCCTTTCAAATAGCGTTATTATAGCACTTTTTTTATAAATAGTCAAATTTTGACAAAGTATTACAAAAATGTTACGATTTGAATTTTTCCTACAAAAAAAAGACTACTTCGTTTGTTACGTAGTCTTTTTCGTCATTTAGAACTATGATTGATTTGCTTAACTTCTGCTTCCCGTCTTTTGAAAACGCGTGGGAAAGATACAAAAATCACAATGGTCGTAATGATACCTGCTATAAAATCAGCTATTCCTTCTGATAAATAAACCCCTTTATAGCCCATCCAATGGGTTAATAAAAAGCAAAGTGGAATCAATATAATTACCTTCCTCAATACCGCAAGAAATAAAGCAGACAGAGATTGTCCTAAAGCTACATTGATATTTTGAAGTGTCATTTGGACAAAAAACATAATGGATCCCATCAAAAAATAAGGTGTATAGGAACGAACAATATCTTCTACTGTATCGCTAGCAGAAAACATATACGCATATACTTGAGGTATCGTGAGAGATACTGACCAAACAATGATGGCAAAAAGAAAAGCAATTAAAGTGATATACCGAATTCCCTCTTTTAAACGTTTGGCATTTCCTTTACCATAATTGTAACTTACAAATGGTTGCATACCATAACCCAAACCATTCAGTGGAAGTGAAATCAATTGTAATGCACTAAGCATAATGGTTAACGCAGCAGTATAATCTTGATTTCCTCCTGTTGACCATTTCAAATTAAGGTTAAAAACAATTTGAATGGCACATTCCGTTAATGTCATAATAAATGGCGAAATACCTAACGAAAGAATACTGGCAATTCTTTTGAAATTCCATTTCATTTCTAGAATGCGGAGTCGAAATATGCTTTTTTTGGAAAGAAAGAAAAACATAATCCAAATAAAAGATATCAGTTGTGATAAAACAGTAGCCAAGCTAGCCCCATTTACACCCATACCTAGTGTAAAAATAAAGATAGGATCTAAGATAATATTCGCAAGTGCACCAATTAAAACAGAAAGCATAGCCGTCAAAGCATATCCTTGAGCTGTAATAAATGGATTTAATCCTTGAGTAAAGATAACAAATAGTGTGCCACCTGAGTAAATTTGTAAATATGAAGTTGCAAAATCAACTGAGGCTAGTGGACATCCAAATAGGATAACAATATCCCTTGCAAAGAAAAAGGTAATCAAACTGATAATAGAACCAGTCATAAATAATAGCATAAATGCAGTATTAAAAATATGATTGGCTTCTACTAGATGATTTTCACCTAGTTTCATACTCGCGCGCGGCGATCCACCAAGTCCAATTAAATTTGCAAAAGCTTGAATGATTAAGGTGATTGGCAAAACAATCCCTAGTGCCGCAAGTGCCTCCATTCCTGATTCTTGGATTGCAGAAACATACATCCTATCAACAATATTATATAGAAATGTAATGAGTTGAGCTATTACTGCTGGAAGAGTAAGCCGGAATATCAGAGGAAGAATTTTCCCTTTTTCTAATTGCTCTGTTGTATTTTTCATAATGCCATCCCTTACTTTAAAAATGTATAACTACTATTTTATCATATCATAAGTCATTTTAAAAAAGCAGTTATACTGCTTTTTCATCTTTTTGAATGTAAATTCGTTCATTCAAAACATCTAAAATTCAACACACCTCATCAAGAAAAATTGGTTTATTTTCTTTAGACGCTGCGTCATTTCTTTTTCATTCAATATCTATCTCAACTGTTCCATAAAACACTCAACTAGATATCTTGATTATACCAAAATAGACTTGTTTTGTCAATTTGAAAAACAAAAAAGGACTTGGAAAAACCCAAATCCCGATTTTTGTAAGGTAATATGCGATTAAGCACGACGTTCTTTGATACGAGCTGCTTTTGCAGAAAGAGAACGAATGTAACTTAATTTAGCACGACGTACTTTACCAAGACGTACAACTTCGATTTTCGCAATCATTGGTGAATGTACTGGGAAAATTTTTTCAACTCCAATACCTGAAGACATTTTACGTACTGTAAATGTAGCACTAATGCCTCCACCATGACGATAAATCACAAGACCTTCAAATATCTGAATTCTTTCTTTTTCGCCTTCTTTGATTCTTACGTGTACCTTAACAGTGTCACCAGCGCGGAACTCAGGAATATCATTTTTCATATAACCTTGAGTTACTGCTTGAATTAATTGTTGACTCATAATAAACTCTCCTTATCTTTCAATATTCATACATATACAAACAAGCCAAATAGAATATCTATTGGGTATATCAGCGGAATATCGTGCTTTGATATGACCGTAAGCTTCATATCCTTTGGTATTATACCATAATTTGTATGTTTTTTCAACTAATGCGAACTATAATTTGTAATATAACGTAACCTATCTATGATTGGTATTTTTGGGTATAGATCACCTGGTGGTGTGTAATATCTCTCATCGTATGTTTAAACATCTTTTCCGTTTCTTCTTTTTTGCTCTCTAGTGTATAAGAATTCAAATAAATTACATCATACTCATCTTCTAGAGCCCAATTGATTTCTACCCATGGTGTAGAAAAGTAGTCTTCTTGAATTTCATTTTCCCAATTGTCTAAATAAGTATACATCAATAGGAATCGATATAATGTTTTCTTATTGTCTATTCTACCCCATTTTTCCTCAAATTCATCAAATTGCCACTTTGGTACACGCATAGCAATTCTGTCTCTTGTTGGTGCATCAATAGGCTCTGCTCCGCTAATAGGCGCTTTCATATCCCGAATAACAATGGTCGAAAAACGTTTCATTTCTGTAAAAAGCCATTCGTTATATTTCGGATCAATCTCATGCCATACACTACTAAATACGATTAAACTTTTGCCTTTTGTTTGATTAACGAGAGCAACTACTTCCTCCCAATGAGATGTAAATGTCATTTGTGGTGAAATGTGTTTAGCAATATCAATAATATCATCATTGATATCATACCCTACTAAAGTCGTATAAGATTTATCTGTAACAGGTTCAATTCTACGCAGTAATCTTCCATTAGCACAACCAAATTCAACGATGAGTGAATATTCTGTAATATCAATATGCTTTAAAAAGTATAATTTATCTTCCATTCCTTTTTCTAATTTTTTTATATATCCGTTTAAATCTTTCATTTTTCTCACCTTCCCATTGTATTATACCAAAATTGGATATTTTTGTAAAGAGGCATTAAGATAAAAACGTTTTAAAAAAGAAAAATCGAATTGGTATGTTTTTATCTGAAATTATGGTATAATAGAATAGAAAGAAGGTATTGTTATATGTTAAAGATTGGCGAAGTTGGAAAATTTATTGTAAAAAGAGAAACGGATATCAGTTATACCCTTGCACCAGAAGATCCCGATCTTACAAACTACATTTTTTTACATTTTAATCAAGCAACAAGAAGATTGGCTATTGGTGAAACCATCCATGCCTTCTTATATTATGATGGGAAAAAACGCCTTTGTGCCACAATGGAGTCCCCTATCATTACAACACAACGATTTGATTTTGTTGAGGTAGTCAATCAGTGCGATGCCGGTGTATTTGTGAATATTGGTATTGCAAAAGACATTTTACTTTCAACAGATTACTTGCCTACTAATCCTGTAGCATGGCCTAAAATTGGAGAGAAAATTCCTTGCATTTTGAAAGAAAAGAAAGAACAACTTGTTGCACGCATCATTACCAAGGAAGATTTAAAGCAGCAGCACATTCCTCCTCTTGAAGTCGGTATTACCATTTCTGCAACCGTTTGTCGTTTAACTTCTACTGGAATTGGACTTTATACTGATGCTTTCCAATATATTTATGTCCATAAAAGTATGACAAGAAAAAAATACCATTTAGGCGAAGTTGTGGATGTCCATATTATCCATATCAATGAACACCTCGATGCCAATGGCAGTATGATTGCCCAAAAGGAGTTATCTCGTTTAGACGATGCAAAGGTACTTTTAAAAGAATTAGAAAGTTTTGGTGGTGTGTTACCTTTAGGAAATTTGTCTACACCAGAAGAAATTGCAAGACATACCCATATGAGCAAAAGTGCTTTTAAACGAGCTGTAGGCGCATTATATAAAGAAAGAAAAATTCAAATTAGTGATTACCGAATTGAGCTGATTCAAAAATAAAATCAGTACAATATCCTAGATGAATAAAAAAGAGTTCTATATAAGAAAAACTTATATAGAACTTTTTTTATGATTCGTGACGAAAACCTCTATACATAATTGAGGCAAGTAAAGCACCTACTAATGGTGCAATTAGAAAAATCCACAATTGTTTTAGGCTATTCATATTGCCACCGATTGCCTCTAAAACAGCAGGGCCTAACGAACGTGCTGGATTTACTGATGTACCAGTGAATCCTATACCAAACAAGTGAACTAATGTCAAAGCAAGGCCTATCACTACGCCAGAAATCGCGACATATTTGGATTTTGAAGTGACACCTAAAATAGCCATCACAAAGATAAATGTTAAAATGGTTTCTAACAAAAACGCTACAAGGTATTGAATGGTTTGAGATGCATATGCACTTGTAATGGTTGCTTGAATCGCATTTCCACCAAGTGTTTTAAACCCACCAAGAAAGGTTCCAAGTAACAAAGCACCTACTAAAGCACCCAAACATTGTGCTACAATATATCCAATCAATTCTTTGCCGTTTATTTTTCGTGCAATAAACATCGCAAATGATACGGCTGGATTAATATGACACCCTGATATATTTCCAATTGAATACGCCATTGCAACAATCACAAGACCAAAAGCAAGCGATGTTGCAACAACACTGGCATTTGTCCATACCGCAACGCCACAAGCCAAGCACACCAATACTGCTGTACCTATAAATTCAGCTACACATTTTTTGAATAGATTCATCATATTTCCTTCTTTTTTCTTTATTTTCAGTTATATGATGTGCTAGTTTTGAAATATTATTCCCTTATTTATTGAAAAGTAATCGTAATCGTTGCCTTTTCAGCTAAAATTTGATCAATATGAACGGCAAAACGAGCAGAATGATTATCATACCAAGTTGCATTTTGATAGGTTGTCCCCTGTTGAAATAGATCTGAATTTTCACTATAGCCTTTTTTACTAATATCATTTCGTCCATCTGCTTCAACTAATGTAATCAAACGATGCGCACTATAAGAATTATTATATAAGGTTAGACTAAAAATATCAAAGCAATCAGCAGGCTGATTCAATGTTGCATCAATATGATAAATGCGAATACCTGATATACTAAATAAACCACTTTCTCCTTTGGCAAAAGCATTCAGATGAGTAGGTGTATAAAAATCAATAATATAGTATTCGTCAAAGAAAGTGCCATTCCATTCCTTACAAATGATCACACAATCTCCACTTTCTGCGAAACTTTCTAATTCAACTGTAGTATTTTTTCCAGTTACAACAAGTGGTGTAACCCAACCTAACATCAATTTACTGTAGGCATTATGATCGCCTACATTGTAGTCCATCATATCTCCGCCACCAATACCACCGCTTGGTCCTGTTGTTTCATCATAATCATAATAATCATCTAATCCTAATAAATGACCCGTTTCATGAATAATGGTTTCCGCATTATATTGTACTTTCTTTCCTTGTAGTTCATCAAAAATGAATTGATAACTCATAAACATATAAAAATCAGCTTGTACTCCGTCATAATACACTTCTGTTTCAGTGTAATATTCAGTTGTAAACGCCCACCATAAACTATTATCACTTTGCGCATCATAATCTGTGGTATATACAAGATAAATCGAATCAATATATCCATCTTGATCAGAATCATATTTTGCATAATCGATTTGACTATCATAATAGGCAAGAGCGGCTTCAATAATTGAAAATTCTACATTATCTGGATACACATCTGTCTCATAGTTTTCATATTTTTCTAAATCTCGATTGTATTGTGCTTGTAATTGATTATAATAACTTACTGTATGTCCTGTTTGAAATGGTTCTAAAACAGTACCTTGAATATTCAATTTTCCATAAGATGATTTCAAATAATAACTATTTAAGCTTTCCCATCCTGTTGCCTCACTTGTTCCAAAAAAGGCTGTTTCTAAATCCTTCACCATATTTTGAGGGGCAGGACAATCTGTAAACGCAATCGGAATGACAAGTACATCTACATCTCCTGTGGATGGCAATCCTTTGGTAATACCATAAGTGATCCCCGTTTCACTATCATAACCCATTTGGTCTAAAACACTATAAAGAGGGGCTTGTGTCATAGTAGGATAAAAAGCATCTTGAGCTGCTTCTCTTACAGTAACACGACACGTCTTTTTCATTCCCTCATAAGTAAATGTGACTGGAAATTCACCTTTTGTATTTTCTTTGAATTTGGTTTCATATGTATAGGCACTAGAATCAAGCAATACCTTTTCTCCATTATTGTATACCGCATATACACCTACTTGATTCAAAATATCTAAGAGAGTTGTACCTACTTCTACTGATAATAAATCCGCAGTAAGTTCAAGAGAGGTTAGAACAACTGGATCACCTGGTTGATACCCTTTAGCAAATGTTGTAGCAGAGGTAACAACTAATTGATATCCATTATAATATCCGATATGAAGTTGAGATAAGCCAATGTTATCTCCTACTTTCATTGTTTGAAGGATATTGAATAATGTTGTCTTGGTACTACTATCTAGATGCTTTGAGAAGAAAACCGTAATCGTATCTTTACCTAATTCTACTTCAAATGAAACATCTTTTCCTGTTGTTGCATAATTGGTAGGTAAACTGACCAATTTAGCAGAGGTTATATTCACTAAGTCATTAGCATAATCCGCTAGGGTAGTTTGATTGAAATGGTTTAACACAATGGGTTCTACTGTATAAGTATCTTCACAAGTGAGAATACTTGTTACATCTTTGATTTGATGAACGTTTTTATAAATATCAATTGTCCCAGCAACAGTAAGCGTTTGTCCCACCACAATTTCAGAAGCATAATCAGTATTAGATCCCATATAAACCAATATACCTTTGGTCCCATCATTTAAATAAAAATTATTACCATAAATACCTGTTACCATACCACTTACAGTCACATTGGCACCTGTTGACAATTCGTAAGCTGCCGCAATATTTTCTAATGTACCACCATTTAGGACTGCATCTGGAGCTTCAACTTTCGTTTGTCCCTGATTGCTAAATGTAATTTGATAGGTATACTCTAATGTTTCACCATCTAAAACATAGGTAGAATGGGCTATGATTTCAGAAACTTGATTCCTTTCATTTAAAACAATGCTAAAGTCAAGGAAAGTTTCATTATCATAATCACCGAGTAATTGTTTAGCAACGGATTGCAATTTTTCCCCTTTTGGACAATAAGCAGTATCTACTTTTACAAAATCACTTGCGGATAGTACTCCCAAATCAATGATTTGAAATGCCATAATATAATAGATGTAATCACTATCTGTCTCATCAATGGCATACCATGTACCTTCTTCACAATATACATAATGCCACAATTGATTGATTTGGACCAAATATTCTGGAGTATCACTATAAGATAAATCCAATTGACTCATGTTTCCATGTTGAAATGCACAAATGTATTCATTAGAAATACCACTACTACTGATAGACAATGTATATGCATAGTTATCATCAGATAGTGCCTCAGAAAGTAAATCCGCAACATACGTTTCCGTTTTTCCATAGTATGTTTTATCACCTGTATCTGTTGTACGAATGTGCGTATAAGTTGTGCCAATACACTCTTCATTGTCATACCAACCACTAAATCTTACATTTTTACCTGGTTCAATGAGGTAGACACCCAGTTGAACTTCTTCTCCTTTTTCATATGTGGAAGGTTCAATATTTTCTTTTTGTCCATTGACATAATAAGAAATGGTATAGGTTTCTACTTTAGGTGTGGTTACATAGCATCCTGTTAGACATACTGTACAAACCAGTGCACATAACATCATAATTCTTTTTTTCATATTTTTTTCCTTCTTTCTATACTGCATTAACAATCACAGTCTTCTAATCCTGTTACAACTTGAAAATATTGTTCATTATATGATAATAAGGTAGTATATCCGCCTAGATATATCCTTATTTTACGATATCCTATACTAGCCAAATAGGTTGCTACTTGTTCTACGTCTTGTCCTTCTTCATCTATTATAAATATCGTTTTCTTTTGATGATGCATACTTTGAAGATGGCGCCCCAATTCTTCTAGGTTTCCTTGTTCAATATCATAATTCATAAATCCGAAAAAATGACCATTAGCATAGGATGCATCACGCTTTCTGATATCTAAGAGCACATAATTGTGTTCATTTTTTTCACTATATTGATAGATTGCTTCAAAAAAATCTTTTCCTTGATGAGATTGATACGTTTTTACTTGCTTTTGACATCCTGTTATGCCCCATAAAAAAACCATTAGAATTATACTAATCTTTACTTTCATCTTGGTCATGGATAATCTCCTCTAACATCTTTTGGTCTTCTTTAGAAAGCACTACTTGTTCGAGTAGCTCTGGTCTTTTTTGATAGGTTTTTTTGAGTGCTTGATAACGTTGCCATTTTTGTATATTGGCATGGTGTCCTGATAGCAGTATTTCTGGAATCGATTTACCATCGTATACTGGAGGTCTAGTATACTGAGGATATTCTAGAATTCCCATTGTAAACGATTCTCCCGTAATCGACTCATCTCGAATCACACCTGGTACAAGTCTTGCAATTGAATCAATTAATACACAAGCTGCAATCTCTCCTCCTGTCAAAACATAATCGCCAATGGATATTTCTTCGTCTACATAATCTAAAATACGTGCATCAATTCCTTCATAGTGTCCACAAATCAAAACAATGTGATCTTGCTTGGCAAGTTGTTCTGCTTTTTGTTGACTATAGACAGTTCCTGATGGACTCGTTAAAATTTTATATGCTTGATCTAGATGAGGAATGGTTTGCATTGCCAAATGAACTGGCTCTACGCTAATGAGCATACCTGCTCCTCCTCCATAAGTATAATCATCTACGGTATGATGTTTATTGGTTGAGAAATCACGAAAATTGATAATGTTAACTTCAATCTTTCCTTTTTCAATGGCTCGTTTTAAAATGGAGTCTTGAATCATTCCCGATATCATTTCTGGAAATAGCGTGAGTATATCAAATCTTACTGGCATAATTCTAATACCTTGACAACGATTTGTTGTTCTCTAATTTCTAATATATATGCATCTACAAAAGGAAATAGCATCTTTCCTTTTGGTGTTTTTACTTCCATAATATATCCTTGAGGTACCTCAATCAAATCAACCACTTCCCCAACGGGGTTTTCCCATTCATCTACGACTTGAAGCCCAATTAAATCATCTACTGGATATTCATCTTCTTCTAGCGGTGGAATATCATCTTGTGGCGCATAAACGTGATAACCAATATATGACTCAACTTGGTTGATATCATACCAATCATTGATTGTAATTAAAACATTGTTTTTGTGAATGCGCATAGAACTAATTTGCACTTCAAGAGCACTATTCTTGTTCGCAAGAATGATTTTCGCGCCTTTTCGATAACGATAATCCACAAAATCACTTTCTGTATATACTTTTAATTCACCTTTAATTCCAAATACACCTGTAATTTCACCTATATATATACCTTCTATTTTACTCATATTGTTGATCTACTCCATCTTCTTTGTTTGTTTTTTTCAATTTCATCACCAATAATGCATTCAAAATCGCTAGGAGTGAAACTCCTACATCAGAAAATATAGCCACAATGAGCGGTAATTCAATCACATAACCTGTTACAGAAGAAGTAATACCAAAAATAATGGTTAGCCACATCACAACAAATTTAATAATCAAAGAAAATGTCACATTCTGAATGACCTTTCGTTTTGCCTTTGTGGCGATTTGGATCATATCTGTCATTTTTTCTAAATTATCTGTCATAATGACTACATCTGCTATGGCAATTGTAGCATCGCTACCTGCTTCTCCCATTGCAATGCCCACATCTGCACAAGCAATAACGGGGGCATCATTGATACCATCTCCTACAAAAATCGTCTTTCCTTTCGATGATTGTTTGATTTCTTCGACAATTTCTACTTTTTGATGAGGTAACAATTCTGAATATACGGTATCCATTTCAATGCTATTGGCAACATCTTCAGCGATTTGCTTGGAATCACCTGTTAACATATAGCAAGTTTTATGCTGTTTGTGTAAGTCGTCAATAATCTTCTTTGCCTCTTTTTTGATCACATCACCAATTTCTACATATCCAATGTACATTTTATTCTTTACAACATGAATAACCAAATGGGTTGATTCAATTTCAGGAATTTCAATTTTATTGGCTCTCATTAATTTATCATTGCCTATGAGTATTTTATTTCCATTTACAGTCGCTTTTGAACCTCCTGTAACATCCTGAAAATCACTAATAATTTCAGGAAAAATATTTTCTTTACCGTAAGCTTCAACAATCGATATGCCTATGGGGTGATTGGAATAATATTCTGTGTAAATGAGCATTCTCAGCAGATATTCTTCCGTAATATCTTCTTGCATTGGCACAACATTTGTTACTGTAAAAGTACCCTCTGTTAGTGTGCCTGTTTTATCAAAAACAACATTTTCAACTTGACTCAGTGCTTCAATATAATTACTTCCCTTAATTAGGATACCTAGCCTACTCGCAACACCAATCGCTGAAAAATAGCAAAGGGGAATAGAAATCACAAGAGCACAAGGGCAAGAGATGACCAAAAATTCCATTGCGGCATAAATCCATTGATTGGCATTAGAATGATCCAATAAACTTCCTATTACACCAATTGCAAATGCAATAATCACTACAATTGGCGTATAATATTTAGCAAAATTGGTAATAAATGTCTCCGTTTTTCCTTTGGTGCTAGAAGCATTTTCAACCAAATCCATAATTCTAGATATCATCGAATCTCGGTAAGGTTTGGCAACTTTTACTTCTATCATCTTACTCATATTGATACTTCCACTGAGTACTTCATCTCCTACTTCTACTGTTTTCAACATACTTTCTCCCGTTAGGTTTTTAGTATCAATATTTGTTTTTCCTGCAACAATTTTTCCATCTGCAGGTATCGTATCTCCTTTATTGACAATCACAATATCTCCTGGCAATAAACTTTCTACATCCACTTCTGTGACTTCATTATCTAGTTTGATTAGAGCTGTTTTGACTTCTATACGCAATAATTCCATAATTGACTTACGTGAGTAATTGACAGCCTTATTTTGTAAGATTTCACCGATTTGATAAAAGGCAACAACCATAACGGCCTCAGATGGATGTTGAGTAACAAAGGCACCAATAGAGGCAATTGTCATTAAAAATGTTTCATCTAATACTTGACCTCTCAATAGATTCTTTAAAAAGCGAATCACAACAGGATAGCCAATTAGCAAATATGGCCCAATATATAAATAATACACCCACATCGTTTGATTTTTATTCCAAAACACATCTATTATCCATAAAATTACAAATGCAACCATTCCACTAATCATTGCAATTTTTTGAAATAGGCTCATTTTTTTGACATTCTCAAAATTTCGTCTTTTGGCTACATCTTGTTCAACAACAACAATTCGATCATCTACCATCTTAGCAATCTTAGTCACTTCACTTCGAATATTTTCTATCGTTTTTTGATCATATGTTTCAATGATGAAACGTCCAGTTGAAAAATCAACAATAATTTGCTCATGACATAAAGTTCTTTTCGCAATGGTTTCTACACGCATCGCACAATGCGCACAATCTAATCCATTCAAATACAGCACTTTACGATATTTCTCTACTGTTTCAATTCGAACCATTTGAGCCTTTTTTTCATATTCATGAATGGCTTTGAGTATTTCTTCTTCCAATATCTTCCATTGTTTTTCTTTGAGTGGTTGTTCTACTTCATATTCTATATGCAATACATTCTTTGTATTTTCAATATTGGCTGAAGCAATGCCTTCTATTTTTTTAATTTCATTGCTGATTCTTTTAAAGTTTTTATTGCTACTTACTTTGAGGAGTTGATAATTTTTGACTTCAATCATACATGCTCTCCTATCAGACCTACTTCTACAATATCTTTAACGAGAGAATTGGCAATGCCATAAATCATCTTTTTTCCCTGTTTCACTGATTTTAAAATATGCGCTTCTTTCAATAATTTTAAATGATGAGAGACAAGGGGTTGACTCATTTGAAGATGAGTGATAATTTCACTGACACTGGCTTCTTTATCCAATAAATACAAAATAATTTTCAGTCTCGATGTTTCTCCAAGTAAATTCATGATTTCTGCAAAATCATCCACCATTTGTAGCGATGTCCATACCATAAACGTATCATCCTTTTCTTAAATAATATATAAACTATTATTTATATATTACTACAAAATATGTAAAAACGCAAATAAAAATGTTTGTATAACAAACATTTGTTATACAAACATCTATTCGTTTGCACTAAATTCAATATCAAGACTTTGCTTTTGGCGAATCGCTGCCGCGTGAGCAATTGTTCGAATCGCACTTGCAACGCGTCCTTTTTTGCCTATGACTCTTCCTAAATCATCAGGATTTACCAAAGCTTTGACTAAAACTTTATCTCCATCGATAGAACTAGTTGTTTTTACATCTTCAGGATGTGTTACAAGTGGCTTGATTAATTCTGCTACTAAGCTTTCATAATTAATTTCCGCCATTTCGTTCACCTATTCACCTTTTGCTTGATTTTCTAAGAATTTAACAATTAGCCCTTCTTTAGTCAAAAGTGATTTTACAGTATCTGTAGGTTTTGCACCTAAACTTAACCATTTCATTACTTTTTCTTCATCGAATTTTACTGTAGCTGGAGTTGTAAGTGGGTTATATGTACCAACTACTTCAATGTGACGACCATCACGAGGATTGCGTGAGTCTGTCGCAACAATACGATAGAAAGGTTTTTTCTTTGATCCATATCTTTGTGATCTTAATTTTACCATAATATTACCTCCTCATATATTGACAAAGTGATTATATCATAAAGTATATAAAAGTGTCAAGTAAAAAGGCTTGACACTTTTATATTAACTACTAATATACTTGAGCATGCCATTGATAAAATCAATTTGCTTTCTCAACGTTTCTATTTTATCCGATGTTGTCATCTTAAGATTCACCTTAACTTCTTTTTCAAAATCTGAAATTGCACTAGGATTGCGATTCAAAACAACATACCATCTTGGATTATAACGAATATAATTGAGATAAACATCATTTGAATATAATTTTTCTAAAACACTCGCAATCATTAATCCCACCAACTATTGTAATTTTGATTGTATATTCCTGTTGGTCTTCCTCCAAAACTTTGCGTGATTTGCAACACCTTTTGTACTGTATTGAGTGTTTTACTAATCGAATCTGGATCAATCTTTTTCACATAATTGATGACATTCTTTAAACTTGTTGATGAAAGCAACTCCTCAATGGTTCCTGGTTTTCCTGTAGATGCAGTTTTTTGGGTAGTATTTGAATTAGACTGTGCTTGCCTGTATACTTGCCATTTGGGATTTTCTTCCCCTAGAATCACCCAATCCTCATACATCTGTTGCCATGTGTGATTGCCACTTTCTACGTCTTGTTGAATACCTGGATGACTGCTTAAAAAAGTTCTAAATTCGTCCATACGTGATGCCATATTTCTACCTCCCTACTTTAATTTATTAAAGAAAGGAATTTTTTGTGACAAAAGTTTACGCTTTTTCATATCTTAAATTGAAAGGAGAATGATGATGTTTAATTTTTTTAGAAAAAACAAAAATGGATCTTATCCTGATTCAAACAACCAAAACAGGAACTATCCTTATCCTTATCAAGATTATTACCCTACACCAAGTCCTTATCCAGCACCAATGAATACTTATGATATGAATGTATTGGATACAGAATTTGCGGAAATGAGACGTCAAATCAATGATTTGCACAAACGTATGACCCGAATTGAAAACTATTTAGGTATTCGAGAAGACACATCTATGCATTAGCGTATTTGTTTCATTTCTTCATAAATAGAAATACCTGTTGATTTATAAAATCGTTCATTATACTTTTTTTCTAAAGAAAGATTATGAATAATGTTTTTATATTCGAGATAACGCGTTTTGACGATGTCTTTGCTGACTTTGTGATTCACATATTTGGTCATAGTATGATAAAATTCAATAATCTTGATAATTTCATCTACAGTAAATAAATCATAGTCTATTTCATATGTCGAATCGATTGTTTCATTTGTCTTTTTCTTATTTTCTTTTTTCATTTGCTTCACCTATTTTTATTATACCACATTTTTGATAAAATTAGGCGGATAAACTAACAAATTTACAAAATATGCATAAGATAAATTGAAACAAAAGGAATTACTTTTATTTCAAAAAGGAGGGAAATTATGTATCAACCTAATTATGGCTACAACTGTTGCGCACAAACAACCAATCCTTGCTGCAACACCAATACATTCGGTGGTTATGGCTATGCTTTAATCCTTGTATTATTCATTCTTTTAGTAATTATTGGTACTGCACGTTGGTAATCGAAATCCAAACAAAAAAGGCTCAGATGAGCCTTTTTTTGTATAACGAATCATTTGCTTTTGAATAACTATTTCTTTTACATACTTCGAGTAATTTCCAATTTTTCACTTTTGCGCTTGATTTTTCAAGAGTACATATGGTATAATGTACAAAAGAAAGGAATTTTAATATGAAGAAAAGAAGTTTAATCATACTTACCTTGGTCATATGCTTAGGGATGTATTTTACTGGATGTAAAAAAGAAAAATGTGAAAAACATACTTGGGTAGAGGCTACTTGTACCCATGCTGCATATTGTTCAACCTGTGGAGAAACCTCAGGTGGAGTTCTAAATCATATCGGTTCAAAAGCAGACTGTGAACATGCTGGACATTGTACCATTTGTAATGGCACCCTTGGTGGACCACTTGGCCATAAATGGACTGTAGCTACATACTATTCGCCAAAAACCTGTACAGTATGCGGAAAAACAGAAGGTGAACCTTTAACAGAACCCAATGATTATTTTGCTAACGCTTTAGAAGAGTTGTTCACTAAGAGTTTAACCTGTCAGATTACCCTTACAATGTTGTTGGAAGAGTCAGAAAGTGGTTATTCTCAATCACAAACAGCACAAATTCAAATTCAAAGAGATGGTGATAATGTACAACTATCTATTGAAACAATGGAAGAACAAAGTCATCTTTTCTTAACCTTTGCGGATAATTGCCTTTATATCTATCAAAAAGTGGATACAACTTATCAATTGTCGGCACAGTATCCTTTAGAAGGCTTCTCTAAAGATGACATTTCTACTCTACCTTTTGAAGAAATTGCCAACATGTTTACAAGACAAAATGGCTTTAGAATAGCGGACACTGAGCAAATTGCTGCTATGATTAATGAATTGATTCAATCACAAGGTATTCCAGTTGAAGTATCTATCCCTACTTTCAGTATTCTTGTACAAAGAGGGCATATTAAAGAAGTATTGTTTAGTTTAGGTATTGACCTTACACCAATACAAGGGCATATTGTTCTTGAAGCCACATTGTCAAAGATTGGTTCAACTATTGTGAACAAACCTACTGAAATCATCGAATAATAAAAAAGGTTAAGGAAATCCCTTAACCTTTTTTACTTTACTTGTTTTTTTATGAATAATCAAGTATAATATATCTAACGAGGTGATACAATGATTTTAATGAAAGATATTATTCGCGAAGGAAATGTTTTACTGAGAACAAAATGCGAAGAAGTCCCTATCCCTTTATCTAATGAAGATGAACAAACCATAAAAGATATGATTGAATATTTATTTCAATCCCAAGACGAAGCGCTAGCCAAAAAATACAATCTTCGTCCAGGCGTTGGTCTTGCGGCACCACAAATCGGTGTATGCAAAAAAATGCTTGTGATATTGGCCTATGATGAAAAGGGAAACTTGCATTTCTATCCTATGATTAATCCTAAATTGGTGAGTTACTCTGAAGAAAAAACGTACCTTGATTCAGGAGAAGGATGTTTATCTGTTGACAGAGATGTAAAAGGATATGTTCATCGTGCGAAACGTGTAACAGTTGAAACTTATCTTTATAGTACAGAAAAAATAATGAAAGTTCGTCTTCGCTTAAAAAACTATATTGCGGTCGTATTCCAACATGAATATGATCATCTCAATGGTACTTTATTTGTAGATCATATCAACAAAGCAAATCCATTTGAAATCCTACCTAACTCTACACCTGTTGATTTTGGCCAGGATGATCATTAAAATGCATTCTCAATAGAAATCTTTTTTCAACTTGATGAAATATCAAGTTGTTTTTTTATTTTTGACCTGCTATTCGAAAACTTTGATCTATTCTTATTTGAATTTCCTCTAGTGAAACAGCACCATCTAAACAAATACTCACCCAATGTTTTTTATTCATATGATAAGCGCGAAAATAATATTTGTTATCTACTATCTCTTCTAATTCATTACAATCCATTCGTAAATTGATAATATCTACTTTGTCATCTAAAGATAATCCCAGTTTATTTTTACAAACGGTGGTAATTAAACCATACCACTTTTGATTATCTTTTCTACGCCAAATGGCACAATCTGGAGTCTTTTCCCACAAATATTCTAATTCATCCCTATACTTGGTTCGAACATAATGAATGATTTGCTTTGTCCAATCATTTTGAAAAACTTCTTTATCAAAGCACTGTGATGCAATTTCTTGTAATATATCACAATAAGCTGTCCTGACTCTCCCCACAAAACTCCCCTTTGCACTTTCCACTTGATATAAAGTATAAACTTCCCCTGTTGCTAGTTCAACCATTTTGGTTTCAATATGCCCTATGGAAGAAATACAAATGCTTAAAACAAACTGATTATCAACGATTTTAGTTTCATAGTGATATCCATTTTCTTGTAGTATAAAGCCAAACTGCTTGAGTTTTTCGAAGTTTGCCACTTGATATTGAAAAATGGTCTCCAAAAATTGGTCTTTCATCTTTTTCTCTCCTTTTCAGATTGTATGATTTGTTGAAAAGAAAGGACCTCTTATTACAAGAGGAACCTCTTTCACTGTCTTTCATAAATAATTTTAACATGAAAATAAAGAACGAAGGATTTTTATCGCAACATCATAATGAAATATCCAGTTCAAAATAACCCCTATACCAAAGCTCACTACATTCAATATAGTCGCGTAAAACAATGATTTTTTATATTGTTTCAAATAAAACCAATATCCAAAAAATTCAATCAAAATTATGGCTATTTCTAAAAATACAACTGTAACGATATATCCCCATGTACTTTGAAAATCATAGTTAAGTAAAAAAGCATTTAAGCTTACGTTAGTACAAATATTCAGTGCTATCGAAAGCAAATATATTTTATAATCTTTTACGTTTAAAAAAGCAAGCACAACAATTTCTATTAAAATGGTCAGTATCAATGCCTCTAACATATTTTTCTTTTTCTCATCTTTCTATCTATCATTATAATAATAGCTATGGTTAAACCAATACAAACAACGAGTAAAGGAGCAAATGGAAGTTTTAAATAGTGATACAAATCACCTAGCAAATAACCAGGAAATAACGTAAATGCAAGAATACCAAAACTAAGTCCTTCTCTTTGTTTCATATTTTGATTTGCTAAAAATAAAGTAATTGGCATCGTGGTATTAAATAATAGAGTAGATACTAAATACATCACTGCATTTTCTCTAAAAAACAAATATCCTATCAAAGCAAGAGGAAGTGTCATCCAAACGGTTAACCCAATCCCCATTTTATCCGCAAGAATACCACCTATTATTTTACCTAATGTTGAAGCAATGCCAATGCCTACTAAAAGGAAAGTAGTTGGTTCAAATAATGGTGGAGCAGCTTTACCTATGATTGCCCGAATGGTTACAGCTAAACCAAGTATAAGCACGTCCCTTTTTTCTACTTTTGACCACTGTGGCATGGTATGTAGTTGAGGATAATCTTTATACTCATCTTTTAAAAACAAACAAAGTAATCCTAAAATGGTGGTTAGACTTACCAATAGGGGGAACAAAAAGGGAGTGTATATATAACTGCCAACAGCCAATCCGCTTGCCCCTAAAGCTACAAATAACCCTAAATAAGCAGATTTATCCTGGGATACATAAACGGTATATTTCCCACCTACTACATGAAACATTGAATTGGCTATGCCAATCAAAAATAGACTGATCCAAGTGTATAATGGAATCACTGCACCCAAAAGTAATAAAACAAGTGAGGCATTCAGCCATAACTTTTCTTTGCCTAACGCATCTATCATCATCCCCAAGAAAGGCTGCGTCATAAAAGCAAGCGTATTATAAATGACAAAGACAAGAATAATCACTGTATAATTTTCTGTTACATACAAGCGATTAAAAATAGTATATGCGCAAATGCCATCTACAAAAAAATGTAAAATAGATAACAAGTATACTTTCCATTTTAAAGTGTTCGAAACTATCATGTATCACCTATTTATTTTTTTGATAAACTAGGTAAATATAGCGATAATTGATTTCATGTTCGATTAGCCATTGATAATTGATTTCATCCTCTAATGAAATAAGGTGTTCTTCGGGAATTCCTGTTATTTCATATTCTTCTGGTGTAATAGGGATGTCTGCATATCCAACAAACGTATACCCTTCTACTGGTTCTAGACTAGGCAAGACATCAGCTATTTTATCTCCATATTTTGCATCAAGAACACTCCACTGGTTTTGACCTGATGGTAAAATGGGTTGACAATATTCTATTTCAAAACTGATTTTCTCAGCATAACTTTCTAACTTGTCGGTTTGAATCAATATGGGATAAATTGACATATTGACATACACAGTAAATTCTATTCCTGGTCTAATTTTACCATCATTTTGCTGATCTAAATAAATATCCACATAATCATCAATATATAGGTCTTGATGTTTTCGAAATGATGGCTCAAACCATCCTATAAAAGTATATCCTTCTCGTTCAGGAATGTCATACATTTTCATATTGATTCGTTGATATCGAGATAACCGTTCTGTTGTTTGAATCACAAACGCACCATTTTCATAGGTATAAATATCCACATTGTATTTTGGACGTGGACCACAAGATGCTACATCCAAATATAACGGAATACATAATAATATTATCCAAAATAATCTTAATTTGATTTTCATTGTTATCTCCTCCTGATTTATTCAATCAATCCCAGTTGTTTTACAGCAAGATACAAGCCATCTTTTGAAGCATCTTCAGTCACAAAAGTGGCTTTTGATTTAGCAAGAGGACTAGCATTTTTCATCGCTACACTAGTTCCCACTACACCAAACATCTCTACATCATTATCTCCATCACCAAAAGCATACATATTTTCTTTCTTATATCCTAGGCGCTGTTGGATTTCTAAAATTCCCTTTGCTTTTGAAACTCCTTTGGGAATGATGTCTGCTCCATAATTTCCCCACTTGATAATGGATAATTCTGGAAATCGTGGTATAAGAGCATCAATTTCATCATTTGTTGCAAATAGCCAAATTTGATATACCTTTTTGGATAAATCAAAGGGTTCGCCTTTTAAATCAATTACATTTGCTTTAACATAACTTGTAAAATTGTGATAACTTTTTTCAGTAAAAAAATTCATTTCAACTTCTTGTTGGGTAATCATCCCCATCGAATAATGATATTGATTTCCTATATCCAGTAATCTTCTGATACTATTCGCATCCATTCCTCCTTCATAAAGTAACGTTTGATTTAAATAAATTTCTTGTCCATTGGAAAGATTGAGCCCTTTGAAAAAGTGCAAATAATCATTCATTGTGCCAAGAGTTTGATGTGATCTTCCTGTAGACAAATAACAATCATAGTTTTCCTGCTTGGATAACTCTTCTAGCATATAAATAGTAGATGGCAACACTGACTTGGTTGTAGCATCAAATAAGGTTCCATCAATATCAAAAAACAAAGCAATTCGTTCTTTCATTATCTTCTCCTTTTAGATGGATTATATCACAAAATCATAAGGAGTTCAAGTAGGTTGGAAATTTTGTCATACGATATGTACTTCAAGTAGGTTGACTAATTTATCAAAATGGGGTATAATACATATAATTGTTTTTAAACAAATTTTAAAGAAAGGAGATAGACGTGAAAAAAACAACAACTACACCAAAAAATAACAAACGACTTTCAAACGATATCAAAGTGTACTCTTTAGGTGGCTTAGGCGTAGTCGGAATGAATATGTACGTAGTTGAATGCAATGATGAGATTTTAATTATGGATGCGGGCATTTTGTTTGCGGATGACGATGTTCATGGTGTCAATTACATTATTCCTGATTTTTCTTACCTTGTCCAGCATCAAAAAAAGATTGTAGGCTTATTTATCACACATGGACATGAAGACCATATTGGTGCCATTCCCTTTTTGTTAAAACAAGTCAATATTCCTGCTATTTATGCTAACGGCATTGCGATTGGTTTTATTAAAAGTAAGATGAATGAGTTTTTAGATATTCAATATGAGTTGGTTCCTTTCCATAGTGATTCTATTTTCAAGTTTAAAAACTTTGAAGTATCCTTTTTTAGAACTAACCATAGTATTCCTGATTCTCATGGTATAGCCATCAAAACAAGACTGGGTTATATCGTCAATACAGGTGACTTTAAATTTGATTTTAATCCCATAGGTGAAAAACCCGATTATTATAAAATGACTGCTCTTGGAAAAAAAGGCGTTTTATGCTTATTATCTGATAGTACGAATGCGGATGTGCCTCAATTTTCATCAAGTGAAAAAAAGATTGGTGAAACATTGATGAATCTATTTAGTCATATTGAAGGACGAATCATTGTGGCTGCATTTGCATCGAATGTCTTCCGCGTTCAGCAAATTATCAATGCTAGTATTGAATCTGGTCGAAAGGTAATTGTATTTGGACATAGTATGGAAAAGACTATTGAAATTGCAAGTAAACTCAAGTACATTACTTATCCAAAGGGTTGGGTATTGAATTCAAGAGAACTCAAGAAACAAAATACAGATTTTATTACGATTCTATGTACGGGATCGCAAGGTGAACCAATGGCTGCTCTTTCCCGAATTGCCAACGGAACACATAAACAAATTAAACTTCTTCCTAATGACACCGTGATTTATTCTAGTAAAGCCATACCTGGTAATGAAATCTTTATTAATCGCAATATCAATAAATTGGTACATGCCGGAGCGGATGTCATTCAAAATAGTCCACTCACTGATACCCATACGACTGGTCATGCTTCACAAAACGAAATCCGAATGATGCTTTCTTTTATGCAACCTCAATATTTTATGCCTGTACATGGTGAGTATTTGATGTTGAAAGAACATGCTAGAATCGCAACAGAACTAGGTATTCCAAAAGAGAATTGTTTTGTTTTGGACACTGGTGATGTATTATCCATCAATGAAAAGCGTGCCAAGGTTATCAAACGTGCCATTCCCGCATCAGAAGTATATCTAGACGCATCACTCAGTGATGTCAATAGTAACATCTTAAAAGAACGCAAAAAAATGGCTGATGAGGGGTTACTCAGCATTACATTTACCTTAACCAAATCCAAACGACTAATGGGGATGCCTGTTGTCCGTTCTTCTGGATTTGCAGACTTCACATCACTCAAAAGTCTAGAAAATAGTATTCGCCAAAAATCGAATGATATTTTTATGGCATTACTCAAAACACACAAAAATATTCATACGCAATCATTTGAAAAGCAGTTCATCAATCAACTTGGTCAATTTATTTATCAAAAAATTGATCGTCGTCCATTGATTGTTCCCATTATCAACACTATTGCAAAAGATTAAAAAAAGGCCTTTTTGGCCTTTTTAATTTTGACTTTGACAAGTGCAGCTATCTTCTTGCAAAGTCTTTTTGCATTTTTGGAGCATTTGGTCCATTGTGTCACTTACATTTTTCACAAGTTTGTCAATTTTACTCTTGTTTGAAGCAACGAGCCAAACCCCTAAAACCGTCATCGCTCCAGCTGCGAATGGAACTACTGATGATTTCATATTGTCACCTCTTTGACTAAAGTAGCATAAATCGATTTTATCTGTCTATTTAATAGTTCTAAACACAGTGAATATTATATGTTCTCCTAATAAAACTCAAGATACTTTCTTTATGCAATATTAGTATAAGAAAGATTGATATTTTCATACTTTATAATTTTTACCATTTTTTAAAACAGATTGAAATCATCTAACTGCAATTCATCTACAACTGCACCTAGTTCATCATCCTCTTCTTCTTTGTCAATTTGAGGAGATAATATCGTTTGTACACCTGTATCTTCCTTTTGTTTTACATATGCAATCAATTGATCTTTTAAAATGGTTTTTCTAGCATTTTCAATTTTACGGATGCCCATTTGCATAGACTTAATATCTCCGATTAACACAAGTGTTTTTTTTGCTCTTGTTACTGCGGTATAAATCAATTTTCTTCTTAACATAATATAATGTTGAGAAGTCATTGGCATAACCACAACATCAAATTCTCCCCCTTGTGCTTTATGGATACTAATAGCGTAGGCCAAGCTCAAATCTTCTAATTCCTCAAGCTGGTATTCCACAATGGTTTGATCAAATGTCACCTCAAGCCCACATATTTTTAAGTTTTTATATTTGAAATGACTGATGTAACCCACATCGCCATTCATAATCCCTTTTTCAGCCCGATTGACCAATTGAATGACTTTGTCATTTAATCTAAAAACCGATCCATAATGCTTTACTTCTTCTGTATCTTCTGTTTTTGGATTAAGGATATCTTGAATTCTAGCATTGATAGCATTGATGCCCACATCGCCGCGATACATCGGTATCAACACTTGAATATCTTTTTTCATATCGTATCCTTTGGCGACAAAGCGTCTTACAATATCTACCAATAATAATGGTAAATGTTCGTTATCAGTTTGAATAAAGGTGCGATCATTCATCTTTTCTAAAATAGTTTCGGGAAGTTGACCTTCATTGATATGGTGGGCGAGTTTAATGATATTGGAATCTTCTGCTTGACGATGAATTTTAGTCAATCGTATTGTTTTAATCTCTTTAGAATCAATCAAATCCTTCAATACTTGCCCAGGTCCTACACTTGGCAATTGATCCACATCTCCTACAATAATTAACCTTGCATCTGGTTGCATTGACGTAACCAATTGAGATGCCAGTGGTAAATCCATCATCGAGGCTTCATCCACAATAATCAATTTTGCGTCTGTTTTATTGTATTTATTATATGTAAACACATTGGTTCCCATATATCCTAAAAAACGATGAATGGTCATTGCTTGCATATTGGTAGATTCTTTCATCCGCTTTGCGGCTTTACCAGTTGGTGCAAGTAAGGCAATGTAATCAATTAAATGCGGATTATCCTGATTCAGTTTAAAATACATTTCTAGAATGGCTTTAATGATGGTTGTTTTTCCTGTACCTGGACCTCCTGTAATGATGACAACTGGTTCTGTAAAAGCACTCAAGATAGCTTGTTCTTGTTCACTGCTATATTCGATATGAGCATGTTGTTTAATGACTTGATACTGTTGTTCAATTTCATCCATAGCATAAGTTTGTGGTAAATTTGTAGTAGAACGAGTTCCTTTGAGCATATGGGCAAGTTCCTTAGCGAGTTCTACTTCTTGGCGATACATTTTATAATCAAAAATGTTTTCATCTTGATCTATATATATTTTTTTGTCTTCTACTAAATCGTGTAATACTTCCACATATACTTTTCCATCTATATCTTTCCCTAAATATTTGGTAGTATAACTATATAACTCAGTTCTAGTAATATAACTATTGCCAACATTATACAAGGCATCTTTTAATACATAGGTAATGAGTGCTTTCAGTCTAATTACGCCATTTTCAGCTATGCCCATACTTAGAGCAAACGCATCATTCTTTTTAAAGCCAAAATGATCAATCTTTTCCATCAAAATATATGGATTTTCTGTCACAATTTGTTTGGCCATATCACCAAATAACGCAATAATTTTATGTGCAGTATCCATAGTGATACCGTGGTTCAAAAAAAAGACTACATTTTCTTGATGTTGTTGATCACTCACAATCCCACTTTGAATCACTGCTTTTTGTTTTTCTGTGATGGTTACCTTATCTAGTGCATGTAGATCTTCTTTGATTTGAACCAAACAATCTTTCCCTAGTACCTCGACAATTTGTTTGGCGACTTTAGGACCAATGCCTGGAAAAATGGAACTCGTCAAATAGCTTATAATGCCTTCGACATTGCGAATCGTTTTGCGTTTGAATGCGGAAAATTGAAATTGAAGTCCATAGTTTTTATCTCGAACCAATTCACCATCAAAGCTATATTCTTCGTGTTCACTTGGCTTTCTATCAAAAAAGCCAACCACAGGAATAGTATTTCCCACGATTTTGGCTTTCTTCATTGCAATATTTTTGTCTTTATAATCGAGTTCTAAAATGGCAACCGTATAGCCATTATCTTGATTGTAATAATTGATTCTTTGTAATACCCCACTAATGGTTTCCATTTTATCACCCTTTTTTCATTTTAATATTTTCTAACTACATCATCCATATACACTTGATCGATAGTGCCTCCACCTAGACAATATTCGCCATCATAAAAGACACATGCTTGTCCTGGCGTAATGGCTTTGACTGGACGATCGCATCTTACTTCTACTGAACCATTCGCTAAAAGATGAATGGTAATTCCTTCATCTGGTTGACGATATCTGAATTTTGCTGTAATATGCAGTCCATCTTCAAGGGTACCATTGATGATATTGACATTGGTTAAAATAGCCCGGTTCGCATATAACAATTCGGTATCCGCTCCTTGACCTACAATCAATTGGTTCTTTTTGGTATCTTTTCCACAGACAAACCAAGCATCTCCAGGTCCACCGATGTGAAGTCCTCTTCTTTGACCAATGGTATAATACATTACCCCATCATGTTGCCCTAATACCTTTCCATCAGTAGAAACAATATCCCCTGGATTAGCAGGTATATAGTTCATTAAAAATTCTTTGAAATTCCTTTCACCAATAAAACATACTCCTGTTGAGTCTTTTTTGTCCGCAACGACTAAGTCATATGCTTTAGCTAGAGCACGCACATCTGGTTTTAGCATATCACCAATAGGAAAAAATGCTTGAGCAAGTTGTTCGCTTGTAAGTTGAGAAAGGAAATAAGATTGGTCTTTATTGGCATCAGTACCTCTTAATAAATAGTGTTTTCCATCTTGATGTAGGACTCTAGCATAGTGTCCCATAGCAATATAATCAGCACCTAAAGCCTTGGCTTTATCCAAAAAGGACTTAAATTTAATCTCTTTATTGCATAAAATATCCGGATTAGGTGTCCGATTTTTTTTATATTCTTCTAAAAAATAGGCAAATACAGCATTCCAATATTCCTCAATAAAGTCTACCCGGTGCAATTTTATGCCCAATTGCTCAGCTACTTTTTGCGCATCTTGATAATCTTTTTCTTGAGGACAAACGTCCTCCATCAAATCAGGATTACCTAAAATATCGTTATTGACTGCTGAATCCCAGTTGCGCATAAACATCGCTTCTACATCATATCCTTGTTCTTTCAAGCGAATTAACGCAACGCTGCTATCTACACCCCCAGATAAACCGACCATAATTTTGGGTTTTTGGTTCATGATTTTCCTCCTGATTTTAACTCGAAAATAATATCTCGAAGCGTCATTGCCTCTTCAAATTGAAGCGCTTTGGCAGCTTCCTTCATTTGCTTTTCTAAATTTTCAAGCAGTTTTCTTTGTTCAATTTTGCTTAATTTTTGATAACTTTCAACGGTAATGGTGGTATTGATATTTTCATTTTGATCTAATTCCTCATTACCAATCATATCGCCAATTTCTTTTTGAATGGTCTTTGGTGTAATATGATGTTCTTCATTATACGCTTCTTGGATATGCCTTCTTCTCGCAGTTTCTTCCATTGCGCCTTGCATCGAATCGGTCATATGATCGGCATATAGGATTACTCGACCACTAGCATTACGGGCAGCGCGTCCAATGGTTTGGATGAGCGATCTTTCACTTCTTAAAAATCCTTCTTTATCTGCATCTAAAATACAAATCAAACTGACCTCTGGAATATCTAGTCCTTCTCTTAATAAATTGATGCCTACTAAAACATCATAGAACCCTTTTCTTAATTTTCGAATGACTTCTAATCTTTCCAATGCTTTGATCTCTGAGTGTAAATAAGCTACCTTAATTCCATTTTCTTTTAAATAAGCGGTTAAATCTTCACTCATTTTAATAGTCAGTGTAGTAATCAATGTTCTTTCATTCTTCGCTATTTGTTGTTTGATATCGGCCATGATTTTATCAATTTGATTTTTAGTAGGTCTCACTTCTACAAGCGGGTCTAGTAACCCTGTTGGACGAATGATTTGTTCCACAATTTCAAAACTTCTCGATAGTTCATAATCTCCTGGCGTTGCGGAAACATAAATCACTTGGTCTACTTTTTGTTCAAATTCTGTAAAGTTTAATGGTCGATTATCCAGTGCTGAAGGAAGTCTAAAGCCATATTCTACAAGGGTTTTCTTTCTACTTTGGTCACCATTGTACATTCCTCTTACTTGAGGGATAGTCACATGAGATTCATCAATGACCATCAAATAATCTCCCCCAAAGAAGTCTAATAAAACCGATGGGGTTTCTCCTGCTTCTCTTAGAGAAAGATGTCTTGAATAGTTTTCAACACCACTACAACTACCAATTTCTTTCAGCATTTCGATATCATATTTGGTTCGTTGTTCAATTCGTTCTGCTTCTAATAATTGGCCTCTTTCATTAAAGTAATCGATTCTTTCGGTGAGTTCACTCTCAATTCTGCTGATGGCTTCCTCTTTTTTTTCATCACTTAGTACAAAGTGAGTAGCTGGAAAAATAGAAACAGTATCCATTAATTTTAATACTTTCCCAGTAGTCGTGTCAAATATAGCAATTCGTTCAATTTCATCATCAAAGAAACTGATTCGAATACCTTGATCATGTTCTGAAACAGGGAGGATATCTACATTATCACCTTTTACTCTAAAACTACCTCGATCAAATTCAATATTGTTACGTACAAATTGCATAGAAACTAGTTTTTCAAGTAGGTCTTCCCGCTTTAAATGCTGTGCTTTTCGTAACACCAACATTGAATTTTCATAGTCATCTGGATCCCCAATACCATAAATGCAAGACACAGATGCTACAATAATGGTATCTCTTCTTTCTAATATACTCGCTGTTGCAGCATGTCTCATTTGGTCAATTTCATCATTAATGCTAGAATCTTTTTCAATATACATGTCCTTACTTGGAACATATGCTTCTGGTTGATAATAATCATAATATGAAATAAAATATTCTACTCTGTTTTCTGGAAAAAATTTCTTTAATTCTGCATACAATTGTCCCGCAAGTGTTTTATTGTGTGCAAGGACTAAAGTAGGCTTATTGACATTGGCAATGACATTGGCAATGGTAAATGTCTTCCCTGTTCCTGTTGCACCTAAAAGCGTTTGTTCTTTAATTCCCATTTCAACATTTTCTGTCAAATGGCGAATGGCCTCAATCTGATCTCCCATTGGTTGATAGGGAGCAACTAATTTAAACTTATCCATCTTATTTTCTCATATATACTACATTTTTAGGATTTTTCAAATCGTATAAAATGTTAATATATTGTTCTTGCGTTTCGGTATACATAAAAGAATTTAGATTTGCTTTCACAAGTTCTCCCTTATTATTGTAAAATTCAATTTCCATCAATGATTCTTTATTGCCTTTGGCATCTTTTGTCCGACCAAACTTAAATGTCTTTACTTCTGCCATGCATTTTACTCCATATAACTTCAAATAATTTTGATTTTGTTCCTTTGAAGCTGTAGTTAATCTTTCAAAAAGATAAGGTAATGTTGTCAAATACATCAAAAAAGGTAACATATACACTAAAGCACTAGAAAAACTGGTACAACTCATTAGATTCTCAGCACTTGTATTGGAATCATTAAAAATATAAAAACCACCTGTTGCCACAATTAAACTGGTAAACCAAGCTGTCATTGCTATTCCCACTACTGCAAGAAGAGCATCTGTTACAATCGGACCTGCTTGCATTTTGATTTTTCGACCTTCTAAATAGGTAGGAAAACAAGTCACTCGTTTGACATCATCTACTTTTGGATAATAAATATCTACTTCTTGATCTACATAATATTGATCAGCAAATTCTTTTTCTGTAAATTCAAAATAATCGACAAACTTTACATAATTACTAGGTGAAATATATTCCACCTTGACATATACTCGTTTTTTTTCATGGATCACTTCTGTTACTTTTGCCTTCACTGTATTGTAAGATTCCTTCATTCCTTTATTGACCCGAATCGCTCGAATCAAATTGATAATGAAGCATACAATATATGCAAACATAAACAGAACAATAAAAATATAATATAATACACTTAAAAATACGCCCACTTTAAAACCTCCTATTTGTGATATTCTTTGTGATTCATAATCGTAATGGCACGATAAATTTGTTCTAAGATAATAACTCTCATCAATTGATGAGGAAATGTCATATTAGAGAAAGATAATGCATAGTTACTTCTTGCTTTTACCGCTTGACTTAACCCATTAGAGCCTCCAATGACCAAAGCAATTTTGGAATGGCCATAAATCGGTAGTTTTTCTAACATCGCGCTAAAGGTAATGCTATCTAATGGCTTTCCTTCAATTTCTAATGTAATGACATAGTCTTCTTTGGTCAGTTTATCTAGGATTTCTTTTCCCTCATTTTCAATATTCTTTGCAATATCCCCTGTGTTGTATTCCTTTAATTCAATGATTTCTATCTTTTGAAATCCATCTATTCTTTTTTTATATTCTTTGACGGCTTCTACCCAATAATTTTCTTTTAGTTTTCCAATACAAAGTAATTTATACACTATTCCACCTCAATTACTTCTAATGGTTCATTTTGTTTGGCTACTTCGATTCGGAAATGGAGAGCCTCACCGAACCCTTTTTTGACTTCTTCTAAAGCCAAGGTTTCTGTATTGCATTCTTCACTCAAATGAGAAAGAATTACCCATCTCATATATTTATAATTGAATCCCTTTAAGTATTCTACACACTGCACATTAGATAAATGCCCTGTTTTTGATAAAATGCGTCCTATCAATACTTTAGGTCTAGCACTTGATTTGAGCAATGCCACATCATGATTAGACTCGATAGACAGAACTTGAATTTTAGAAAGCAATGACAAATATTGTTCTGGAATATATCCCGTATCTGTTACATAACCATATGTCACATTACCAGGCTTTTTTTCTTTAAATACATAACCAAAACAAGAAGCAACATCATGTGACAATTCTAGTGCTGCTACAGCCACATCTCCCAAATCATACTTGCAATTGGCATGTATGAGTGCTACGGATAAAGCATTCAGTCCGCCATTTAATCGCCGATTGGCATGATAATAACAAGCTTCACTCAAATAAATGGTAGCCCCTGTTTTACTCGCAACAGTCGCCAAATGTTTGATATGGTCTGTATGTTCATGAGTCACAAAAATAGCATCAATATGAGAAAGCAAAATGCCCCTTGATGCTAATCTCAATCGTATTTGCAAATAGCTAATTCCGGCATCAATTAATATTTTGGTTTGTTTGGTTTCAATATATGTGGCATTTCCTTTTGAGCCACTTGCTAATACTACTATTTTCATATCATCCTCACTAATCAACTATTATATCATAAATAGATGCTTTTCGCAATTAGTTAAGTAAGAAAAATCATGTTAGAAATGTACATGATTTTTTATTCTTTCATATTTTTTGGATTTCGGTTAACAATAATAATAAACAAAAACCTCTTTTTTCAAGAGGTTTGATTTATGAGTCTAGAATCCCCAGCAAGCACCAATAATGGCAAGTAAAATAAATAGAACTAAAATGAAAGCATATCCATATTCACCTCGGCATTGATTCATAATGCTCCTCCTTTCCGTGGATTATTCATCTCACTTTACACTTCTAGTCTATGAAAAAGAAAAAAAACTGTTTATTATAAAAGCCCATTTATTTATGCATAACAAAAAATTCACATAAATTTCACATTGTCTTTTTATTTTAAAAAAAGTCTACTTTAGTTTTGAAAATTCATGATTTTTCAATTGAAATTTTAAAAGAAAAATGGTAAAATATACATGTTATATTTTAACAATAAGAAAGGATGCAAAAAAATGAAAACTTTATTTAAGAGAATGTTGCCAGTTTTAATTGGTATCGCTCTTATTGCAGTCATTTCAATTACATTGGTTGTGATTAGCGTAGCAAATAATCGCAGACCTGTATTGAGTGATGGTGATGAAGCGTACTTAGAATATGGCAAACTAACTGTAACAAAGCAAGAACTCTATGACGCTTTAAAGAAAGATTATGGGGTTTCTGAATTGAATCGTCTTATCGACACTTACTTGTTCCAAGAAGAAATGAAGACGGTCAATGAAAAAGATTTGCTAGCATATATTGAATCAGATCTTTTTGAAGAAGATTCAAGTGAAGAGAAAAAACAAGAAAGTTGGGAAGATGTCCTTGATTCGCTTCGTCTCACAGGAATTTTGACCAAACAAGATGTGGAATCTGGTAAGGATTATACCGATACTTCTACTACTGCTTGGAATAAAGTCAAGGAATATTATCGTCTTCAATTCGCAAAGCGTGAGTGGGCGAAAAAACAATATCTTGAAGAATTAAAAGCAAGCAAACAAGATGGCGTTTTGTTTACTGAAGAAGAAATCAAAGAATATTTTGAAAACAACTATCCTACTCAAATCACTGGTATTTTTATTCCATTTACGAGTAGTGATGCTGCAAAAGAAATGTTAAAAAAGTATGGTATCAATATTGATCAATTGAACACTTCTAAAAATGGTAGTATTTTACCAGGATGGCTTTCTTCTTCTTTTACTGGAGATAAAACAGAAACACCTAAACCAGGTCAATATCTCAATCCAAATGAAATCGTTGAAACATTCATTGCAATGTATAATGAAGTATTGTCTTATTATGTAAATGGTGATAAAATCATTACTGAAGAAGACTACAGCAAAACCTATAGTGAAACAAAAACGATAGAGATGGCGAAAAATGAATTAGATTATGCGGTTAACAAATATACATCTATCAAAGGAAACTTAAATCTTCCTTTAGCTATTACGATCAATGGATTTGAAAGCAAAGCAACCATTGAATGGACTGCAGTTGACGATGAAAACTTTAAACTAGATGCTGAAACAGGTGAACTAACCGTTGTACGTGGTGCTGAGAAAATTGAAAAAACAATTGAAGGTAAAATTACCCTTGGAGAAGCAACTAAGAACGTATCTTATAAAATTACTGTTGTTGCAACAACCAAGGATGATACTGCACAAGATGCAACGATTGATGTGACATTGGAAAACGTAGATCAAATCTATGATTACACATTCAACTTCAATAATGAAATGGGTAATGAACATTCTGAATTTGTTTGGGATAAAAATACAAGCAGTGAAATTGGCAAAAAAATCATTGCATTGTCTTTATCTGAAGATTATGGTGATTTCTACAAATCTTATTCAGTTACACCTTGGGGTGGAAAAAATTATACCTATTTGTATATTAAACTTGCTGAAAGTGAAGCTCCTGAACTCACAGATGAATTAAAGGCTGAAATCACTGAAAAAATGATTGATGAACTTTATGAAGAAAATTCAGGTGCAAATTTAGAAAAATTCTATTATGAAAAACGTAAAGAAAATAATTTAAAAATTTATGATCGTTTTATTGAAGCTATCTATGAATATAATTACAATACTTTATATGGTACTACATTAAAATTAAAAGATTATGAAGCATTTAAAAAGAACAAAAAGACCAACAAAACACTTGTTGCTTCTATTAATGGTAAAGACATTACTGCAGATGAATTATTTGCAGAATTAGAAGCTAAATACGGTGCAACATTTACAAAATCATTTGTAGATGAATATTTCATTTTAAACACTGAATTCAATACTTATTACAATCCTTGGAAAGGTATTGAAGACAAAAAATATATTAAAGCATTATTAAAATCTGATGTTCAAAGTTTCAAACAAAATTTTGAATTAGATTACTTCACTTACTATTATCTTGCATATTATGGATTCATTCCAAACTTCCCTGCAAGTTATGGTTGGAAAAACTTTATTCATGACTATTTTGGTGCTGATTCTGAAAAAGAATTGCTCATCAATAAAAACTTTGGTGGTTCTATCTATAGTGATGTATTAACTGATTATACAAAATCATTATTGGATAAGGCTGCTATTCAAAAAGCTATGGAAGAAGCTTTTGCAGATCGTTATAATGTAGATGTGTTCAATATCGTTATCTCTGTTTCCGTAACATCTTCTGTTACAATATCCGTTGGCAATTCTTCCTCCGAT
>JAMPAL010000007.1 GCA_023667245.1 Anaeroplasma bactoclasticum
TTGGGGTTGATTCTGCATATTTACTGTTTAATCCTGGATCTCTTGCGACGATAAATACAGCATTGGCAACTGCTCGTTCATGACCATCTGATGGCCGGTTGATAATCTCAAATTCACCATCTCGATTTCTTACAAATAAGTTTACACTACCACCACTATCTAAATTACAAGCATAAGTCGCCCCAGCAAGACGCATCAATTCACCTGCCTCAAATAAAGTTACTCCCACTTTTTGATCAAATGGTGTTCCTTTGCCATCTACGCACATCATAATTAATGATCCATCTGCTTTATATCCAAGTAACGTTCTTGGGTATTTAATATATATATGTGAATCCCCTGTACTGACTGCTTGATGTTGAGTCCTTCCATCTTCTACAACATAATAATTGAATCCTACGGTATTTTGGACATTTTCCCATTCACCATTTAAATCATATTGACAAACAACTGTAGTCCCCACAACTAAATCATTTTTTAATTCTTGTTGTTTAGAGACCAAATAAAATTCTTGTTGTTCTGTTGGTCTTTCTGCGGTTTCGCCTTCTTTTATATTTACAATTGTGCCCTTTAAAAATAGACTACCTTCATCAGATTTTCTATATAAATCATAATGTCCTATATATACTGTATAATCTGTTAAATCCAATTGTTGATAAATATCCTTTGTCAATAAAGTAATACCATTGGCATCTACAACTTGATTTACTTGGGTAATCTCATACTCTTTTTCCTGATGAGTATAAATATGCAAAGTCATATTACTATCTATAGTAGGCAGTCCCATTTGATAACTATTATCTTCATTTACGCCAAAAACGCCTCTATGCACTGCTGGAATACCATTGGGTCTAAGTACAAATCCTTCTTGAACAAATACATTTGTTGGTTCTTTGGTATTTGTTGAGGATGCATCTTTGTAGAAATCACCATTTACACCCGCTAAAACAATCCATCCAGGATGACTTTTTTCATACTCTTTGGCCATCAGTGTAGGTTCTTTTAGACTCCAATTATCTGTGCTATTGGGTCCATATACAACTGTTTTATATGTATTTGTGCTATTTGCGTTACACTCTACCCATTGAACTGTATTGTCGTTCCACTCACCCCTAGTACTATCACCATTAAATAGTGTTTTTACAATCTCTTTATGTAGGGTTACCCCACTATCTATATTGCTATTGATCACTTCTTCTACAGGCTTTACATAATTAGATTCTATTTTAGCAAATACATTTGACTTTCCAATATTGTTGCCTATAATAAATAGAAATCCAATGATATAAAACGAACAAAATATCTTTTTCATTATATACCTCATTTCTTTTCATTTCCCCTCATTAGTATATCATATTTTGATCATTAAAAAAAGAAAAACATCTTTAAATAGAACAAAAACGTTCTAGTTTTAAAGATGTTTTTTCATTAAGCTAATCTTTGAAGACGAGTCTTAGCATGCTTATTGCCTTTATCTGCAGCTTTAGTATACCATTCAATGGCTTTTTGAACGTCTTTTTCGACACCCTTACCATATTCATAGCAACTACCTAAATTATCTTGTGCCCAGCCATTTCCTTTATTAGCAGCCTTTGTGTACCATTCTACGGCTAATTCATAACTTTGATCTACACCATAACCATTAGCATAGCAATCACCTAGTTTATTGATAGCTCCTTCAATATTTTGTTCAGCAGCTTGTAAATACCATTCTACGGCTAATTCATAACTTTGATCTACACCATAACCATTAAAATAACAATTTCCTAAATTATATTTAGAAATATTGTGACCAGCTTCAGCAGCTTTTTGATAATATCCGAAGGCTTTGTCATAATCTTGGTCTACACCACGGCCATAATAATAGCAATCTGCTAAACGACTCATTGAATTTTTATTTCCTGCTTCTGCAGATTTTGCAAAATATTCTACTGCTTTGGCATAATCTTGTTCAACACCATCACCATAATAATAACAATTAGCCAATTTATTTTGGGCCCATTCATTACCTGCCTCAGCGGCTTTTTCATACCATTTTACAGCTTCACCAAAATCCTTAGCTACACCATTTCCATATGCATAGCAATCACCTAAATTAGATTGTGCCAATGCATTCCCAGCTTCAGCGGCTTTAGTATAATACATAGCGGCTTTGGTTTGGTCTACCTCAACCCCTTTACCATAATTATAACATTCACCCAAATAATAATTTGCCCAATCACTACCTTTTTCGGCAGATTGTTCGAAATAGTGCATAGCTTGTCCAAAGTCTTGTACTACCCCTTCACCACGATAATAACAATTTGCTATGCTTTCTAGTGCATATTCTTGACCCTTATTTGCTGCTTGTCGATACCAATAAACAGCTTTTTTATAGTTTCTTGGAACACCTTGTCCAAAGTAAAAGCAATCCCCAATTGCATTTTGTGCTTCTGTATGTTCTAACATTGCAGCAAGTTCAAAATAGTATGATGCCTTTTTATCATCTTTATCAACACCAATTCCTGCTTGATATAATTGTGCTAGTTCATATTCAGCCTCAGCAGAATCTAATCTCACTGCTTGTTCATAATAACTCACTGCTAATTCATAGTCTTGTTTCTCAAAGCATTCTTTAGCAAGTGCATATACTTGCTCTTTTGTTAACTTTGGTTCATTGTTTTCTAATGTTTCTTTTTTTGCCATAATTTTTTCCCTTCACCTGTATAAATTTTCTATTTTTAGCTCCTTTTCTTTTGATGAGCCGGTTAACATTATATCATTTTTCGATTTTTTTTGAGGTGTATTTGATAATATTTTTTTATCTTTATTTTTGATTTTTTTCATAAATAAATGTACTTTTTTACATTTTATTTCCAAATATTTTTCCAAAACCTATTTCATCAATGAATGAAAAAAATTCTTTTTTTATATATATGAATTTATCGAACTTCTTTATAACATTTATAAAAAAATTGGTTAGTAAAACCAATTTTTTTACATTTTAATTAATAACCTAATTTTTGATAGTGTTCAAGCAATTCTTTAAAACGTTGATAATGCACAATCTCACGCTGTCTTAAAAAAAGCAATGGTTGTATAACTTCTTGATTATTTGTCATTCGAATTAGATTTTCATATACAGCACGTGCTTTTTGTTCTGCTGCCATATCCTCTACAATATTGGCAATCACATCACCTGTGGATGACATATATGCAGTAGTGTAGGGTTCCCCTGTTGGTGTTTGTGGAAAAACATCTTTTCCATGTTCTGCATAATATCCTGCTAAGCCTGCTGCTTTCAATTCATCTATGGTTGCATCTTTCATCAACATATGAATCATCGTTTGCAGCATCTCAATGTGAGCTAATTCCTCAATTCCAATGTCATTTAACAAACTTCTTCCATAGTCATCTGGCATAGTAATCCGTTGATTCAAATATCGAATTGCAGCATTAAGTTCTCCTTGTGGACCACCATATTGACTAACTAGCAATTTAGCCATATTCAAATCCTTTTTCGTAATATGAAGTGGATATTCTAGTAATTTTAAATATTCAACCATGATTATTTCTCCCCCGCAAAAGGCCAGTTGTGTTCCCAAACCCAGTTTTTAGTTAAATTGTATTTGGACTCCAATGTCAATGGCCCTTCCTTTCTTTCAATTTCTTCTTTCATTTTTCTAAACTCTTCTAAATATTTATTGAAAAGTTCTTTTACCACAACATCATCTGGATGAACATCTAGATAAAGTTGCAAATCAATCATAGCAAACAAGAACGCTCTAAGTAACACTTTAGGATCTTTTTCATCTAATTTTTTAGATACATAATTAGCAAAAGGGTCATAAAGTGCTACATCCATATTTCCTTTTGACAAACCCTCTACTGCTAATGCAAACTTAACACTTGCCCTTTGATTATTGGTAAGTTCTTGATTCAAATGATTGAGATCAAAATAATTAATGTGATTTTGCATATTCTTTCTCCTCCCTTATTAAAATATGTCATTATGAAAAAAAAGAATGGGCTTATCGTAAGATTACCCATTCACATTCTAACTGAATATGCTTTTCATGTAGTGCTTTTTGTTGAATAAATTCTATCAAATCCATCATATCTTGAAAGGTGGCCTCTTTCTCATTCACTAAAAAATTGGCATGCTTATAACTAATTCTTGCATCGTGCACAGCATAGCCTCTAAGACCAAGCGTGTCGATCACTTCCCACGCCTTTCTTGTTGGTGTGTTTTTAAAAGTAGAACCTGCCGTATTTTGACCAATTGGTTGCGTTTCCTTTCGATTTTTTTTATATGTAATCATTTTTTCTAAAGGCAACTGAGCTGAAACAGCTTTATCTACACAAAAAATAGCTTCAATAATGATGCCATGTTTTTCCTGAAATATACTTTTTCGATAGCCAAACTGACAATCTTTTTTACTATAAGTCTTGAGTTTGCCATCTTCTAAATACGTGACTTCCTGAATCAAATTGGCAATTTCTTCATGGTATGCCCCCGCATTCATATAAATCAGTCCTCCAATGGAACCAGGAATGGTAGATAAAAACTCCATTTTTGTATATCCTAGTTTAGACAAATGCCTGGCCAAATGGACCCCAGTTAGACCAGCTCCTACTTGAAATACTCCAGGTTTTAATTCAATTATGCGATTTAAGTACTCAAGTGAGATTATAATTGTTTCAAAAGTTTCATCGCTTGCTAAAATATTTGATCCTTTACCAATGATAAAATAAGGCAATTGTTTTTCTAAAATGTACTTCATAGCCTGAACCAAATGATCCAAAGTATGAGGTATATATAAACACTTGATTTTACCCCCAATTTTGAGTGTAGTTAAATCTTTAAAGGATTTGTGTGTAACAATATCCCCTAGTTGGAATTGATTGATATATGTTATAAATGATGGCAACAAATTTTATTCCTCCTTATTTAAATAAACTTCAATATGTTTCATAAATGTCTTCACAACAGGTGGTGGAGAATATCTGTTCAAATTGTGCTTAATCGCATCATACTGCTGCTCTAGTTTTAAAATCCATGAAAATAAGCCCTCTTTTGTTAACTCTTGCTCATCTACTAAGCAAATTAGATTTTGTTCTGAAAAATTTTTAGCATTAAAGTATTGATGGTTTTTGGTAACATGTGGTGATGGAACCACAAGTGATACACTTTTTGTACCAAGTATTTCAAACAAGGTTGTAGAACCTGCTCTAGAAACAACAATTCCCGCTTGTTTGAGTAACGCTAACATATGAGATGTATAGGGCAATACTTGATAATGGTATCCAGGTTTTAATTGTTCTTTTACATGTTGATAATATTTTTTTCCTGTAATGAGTGTTGTTGTATATGCATGAGATGCTTCATGATTTAAAAAAGCAACTGCTTCTTGATTTATACAAGCCGATCCCAGACTACCAGAAGTAATTAAAATATTTGATTTAGCCTGATAACAAGATGAAGGTGCCTCTAAGGCAATATCATATCTAGGGTTCCCTATGCAAACTACTTTATCTTTATATTGTGAAGGGATGTTGGTATTTGGAAAAGTTGTTAATATTTTATCCGCCTTTTTCAGCACCAAGCGATTCGCAAATCCAACAATACTATTTTGCTCATGCACAATGGTTGGAATATGACAAGCTTGACTTGCCAATATGGTGATGCCACTTACATATCCTCCCATACCAATAGATAGTAGTACAGATTTTTGGCGAATTATTTTTTTCATTTGTTGATAACTATGATAGTTAACTATACAATTTTTAGGTAATTTCATTACATTTTTTGGTATACCATAAACATGAAAATAGTACACCTCATCAATATATACATGATGTTTTAAAATATCCAAGTCTTCTTCTTTTTGAGTAGCAAAAAAGATAATATGTAGATGAGGATAAGTTTGCTTTACTTGTTGAATAAAAGAAAGGGCTGGATAGATATGTCCTAATGTTCCTCCACCAGAAAATAAAATTGATGCCATTAATCCACCATTCCTTGCTCCGTATACTGACTAATATTGATGACTAAACCTAAAAATACGAGTGTCAAAACCAAACTAGATCCCCCATAAGAAATAATGGGTAAAGTAATACCTGTAACAGGTAATAATCCAATGACTACACCTATATTGATAAATACTTGTACAAATAGGGATAATCCTATACCAAGCGATAAAAACTTTAAATACAAATCATCTATGTTTACCGATATTTTGACTATTTTGATACATAAGAATAAAAATAGACCAAGCAAAATGACACCACCAATTAATCCTAATTCTTCACAAACAATAGCAAAAATAAAGTCGTTTTGTGGCTCCGGCAAAAAAAAGTGTTTTTGCATACTTTTATTATATCCTAAACCAAAAAGTCCACTTGGTGCAATAGCAAATAAGGCTTGAATACCTTGAAATCCACTACCTAAAGGATCACTCCATGGATCTAAAAAAGCAAAAATACGTGTAAGACGATAAGGAGCACTGGCAATTAAAGCAATCAACCCCACTACACCTAGTCCAATTAAAATCAGAAAATATTTCCATTTTCCTCCCGCATTAAAAAGCAATAGGATACTAGATAAAACAAGGACGAGCCCTGTACCAAAATCAGGTTGCAACATAATTAAACCAAATGAAGAAACAATTAAAAACAATACTTGAATAAATGGCCAAGGTTTTTGTAAATCTTTATGATGACGCGATAAATATTTAGATAAGAGAAGGATAATGGATAATTTCATAAATTCTGATGGTTGAATGGAAAAAGAACCTATACCAATCCAAGATCTTGCTCCACCTCTTACTCTCCCAATTCCAGGTATCAATACCAAAATAAGCAGCACTAAAGAGATGATATATATAACTGTTGTTGCTTTAAATACTTTTCGAATATCTAAATGAATGACCAAAAACATAAGGGCAACACCCACAATGGCAAAAATACATTGTCTTTTCAAAAAATAAGCTTTATCATTATATTTATACAATGCCACAATGTTGCTTGCACTATAGACCATAAAAAGGCCAAAAACAACCAAAAGGAGTACTACAATTAAAATACTATAATCTATCTTATGTTTCTTCAAGATTATCACCCATTCATTTTATGAAACGATATGTCCATCTATGACTAAAAGAAAAAGAGATGATATTTTCATATCACCTCTTCTATTATATAATTTATATTTATTGATTGAAAATCTCAGTTACTACATATTGACCATTGTCATTTAATGCATAGCGAACTTGGACATTTTCTTGAGTGGTTGTAGTATATTGATGAATAATAGCACCACTACCCACTGATTGACCAGCTGTGCCTAATAAATCAACTACTTGATCAATAGTCATACCTATTGACAATTGTCCCATTAATGTGGATGAAATAGTTGGTACTGTGTTTACACCATAAATAGGTTGTTGTAATTGTGAAACAGATAATGTAGTAGCAGTAGTTGCTTGATACATATTATCCCATCCAGATACTGCATAGAAACCTAAGAATAAATCATATTCAAAGTAGCCATTTCTTCTATCTGCTGTTTCTGGATCAATAATTAAATTACCACTATAGTCATATCTTGTAACTGCAGTTCCACCAGGTTTATGTGACCAATATCCATCTGCATCTTGACGATACCAATGATAATCTTCGTTTGAACTATTTGCAACTAATGCCACTTTATACGTACCCGCAGGACATGCATCATATTTTCCTATGGGTTGGAATACAAGATTTGTACCAAAGTCTTCATTGTATTTAACAAAGTCACTTAGTACAGCAGCTCTCATTTCTTCCTCATTTGTGAAATCTTCTGCCCAATTACCTGCGTATTCACCAGGTTGTTGAAACCAAAGCCAATTAGTTCCAGGATATACTTGATTATTTAAAGCATATGCATAACAATTATTATAAGGTCTGGTTTGTCCATTCCAAAGACTAGGATTGTATTCTTTTTCATATCCAGACAAAGCTAGTGTAACAAATACGGAAAGAACAATTCTAACACGTGGATTATATTTATAAGAACCTGTAATAGTTATTGTTTTCCCTAATGCAGATTTTTCTATTTTCATTAATCCCCAGCTTGTAACTGTAATATCCGCTGGTTTTGAAGAAACCCACTCATAATCAGATAATATATTAATTGGAACATCTACATCATTTAAATCGATAAGTGTATCTTTACCTGCCGCTACTGTCATAGATACAGGTATATCAATCATACTAATATTTGTATCTTGAAGAATTTTAAATTCCCTTACATATGTAATGGCTGGATTCTTTTTGTATACCGCAACAATTTTTACTGTTTCACTTGGCTCTGAAATTGGTAAAGCTAAAACTGTACCATAGGAACTCACTGTTGCAACCTTAGTATTACTACTATACCAACTGTAGTCTAAACGAGATTGACTTGGTGCAGTTGCTTCCATAAAAATTAAACGCGTGAATCCCTCTGTAATAAAGGATTGATTGTAGCTCTTCGTTGTGCTATTTTTTTCATTGACTGAAATTTCACTTCCAGTTAAACCTTTACGTGGATCAGTCATTAGCATATTGTTGACTGGAGAAGTAACTTCTCTAGTCATATCTAAACGAATAGTAGCTGAATTAGATAAATTAAAATATCCAATATAATAAGTGCTAGCATCTAAATCTACTGTTTGTGCATAATTTGTACGAGCACTATAACTATAGATTACTTTTCTAGAAGAATTAAACAATACTACAACGTAATCATTTGATAATGTTCCTGTAACTGTACTTTTAATTTCAAATCTACCTGGTTGTTTAACTACAAATCTTTTTACTTGATCTCCGGCTACACCTTGTTGAAGTAGGTTTGCTGTAAAAGTGGTAGGATTATTATAATCAAACATATTGATATCAGTAGTATTATCTGAAGATCCGGCGTTCTCAACAGTTAATGTTAATGATGTTAAATTAGCAGTATTATAATTTATTTCTACATAATATTTTGCTGTTTTTGGTAATTGTACGCTTAGATTGTTGACATTGTCGTTAGTTGCATTCATATCATATCCTGCAACATTTAGTTTTTTCATCAATTGATAATTGGCATCTTTGACTTGAATAGCACCTGCTGGATAAGTTACTTCGCCATTAGTCTTAGTTGCTTTTAAGGTAATATTAACAAATCCAGTACTACCAGAAAATCGGAACACTCCAAAATTATTATCCATATTAGAAAGAATATCAGTAGTTTTGTTTGTTGAAATAGTCGTAAAATCTGTTGGTACTACTGGTGCCGCAAATACATTAGCGAATTTTCCTGTCACAAAAGTAAGACATGCTAATAATAAAGTTAATGTCAATAACTTTTTCACAATTTTTTTCATTTTCTATTTCCTCCCCTATTGAATTTAAATTGTAAAATGTCTAATTTTAACTTTATTATTTTTTATATGACTATAACTAAAAATATAAGATAATATCTCATAACTTCCCCCCTTTCAAATATAAAAGAACATTTATGAAAAATGACTTTTATCCATATAAAAACAAAAATCCTCTCCTATTGCTAAGAGAGTCTTTACATAATACTTTATATTTGATATTGTAATTATGAATAGATATGTACATCTTCTATTCAAACTATCTTTGCATATAGGCTTTTCCCTATTTGTATTATACCAAATTATTCAAATTTAGTCAAATATTTACTTTTTATGACATTTTTTTTAGTACTATATTATATCGACCTATAATGTTTAAAAAAATCCCTTTTTAAAAAAGAGATTTTTTTTCATTTATCGTATTAATTGGATATCTTGTTAGATGAACTAGTATAAGAGAAATAAAATTTTTTATAATTGAATTATTTTGCTTATACTACTAAAATAAAGTGTTTGTCTTCATATCTAATATCATCTATAATGTCACGATATACTTTATATAAGGGATGTTCTAAAGAACCATCAATTGTTTCATCTTGATACAAAAACAAATTGATAAATACTAAATTCATAATTAAATACAATCAAAGATATATATGAATGTGTCTAATATACGCCATTATTCAATGAATAATATCCTACAAATTTATTCTTATCCAATATATGAAATTTGAAATGCAGGTAACTGTTCATTACGATTCGTCGATTCATTTAAGCCTAATTTTGTGACATTAAAATCTATACTAAACGTATTTCCTAAATAGTCAAATAAAAACATTCCTTTTTCTGTTCTACCATTACAATGAGTGATATACCATTCTTTTGTCTTTTCAATCTGCTCTTCTAGTACTGTAGTTTGCTTTTTAATATAATCAGGATAATAGAAAATATAATATCCCTCTTTTGCTTCTGTATCTACATACTTATCTACATTTTGATCTTTCACGTTTTTACCAATTAATTTATCTAATTCAATATTATCAGATACGATATATTTGGTATCGTATGGTAAGGGAAGTAATACAAGTTTATTCTCATTGTTTTTCTTGACAACCATAAATGGCATGTGCATATATATCATCATATTTTCTACATAACGATATACATAATACGTTTTTCCTCCACTCACAAATGTGCGATAGGAATAAGAAATTCTCGTACCATCTTCTAATGTCACTATTATCATTTCTTCTTTAGAAATCGTGCCTTCATCTAAAACTAATCTGTCTTTACCCACTCTAGCTTGAAGGGTATCCTTTTGTTGTTCCACTGAGCTTGTTACAATAATTTGATCTTTTTGATACGTTTCCAAATGATTTTTAAAAGCATCGCTCAAGATATATTGATCATTTTGAACAAAAACAATTTTATTATCGGTAGAATAATTCGAAATTCTTACACCATCATAATCAAAATGAATCATAGGAAGTGGTGTAGAGTATAATAAATAATCTTGATATATTTTTGGAATGGTAATGTCAATGCCATTTTCTTTCACAATATATTTATTTTGTAAATTAGAACAACTACATCCTGAAAGAGTCAATATGCTTATGAGTCCTAAAAACAATACTATTATCTTTTTCATATTAAAAATCCTTTTCTGATTCATTTAAGCCATATTTTGCATAAAACTCTTCTTTAAATTCAAGAAATCGGTCTTCTTGAATGGCATTTCGAATATTTTTCATTAGATTCTCTAAAAATTGAACATTATGAATACTGATGAGTCTCGCAGCAAGAATCTCTTCTGCTTTAACCAAATGGCGGATATAAGCTCTTGTATAATTTTGACAAGTATAACAGTCGCATTCATCATCAATAGGACGGAAATCACTTTCAAATGCTTGATTTTTGAGGATAATCCTACCATGTGATGTCATTGCACAAGAATGTCTAGCAATTCTAGTGGGTAAAACACAATCGAACATATCAATGCCTCGTTCTACACCATCCAATATAGCCCCAGGACTGCCTACTCCCATCAAATATCTAGGTTTATCTTTAGGAAGACATGGTGTAGTATAACTTAAAACATGATTTTGAATGGCTTTTGGTTCACCTACACTTAGTCCACCAATAGAATAACCGTCAAAAGGAAGAGAGGTTAACTCCTTTGCACAGTATTTTCGAATATCTTCATATTCTCCACCCTGAACAATACCAAACAAACCCTGAACGTCTTTTCTACGATGTGCTTCTAATCCACGTTTTGCCCAACGAATAGTGCGTTCTACAGATTTTTCCATATACTCCCTTGTAGAAGGATACGGAGGACACTCATCAAAACTCATCATAATATCACTGCCTAAACTATTCTCAATTTCAATTGCTAGTTCAGGAGATAAAAATAATGGTTTACCGCTTTTGTGATGTTTAAAATACACACCTTCTTCTTTAATATCTCTCAATTTTGCGAGAGAAAAAACTTGAAATCCACCAGAATCCGTTAAAATAGACCGGTCCCAATTCATAAATTGATGCAATCCGCCTGCTTTTTCAATTAAATGATGTCCTGGTTGATTCCAAAGATGATAGGTATTACCTAAAATAATTTGTGCACCAGTGGTCTCTATTTCTTCTTTTGAAAGCGATTTTACGGTTGCTTGTGTACCCACAGGCATAAAACAAGGTGTATCAATTTCTGAATGAGGTGTAGTAATTTTGCCAAGTCTTGCCATAGATTTGGAATCTTCTTTTAATAGTTGATATCGAATAACCAAAATGCCTACCTCCTATATAATATTTTTATTTATTATACCATATTTTGTCCCTATTTTCAATTGATATTACTTTTTAGGATGATTAATCATTTTATCCATATAAAAAACATATACAAGTTCTTTTACCCTAAACTTGTATATGTTTTATTTTTATAATCTTTCTTTTAATTTTTTAAGAAGTTCTTCATATCCTGGTTTACCTAAAAGGGCAAACATATTCTTTTTATAATCTTCTACACCTGGCTGATTAAATGGATTAACACCTAGTATATATCCACTTACACCACAAGCAAACATAAAGAAATAAAGCAAATAACCTAAATGATAAGCATCTAATTGTTCTATATTCAATACTAAGTTAGGTACTTCTCCATCCACATGAGCAAGAATAGTTCCTTGCATTGCTTTTTTTGCCACACTATCCAAATTTCTTCCTTCTAAATAGTTCAGCCCATCTAAATCAGTTGGTTCCTTTTGAAGAAGAATATCTGAAGATGGCTTATCAATATTGATGACTGTTTCAAACATCATTCGTTTACCATCTTGGATATATTGTCCCATTGAATGCAAATCGGTTGAATATACAAGGCTTGCTGGAAAAATACCTTGATGATCTTTTCCCTCTGATTCACCATACAATTGTTTCCACCATTCACTAATGAAAGATACTTTTGGTTCAAATGTAACAAGTACCTCGGTCATTTTTCCTTTTTGGTATAATAAATTTCGTATACTTGCATAAAGAAGAGCAGGGTTTTCTAAATAAGATTTTGTAACTGCATCTTGATATGCAACTTTCGCACCCTGCATCAATGCATCAATATCGATTCCAGCACTTGCAATTGGGAGAAGACCGACTGCGGTGAACCATGAATATCTCCCACCTATATCGTCTGGAACAACAAATGTCGTATATCCTTCCTCAATAGCTAAATTTCTGAGTGCTCCTTTTTCTTTATCGGTGGTTGCATATATTCGCTCAGCAGCACGACTTTGATATTTTTTAGTTAATAAAGCTTTATATAATCTAAAAGCTACAGCTGGTTCTGTAGTTGTTCCAGATTTAGAAATTACGTTGATTGAAAAATCTTTATCTTCTAAATAATCTAATAATTCTTTATGATATGTCGCAGAAAGAGAGTTTCCAGCAAAAATAATTTCTAATCCTTTTTCTTTTGAAAAATAGGGTTGCAATGCTTCAATAACTGCTTTTGCCCCTAAATAAGAACCACCAATACCAATGACCACTAGTACTTCACTATCCTGTCTAATTTTTTTTGCAGCTTGTTTGATTTTCTCAAACTCTACTTGGTCATACTGATTTGGATATTCAATCCACCCTAAAAAATCATTTCCTTTTCCTGTTTTTTCAAGAAGTGTTTTTTTAGCTTTTAAAACAACTGATGCATTCTCTTTTATTTCTTCTTCGGTAATAAAACTCAATACATTTTTATAATTGACATTTAACATATTTATACCTCCTCAATTGAATCAATCATTTGCAAAATTTCTTGTTTTAGTGTAGCCACTAAAGATTCTGCTTCTTGTTTTGTATTTGCTTTAATGGCAATATATATTTTTAATTTTGGTTCAGTTCCAGATGGTCTAAGTACAAACCATCCTCCATCATCAAAAATATATTTTAAAACAAATGATTGAGGAAGCGTCAATGAAGATGTTATACCCTCACTGATACGAATAGATTGCTCATAGTCCTCAAATACCTGTATATGTTTGCCTGCAATGTGTTGTAAATGAGCATTTTGAAAATATCTCATAATTTTTTCAATTTTTGCACTACCTTCAAGCCCAACTAAGGATATATTATGTACACCTTCTAAATAATAGCCAAATTCTTCAAATAAATCATCTAATACTTGTATTAATGTTTTACCTAATGATTTATAATAGGAAGCCACCTCCGCAAGTAATAGGGTTGCTTGAAAGGAATCCTTATCTCGCACAAAATCTTGAATTACATATCCGTAAGACTCCTCATACCCAAAGAAGAAAGTTTCATTGGTTCCTTCTAACTTAGCTGCTTGTTCACCAATATATTTAAATCCTGTTAGAGTTTGGACCAATTTGAGTTGATATTTATCACAAATTGCTTTTGCTAAATTAGATGTAACAATAGTATTAAAAACAACACCTTGTTTATCTAATTTTTTGAATTTTCCTAGATAATCCAATAAAATCGCTCCTGTTTGATTTCCTGTTAACAATACATACTCATCTTTGGCATTTTTTGCAGCAATTCCCATTCTATCCGCATCAGGATCAGTTGCAATTAAAATATCCGCATTCTTTTCTTTTCCTAGTTGAATGGCATATTCAAATGCACTGGCTTCTTCTGGATTAGGTGATTTAAGCGTACTAAAATTACCATCTGGCACCATTTGTTCTGTTACTGGATATACAGTATAGCCACTTGATTCTAATAGATTTACCATATGAGTTGCGCCAGTACCATGCAAAGGCGTATACACAATGCGAATATTATTTTTTTCAACAGATTGAATAGGAACGGTTTTTACAGCCTGTAAATAACTCTGATCCACCACTTGGTCAATTAATTCAATAAGTCCCTCTTGGACAAGTTGTTCAAAAGGTTTTGTTTCAATATGAAACATATCTTCTATTTGATTAATTTTTTCAATCACTTGATCAGCAAGTTCTGGAACCAACTGACATCCTTCATGATCATAAATTTTGTATCCATTATACATAGGAGGATTATGACTCGCAGTAATCATAATTCCACCTGCACATTTCAAATATCGAACAGTATAACTTAACTGAGGAGTAGAACGAATAGATGTATATAGATATGCTTTTACACCACGACTTGCAATGACTTCTGCCGCATGCTTAGCAAACAAATAGGAATTTTTTCTACAATCATATGAAATAGCTACCCCTTGTGTTTGAATATTAGGGTACTTTTTTATCATATAATTTAAAAATCCTAGTGTTGATTTTCGAACTACATATATATTCATTCGATTTGTACCCACACCTAAAATTCCCCTTAGTCCACCTGTACCAAAAGCGATATCTTGATAGAAAGCATCCATCAATGCTGTTTCGTCTTGCATCAATGTTTCTAGTTCATCTTTCAAATCCTTGTCTAATTCTTTAAAATTAGACCACATACTTACTTTTTGGAATGTTTTTTGATCCATTATTTATTCTTCTCCTTGTATTCTATAAAGTTAAAATAAGCGCCCATCATACCACCATCGTTTCTAAATTTAGCAGTATGTACTTTTGCAGTATATCGAAATCCTGATAATAAATGAGAATTCATAAATTTTTCTACATCACTTGAAAAAGTTTCCCTCTTGGAAATTCCTCCACCAATAATGATGGCCTCAGGATTAAATGCATACACCAAATTAGCCATACCAATTCCTAGTAAATCATAAAATCGACTGACTACTGCCATTGCAATAGGATCATGATTATCATACAACTGGAATAATTCTATACCATTATTGACATCTAATCCAGCTCGTTTGGCCTCTTTGATTAAAGCAGAAGTGGATGCCACACTTTCCCACTTGGCATTTCCAATCAATATTCTTCCTACTTCCCCTGCGTTATAATTTTTTCCACGCCAAATCTCATCATTCATAACAATAGCACCACCAATCCCAGTACCTACTGTAATGACGATAAAATGATCATAATCTTTGCCTGCTCCACTTACGCACTCTGCTTTTGCAAAACTATTTACATCGTTATCTGCTATACAATCTAATCCAACTTCTTCTTTAAAGATGGTTCGAAAATCCCAATCAGAAAATTCAGGAAGTGCATCCGGAGCAGTATGAATATAGGCATGTTCAAAGTCTACACTACCTGCACAAGAAATACCCACACCCTCTATTTGATATTTTGCTTTCATTTGTTTAGCTATATCTACTAGTTTATTTGTTAAATATGTCTTGCCTAAATGAGCGTCTGTGTCAAATAAGCCCTTTTCTAAAAATTGTTCTTGATCAATGACACCATATTTAATATTTGTGCCACCAATATCAAAGCAAAGTACTCTCATACGATTTCTCCTTATATTTTTTTGATATGACTGACAACCACTTGAAGGGTTACTCGTCTTTGTGGCGTTCCACTAACCATTAAAATATTTCCTGTAGTCAGTGGACGCGCTTCTTGATAGACTCTAGGAAAGAAAACAAGTTCAATACTAGATTCATCATCCATTAATTCAATAAACGCCATTATTTCATTTTGTTTGGTTTTAATCTCTTTTATTTTTTTGACAATTCCTATTGTATGAGCAAGTTGATTCTCCTTGATTTGTATGATTTTTTGAAGATGATATTGTGTATAAAATGAAGCAAATTGACGAAAAAAATTATAAACCAAATTAATTCCCAATACTTCTAATTCCTTAGTCTGTAATAATCCATATGCAAATTCTTCATTGGTATAACTCCCCTCTAACATATCTTTAATAAAATGATATTCAGACTTATCAATGATGGCTTGGTATCCCTCAATCATTGCTTTTTTAGTTAAACCAAAACAATCTAATGCACCACTGTAAATGATATTTTCTATGATAGAACTAGCAAAAATATGTTTCGTTCGCATTAAAAAATTTTCAAATGAGGTAAATAAACCTTTTTTTCTTTCTTCTAAACATTGCTTTGTTTTCATTTCTCCTAATCCTCTAATAATAGTAAGGGGAAAATAAATGGCGCCATCTATTACTGAAAACTCATCTTGGCTTGCATTAATATGCGGTGGTTGAATATTGACCTTTTTTCGAATAGCTTCTTTGGTATATTCCAATACTTCTGTTGTACTCGACATAAAAGAAGTCAATAAGGTAGACATATAATAAGCAAAATAATGACACTTTAAATAAGCTGTAAGATAAGCGACCTTAGCGTAAGCAACACTATGCGCTTTATTGAATCCATAATCTGCAAATTTTACAATATAGTCATAAATCATATGGGCATCTTCTTTGGTATATCCATGTTGAACAGAAGATTGAACAAAATTCAAACGTTCTTCTTCAAGTACTTCTTTTTTCTTTTTGGACACAGCGCGGCGTAATATATCTGCCCTACCTAAACTATATCCTGCAAATTGACAAGCAATGAGCATAATTTGATCTTGATAAACAATCATCCCATAAGTTTCATCCAAAATACTTTTTAAATCTGGATGAGGATAACTGACTTGCTCTTGACCAAATTTACGTTTGATGAATGTCGGTATAATCTCCATTGGACCGGGCCGATAAAGAGCAAGTGCTTGTGTAATATCATTAAAATGAGAAGTCTGCAATTGCATAATTAATTTACGCATTCCCGCTGATTCTAATTGAAACACACCAGTTAAATCACCAGAGGCCATCATCTGATAAGTAGCTCTATCATTTTCATCTTTTGGCAATGTAAAATTAGATATATCTTTTTGAATCAATGACACAGTTTTAGCAATATTTGTTAAATTTTTTAAACCTAAAAAATCCATTTTTAAAAGCCCAAGTGCTTCTAAATCCTCTGCTTCGTATTGTGTTTGATAAATGCCATCTAACCCTTCATCAAGAGGTGTATAATTTACCAAATCAAAACGTGTAATGACAATGCCTGCCGCATGTGTAGAAATATTACGGGGAATATCTTGAATCTTAGAGGCTATACTCAGTACTCTATCAATATCTTCATGATCTGCCATAAGCATAGTTAATTCATCATCATTTGCGATCACTTCTTTTAGAGATACATTCTCATATGGCTTGATTTTTACTTTATCAGCTATTATTTTATAAATTTGTTTCAATTTTATATCACTTAACTGATAGACCCTTGCACAATCATTGATAGCCAATTTCATTCGAAATGTACCAAATGTTAAAATGTGAGCGACCTTTTCCTTACCATACTTTTCTCCCACATAACGGATCACTTCGTCTCTTCTATCATCTGGAAAATCAATATCAATATCTGGCATTGAAATGCGCTCTTGATTCAAGAAACGTTCAAATAGCAATCGATGATAAATAGGATCAATATCTGTAATACCTAATGTATAGGCAACAAGTGATGCTGGAGCAGAACCCCTGCCAGGTCCTACGTAAATATGATTCTTTTTGGCAAACTTGACATAATCATATACTATCAAAAAATAATCACAAAATCCCATTTTTTGAATTACATTTAACTCATAAAACAAGCGTTCATAATATGTATTCAAATGATATGGATATTGAAATTGAGAAATTCTTTTGTCTAATCCTTTTTGGCACAATTCTTTTAAGTATCGGAAACTATCTAATCCTTCTTGATAAAGTGGTAGTTGATATTTTCCAAAAACAATATCGACTTGACACATGTGAGCCAAGCGATTGGTTTCTTCTAATAAATGAGGATAATCGGCATATATTTTAGACAATTCTAATTGTGTATACATATAGTGCGTTTTTTCAACAGGTGGAAGTTGAACCAAACGACCATTATTCCTAATTGATTTCAAAGTTATATACGCACCATAATCATCTTGCTCAATAAAACTCACCTTAGGCAAAGCAACCATCGAATAATGTCTACCATTCAATACGTCATAAATGAATTGCATATGTGTATTTTGAATGGTTTCTGGTCCAAGACCAACAAAACATATATCATATGTTGCACATAATAATTGCATAGTTGAAAGGGCATCTTGAATTGCATTTCTATCCAAATATCGTTTAAGAATAGATTCTTCAAAAGGGACAATGGCCAAAATACCCATTGTAGCTTTTTGCAGATATTCAAAATCAATAATGCCTCCTGCTAGTTTACAACGGCTTGATATCTTCATTAAATTTTTATAACCAAAATCATTGATAGCATAAAGTAACAAACTGCTTTCTCTATCATTATAAGTATAATTTACTTTTAAACCAATGATGGGATGGATGCCTTCTTTTTTACAAGCTTTATAAAAACGAATTGTACCATACATCGTACCTTCATCTGTAATTGCACAAGAGGTAATTTGCAATTGTTTTAATTTTTGAACTAAATCATTTATTTTACAAGCACTTTGTAAAATAGAATATTCAGTTTGTACATACAAATAAGAAAACATTGACGTTACCTCCTTTTAAATAGTATATCACACAACTTTTTTTTTTACAAGAAAATCAAAAAGAAAAACCATGTAAGAGCCATACATCGTTTTTCATCCATTTATTTGAATCAAAAATATTTTATTTTTGCATTTGTTTTCTTTTTTTACACCACTGATACAGTACTACGAATAAAACTATTACCATACTCAAAATAAAGGATATATATTTTATGATAGTATTCTTTTTGAACTGAAAGGACATAGTCATATCGTTTTTATTTATTTTAACTGTTTTAAGTTCTACCTTTTCCTCTAATAATCCTTGAATAGTCAAACCTTGAAATACATCCTTTTCAGTCGAAAATACAAGTTGGATAGGAGTCTTACTACGAGAGGATACTTTTAATTCCATGCAAGATATTTTTTGAATATGTTGACCATCATCGCACAATAAATAGATTTTTATATGAGTAAGTGGTTTAGATAATGCTATTGATTGGGATTGAAAATGAGTATACACTGTTGATTGAAGATGATTATCTTGATAATACTCTACTAAACAGTCTAGAATGGCATCATCTTGATCAATAGATTGATAATGAATATTTTGCTCTAATACTTCAATTTCTATATGGGGTAATCGTTTTAATGTATATATATTCCATACTTTATGAATAGGTATTATTTGCCCATCTTCTAATATGATTTCTGAAATATCGTATGTCATTATTTGACCCGGCGTAGCTGATGGGAGACAAATCCATATATTCCTATCCACTTGTTGAAATGGATAGGATAATTGGTTCACCATAATCTCTCGTACTACTTCATCTCCCGAAAGTGTAATTTGATAATCTATACTCGTATTTGGCATCAAATATATATCTATTTGGTGTAGCCGATCTTCAAGATTAGGTGCATCCTGATTTGTAATATATATGGTATAAGTCAAGGTTGTTTCCTTTGTATGATGAATGAGTGTATGTAATCCTGGCGTTTTTAATTTTTCCCCATTATATACAGTTTGTCCGTCTACTGTTAATTCATCTGTAAATAGTAATGTATATCCCACTTTATATATCCCTAAATTAACTATGTTAATATATCTAGGCACAACATATGGGGTAGTCACCTCAAAATACGATCCATCTTCTTTTTCTATCTCATATTTGGCTTGATAAGTTCCTGAATGTAAAAGTGAAATGGTTGTATCATTTTTTTCACTATAGTTGATGGTTAGCGTTTCAAAATCAGATGCTATTTCTATATGTGATGTGTCTTTTGGATCTTGGTCATACCGATTATAAATATAATCGTCTTGCTTTAAGATATGATATTCTGTGATTTCAAAGTGCTCACAAGATGAAAATAACTTTGAAAAAATATGTAATACCCCTTTTTCAATGACCGCAAAATCAATACTACTACAAGGAGCAATTTCATGATGATGCCATGTTTCGTCTCTCCAAATGGCATAATATAATTTTTGATGGAATGTATAAATAAAAATAAACGACCTAGGATGAGACCTCACTGGTACCACTTTGATGTGCTGAAATGAAAATTGTTCTGATAAATTATATTTTTCTATTTTTTGAAGTTCTAAATCCAATCTATATAAGTGATATTGATTCCTCTCATCTTGGATAATAAAAGCGAGTTCCTCTTCTCCTAAAGCAATGTCAAAGAATATTTCGTATCCCGTTTGTTCATTGATATAAAAACTGTTCACTATTTGAAACCCCTTATCCAATTGAACAATAAAAGATTTCATATCATCAACATGACCAACATGCAAAAAAGGGCTTCCCATACTATATGCTTTCTTTTCACCAAATAAAAAAATCATGTCTTCTTTTTGTTCAATATGTACCCATCTTTCTAATGCGTCCCCTCCCAAACAAATTTTTTGAATCAATTGTAAATCCAATTGATATACATATATACAAGCATCTCCCAACTCTTCTCCAACCCCAACTACTCTTCCATCAAAATAGGTAATATCATATAATCGTGCTGAAATTACCTTTTCTCTTTTTTCTTTGGTTTTTAAATTGATTTGATATAAAGTGGTATTTGTAGTACCATACATAATGCCATAAATGAATTCATCATTTGCCACATATGCCTCAGTCATCCCCTCTATGATTAGTTGATACTGATCAAAATAAGTGTGATTCATACTCACATATGTGAATTCATCTAATACTTTTACAATCTTTTCTTCCTTTTGAATAATTTGAGAAGTTTGATGAATAACAGAATTTGCCCTACATAAACTGCCTTGTTTTACACTTAACCACCAAATAGAGCAAATACAAAATACAATATAAATGCCTTTTTTCATATTAGCCTCTTTTTTTGATATAAATATATGATGCAATTAAAATAGATAATGGAAGAAAAAGAAACCAAACTTGAGAATGTGCTTTTCTTTGAAAATCATTATGATTTATCGCATTATTCAAAGTAACTTGATTTTCAATTTCTAGATTGGATAGCACTGCTTGATTTTGTATAGTGGGTTGCTTTTTTTCCTTGATTACTTTAGAGTCTGAAAGACTAGCTATTCGAAAATGAAGTTCTATTTGTTCTTGTTGATTGCCTTCTAAAACAAATGTATAATCTCCTTCATTTTCTATTGTATATCCAGATGGAATAATACGATTATTTAAGTACCCTCTCCCATTGAATATGAGTTCTGTATTTATATCATAAGTTTCTTGGTTCGCTAGATTAATTTGAGGCAATATCCTGATTCTATCTAAAAATGCAATCTCTAAATTCTGAGTCAAAAATACATAACAAATGTCATAGTCACCAAAAATATGCTTATTTAGTGGTAACTGGGATAATTTTTCGTCTATTGTGTGTACTTCTTGATTGGTATACAGTATAGGATAATCTAACGAAGCAAAAGATGAGATTTGCTGATTACTTTTGTACTGCATATATAAAAAAACAATATGATGAACTGACAAACTATTTGGACTTGCTAAAACAAGATCTATGGTAGAATCTCCCACAAAGCCTTGAATAGATTCATTTGAACAATATTGTTCAATTTGAACTTGAACTTCGCTATCTTCAATACGCTGATATAAATAGCCATAAGGCTTTTCTTGATTCGGTTGATATAAACTAAACAATATAATTTGTTCTTGCTCATTTAAAGGAATAAAATCTAAAAATGTAATATTCTCAAAGTGGTCCCCATATATTTGATAAATCAATTCTTTTTCATAGTTATCCTTTATATGATATAAATTTGTAACATATTTTTGAATGCTATACAAATAATCACTTGTTGCAATATACAATTGATTATTTTCATCTACCTTTAATTTTAAAAAAGTTTCTGTAAGTGTAGTGGTAAAATATTTTTTCTCTACCTGCGACTGATTCACACCATTAAGATACCAAATATCCATAACCTTCATTTGTTTAGATGGATCAAAATATCGCGTAAGAATGGCAATATTTTGGTTTTGAATTGTTGCATCAATAACCTCAGTATCAGCACAATTAGATAAATAATGACGTGCCACTAGTTGATAATTATTTTTACGAATACAAAAAACAAATCCGCATTTATGTAATTGTTGGGTAAGAAAATACTCATCTTTTGATGTGGTTTCTCCTACGATATAATAATTATCTTGATCCATTAACAATTTTTTGCCAAATTCTATTCCACTTCCAAAATAGCAATTCTCAAATATAATTTGTCCTACTTCATTTAAAACAACTACATACAAATCTTGTCTAGTTGCAATATTATCCTTTTCTATCAATAAAATTATCTTTTCTTGGTCAACAATAAAGTCAACAATTCTTCCTTTTACCTGTGTAAATATGGTTGTTTGAAATAAAATTTCTTCCAAATTGAGTTTCATTACACCTATATCATATACTTCTTCTTTTCCCTCTATTGGCTGAAGATAACTGACTATATAATTTCCATCTTCTGCCTTTTTGGTTTGATGATATATATAATTCTGATGATTTTTCACATATAATTCTATATGTTCTTGCAATACCATTCCATTCATCAAATCATCTTCTGATCTTACCTCAATTTGTTTTTCTATTCTTTCTTTTGTTTTTTCGTCTTCATATATTATTTGATAGTGCCCACAACAATCGAAATTTACATTGGACGATATTATTTTATATCCCGGATAGGACAACTGATTATAATAAGGTGTACCTACCTTGCATACAAACGTTTTTTGAATAGATTCATTATCAGTAGCTGCTTGAATAGGTTGCAATAAAGAATAAGCCATCCATATATTTAGACTCATTACAATCCACAATAATATTTTTTTCATATAATCTCTCCTTTCAAAACATATTACGTATGATTAATTCTGTTTTACGTTTTTATCTGTAAATTACATAATAAAAAAACATGATATCTTATTGGATATCATGCCCTTCTACATATATTTTTTTTCTTAATTCTTCTAAAGCAACATTGGTATTTACTATAGATGTAACAAATACAACATCTAAATCTTGTTCTTCTTGTGGATCCTCATTATAAAATTTTTGAACTGCCTCTACTGCAAGATCAGCCATTGCAGTCATACCTTTTATATTCGGATGCACTGTATCTACTAAGTACTCCTTTGAATGAAATGCATTGGTAAAATCAATCAAGGGTAATTGATACTCTTGTGCTAGTTTTTTAATGACTCCATTCAATGCTTGTGAATTTGCTATATGTTGCAAATAAATGCTTTCTTCCTTAGACTGATAATTGGTCTCATAGGTGAGAGTACACAAAAATAATTGTACTTCTGGATATAATTGATAAATGTTATTTAACATATTCCGATAAGCTTTTTCGAAGTCAGTTTCATTTAATCCATATGGCGCCGCTAAAGAATCATTCATGCCCATGAATATAATTAAAATATCGGGTGGTAAATTATCAAATCGTTTAGATTTCAACAATCTTGAAACGGATTCACCTGCAGTAGATGCACCATATTTTTGACTTACACATGTACCACTATACGAATTATTTATTCCTAATTTACATCCCACTCGATCAACAGTCATTTTCCACCAAGTTTGTTCTACCAATAAATCACAATATTGTGGATAAAAATAACTATACCCCGCAGGAATATACCCTTTAAACGTTGAAATACTATCTCCTAAAAATCCCATATATGCATTTGCTAAATTTTTTTCTTCCCATTTCGCATATAACGCAATATTTCTATGTTCACCCATTTGTAAAATATTATAACGTGTACCACTATAATCTGGCTCTTCATACCAGCCTCTAAAATAATATCCTTCTTTGGTTGGTATAGCAAGAGGAATAGGTTCATACTGAATTTGATTAGGTAAATAGGAAGTCAGTAAATCAGTAGCTATACCCCCATTTAATTCATATGAAATCGTATAAATTGGATCAAATCGTGCATACAAATCCATATCAGTTGTAATGATTCTACTCATCATAAATACAGTAGTACAAGATTCATCTATACAATAATACATAAATTGATGGTTTGCTTTAACGGGATTTTCCAACGGATATACAGCTAAAATTGTTTTTCCTTCTGGAACCAAAATTTGAATATTTTCTTCACCATTATTGGGATGAATGGTCACTGTATATACACGTGTCCATTTTGCTACCAAATGAAGGTCTTGTATAATTTTTGTTTCAGGTGAAAACAACTTACCTGATGCATACCAACCTACAAATGCATATCCCTCTTTTGTAGGTACAACTGGAGTCATTATTTCTTCATAGCCGACTTCTTGAGCATCAAGAGGCAAACCACCCTCTGTGTCAAAGGTAATAGTATACACTTGTTTTTCCCATGATGCATAAAACACACTATTTTCTTTGACTCTATAGGTATCTAACTGAACCAATTGTTGATCTTTCATCCACCCTTTAAACACATATCCTTGTCTTTGAGGTGGTTCAATTTGCAACAAATCTCCTGTATTGACAATCATAGTTTGGTATAATACATCCTCATCTTCATAAAAGGTAACCGTCCGTTGATTGGATTCAAATTTGGCAACCAAAACTATATCTTGTGCAATGGGCGTATCAAAATCAAATTTTATGCCATCTTTTTCCCAATATAGAAAAGTATAACCAGATTGAATAGGCTGATTTATTGCGGATACAGTTTTATTTTTCCTTACCTCTATTATTGTATAAATTTCTCCTGCTTCGTCTTGAAAAGTCACTTGATAAGTCGTTTGACATCCAGACAAAAACAACAAACCAAAAATCATCATACAACCTACTATAAAATATGCTCTATGCCAACAATCCATTTTTATTTTATTCTTCATCATTTCCTCCTAATAAAAAATCTCAACTTAGATCCCCCCACCCACAAGTTACATAAGCTTAAGGCTGCTTCGATCAAGACCTGACCTGGTTCACCATGGAACCTTGGATGAAGGTATCTAAGTTGAGATAATTCGAAGATATAAAAAGAAAGTATCTTTTCTAATTACATCCATATTATACTATACTTTTTGATTTTTGTCAATCTCTTCTAATGGTTTATTTTTTGTTTTTGCCTTTTATCTCTAAAAAATTGTTGTAATAATTGTGCTGACTCTTCTTTTAATACTCCAGTTGTTACTTCCACTTGATGATTAAAAGCACCTTGATAAAATACATCCATTACACTACCTAACACACCAGATTTAGGTTCAAAAGCGCCATAAACCACTCTTTTAATTCTAGATTGTAAAATAGCACCTGCACACATCAAACAAGGTTCAAGCGTTACATAAAGAGTAGCATCTTCTAAAATCCAAGCATTTTGTTTTTTTGTTGCCTTTTGAATCGCTTTGATTTCCGCATGTCCCAATACATCATGGTGCCTTTGTCTCACATTATGCGCCTTAGCAATAATTTGATTGTCAACTACAATCACACATCCTACTGGTACTTCATCTTGTTCATACGATTTTTGTGCTTCACGAAGTGCCTGTTTCATAAAATAGATATCATCTTTTAACATTATTTTTCCTGACATGGCACTTGATGACAATGCCTACAACGTGATTCATATTTTTCACTAGCACTAACTAAAATAGTTGGATCATCATAACTCGCAGGTCGTCCATTGATTAAACGCTGTGTACGTGTTGCTGGAGCACCACAAACCATACAAATACCTTGTAATTTGGTAACATATTCCGCCCTTGACATCAGTTCTGGCATAATACCAAATGGCTCTCCTCTAAAATCTTGATCTAACCCTGCTACAATCACTCTAACTCCTGAATTAGCCAAGCGCTCAATCATATCAATTAATCCCTTATCAAAAAATTGTGCTTCATCAAATGCCACTGCATAAGGCAATTTTTCAATATGAGCCAGTACCTCTTTAGAACTCGCAATGGGAATAGAATCCACACGATGATTAGAATGAGACACTACTTGCTTTTTATCATATCGATCATCAATGATGGGTTTAAATACCATTACTTCTTTCTTTGCATATTTGATTCGATTGATCCGTCGAATCAATTCTTCTGTTTTCCCCGCAAACATACATCCACAGATAACTTCTAGCCATCCATCTTTACTTTTTAAATCCATATTTGCTCCTATATTTATCTTCTATTTTACTTGTCGTATTATAACAAAAAAAGAAAAAAAAGTCATTTAATTGGCTAACAAAAATATCGTTACCACTTAGTATTTATTCTCCTTTTTCCATTATTTGAATATTTTTTCATCATTCTATATATTACTATTTCAATCCATATTATTGATTGTTTTGCTTTTTTCAAAAAACTATGATAAAATAAAAATAGGAGGTATCATATATGATAAAACAATTGATGGAACGTTTTATACAGGGTAGTCTTTCTATACCTGAATATATAAAAGCGATTGTCCCCCTCAAAAAGCAAGATATACAAGATATATATTCCTATAATGATACGACTCATATGGATGAAATGATGCACGCATTTATTTTACTTTGGACTTTAAAATACAACTATATTGATCTAACCTATCCACAAGAACACATCTATTTATCCTATTTATCTAGTTTATTAGAAGATGAATCTATTATACATATATCCTTTTTGGACATTCAGTCTTATTCAGCCACAATTCAAGTATTTACCACAAAAGGGCATATCTATTTCTTTATCAATCATAGTGTGAAAGAAACCATCTTGGATGTACCAAAAGAGATCCAGTTTCAAACTTTATATTGCTTAAATTGTAATGATGATATAGATTTGAATACTCATTTAGATATTCCTGAATTTAGCTTTTATGCATTAAAAAAATAACTTCTGTAATAGAAGTTATTTTTTTTCTTATTATTGTATCCTCTTTTGAATATCAATTGTTTTGACTTGCTTATACTTTTCTTTTTGATGATGCCTGATATTTTCTTTATATAATATCTTTGTTTGCTCAAGGTTGGTCAGCAAACAACTATTTTTATTTTCTTGATAAAGTAAAACACCTTGTGCTAACAATTGAATTTGCGTTAACATCATATGATATAAATAACTTGTATCATGATATTGCATATGCAATGTATTATACGCATGAATCCGATCAATTTGAAAACTATAGTAATACGCATAACAAACTCTTGTATCTACGATTTGAATTGTCGCTTTTTTTGGTTGAAAAGTACAAATTAATTGTGGATGTCCCAATTTAATTTCATCATTTTCAATCTTTATATCTATATGACCAATACATTCTTCTAATGGTAATATCAAATTTTTTTCAAACATTTTCCCTTCAAAGTCTTTTTTTATCCTTTGATAATAATTGCCTTTTCTCTTCTTTTTGGCTTGAATTAATTGTTGTTGATACACCTTGGTTATCAAATAAAAAGCAAGAGGGACTAAAACAACGAGAAAAATAAAGAGCAAGGAAAGTCCATGATGAAATTCAAAATTAGTCGTTATTTTAAATAATACTAAAATAATAATCCACCACAAGAGAATAATGATATTGCGATACATCGCAAGGAATGTTTTAAATTTCATGATGATATGCCTTAGCAATTTGAGCTGCTAACTCACAATTGTGATACACCAATTGAATATTTGAAGATAGACTTTCTCCCTTTGTTAAATCTTTAATAGTCGCCAATAAATATGGTGTAATTTCTTTTCCTTGAATTCCTCGTTGACGCATCATTTCTAAAGCTTGATCAATGGCTTGTTGCATTAGCGTTTCATCTAATGAATATGCTTCTGGTATAGGATTGGTGACCAAAACACCCCCATGTAAACCTAGATCCCATTTGGTTTGCAACATATGAGCAATTTCTTCTGGTGTATCCATTTGATAATCTACTTGATAAGGGCTTGTTCTAGTATAAAAAGCTGGCAATATTGATGTCTGATATCCAATAACAGGAACTCCCTTCGTTTCTAAATACTCTAAAGTTTTTGGTAAATCTAAAATCGCTTTTGCGCCTGCACATACAACCAATACATCCGTTTTAGCAAATTCATCCAAATCAGCAGATATATCCATTGTGACTTCCGCTCCACGATGTACACCACCAATACCTCCTGTTGCAAAAATAGCGATATGGGCAAGACTAGCAATATACATTGTAGCACTTACAGTTGTAGCACCATCTAATCCTTTAGAAACAATAACAGGTATATCTCGTCTTGATGTTTTCACTACATCTTTTCCTTTTTTAGCAATATATTCAATTTGCGAAGCATTTAAACCTACACAAATTTTTCCTTCTATAATGGCAATTGTTGCAGGTACTGCTCCATTTTCTCTAATAATAGATTCACACTGAAGTGCAGTCTCTACGTTTTTTGGATAAGGCATACCATGTGAAATAATGGTTGATTCTAATGCAACAATAGGCAAATGATGATGTAAAGCATATTGTACTTCTGGACTAATTTGTAAGTAGTTTTCTAATGCATTATGCTTCACTTGCTACCTCCGGCAATAGATGAATAATAGATGCTGATTGATATGTTTTGCCATTTCTTTGTACTTTTACTTGAAATTGAATATCTACAGGCTGTTTTACTTCTTTATTATAGTAAAGCCCATTTGCACCCTTTATAAACAAATTATCCAATACGGATTGTGTAGAACTATATATATCGGTTGACAAATCATATGTTACACTAGACTGTCCAAAATATTTTTGAAGTAAATATTCCATACGAACCATTTCTAAAAATTCTTCATAACGAGCTGTTCGAATCAAGTAACTTGGACATTCTTTACCTTTTGGATCCATATCATGGTGACGTTTTACATTATCCATATTAAGATTATATTTTAACATCAAACTTGCAACTAGTTTAGCGTTATTTGCTAATGTACCTTCATAATTACCATCTTGATTTACACACATTTCAATACCAATACCATTGTTATTTCCTGTACCTCTTGTTGCAGTACCATCACTTGCATGCCAACAAATAATATTATCTGCAAAGCTTTGATAAATACTATAAGCATCTACTTGATAATTCCAAGAAGCCTCACGTCCACCATCTTGGAAAGCATAACGATATTGCATACTAGCTAAAAATGCTGCATTTTGTCCATTGATAGTCATTGCACTTTCATGAACAACTACCCATAAAACGTTATCTTCATTTGGCATTTGATAGCCTTCATAAAATCTACTATTCAAAGTACTTTGTGGAACAGTTGGTTTATATACTGTACCTAGTGTACCAGAACCAAAAAATTTAGCAACAAAATCTGTTCTTTTCTCATCAATTAAATATTCTTGATTAACATTGAGTGGTGTAGTTTGGAATAAATTTAATACACCATATGAATTGATTCTTTCTTGATAATCTAAATAAAGCTCATCATTGTATTCTTTATGTAAATGATTAATCGAACCTTTTAATTCTATTTTGCTATAAGCATCTAATAAGGCTTGTAAATATGTATCCTCATCAATCATTCCACCAACCTGTTTTAAATCAAATTCCATTGTGCTACTACTGCCTTCATATTTAATCACACATTTTAAACGTACATCTGTTTTTTCCATTGGTGTCAATACAACTTGATCTAAAACAATAAATTCAGGAACATTTGCACTCCATGCTAAATCAGTTTCATATGTATCACAATAAAGTGGTAATGTGCTTTCTTTTCCTTCTGCAAATGCAGTTACCATTTGTTGAACCTCTGTTTTAGCAAGATCTACTCGTTTTAAGCCACTCCAAGCAGATACGATTACTTCAGTAGGGTATATAATGGCTATTCCATCTTTAATGACATATATATTTAAAATAACAGTTTGATCTCGTTTACCTTGGGTAATTTCGCCCTTTGATGTCATAATATTTGAATCTAAACTCTCATATAAAACAGAACATCCATTGTATTCTCTTGTAATTAATGTTACATTTTTATTTAATGCTTTTGCAACTTTTGTTTGATAATAATTATATGCATAATCGTAAGTACCTTTAGATAAAGTAGATGTTTTTATCGTAATTTGATAATTTCTTTTGTAAGTTGTTCCGTCAATTGTTATTTCGGCAACTAGGATTACCTCTTTATCCGCATCTTGATATACAAGTGTACCATCATCTAATAATACATCGTGGTCAAGTGATGTCCACTTGATATCATAGGTCTCAAATTGTTTTGGCAAAACAAGCGCTGAGGAAGTCTCTTGAGGAAGTAATGATTCCAATTGTTGATCAATTAAATCTTTTGAAAAAACTTTTTGGCAAACCGAACAGTAACTTCCCTTATCATAAGTAGCATCCACTATCGTATGTCCTAATGCTTCCCCTTCTGTGCTATGACATCTATCACAAGTTTTTGGATTTTCACAATCTGCATCTTTCCAGTTGTGTCCAAGAGGAGAACCTTCCGTTGTTTGACATACATTACATGTTTTTGCATTAGTGCAAGTGGCCTCTACCCATGTATGGCCATTTTGTTCACATTCACTTTTTGGCTTATTCTTTTTGCACCCTATTAAAGAGAGTACGCAAAGTAACATAATCATACATAAACCATATCCTTTTTTATTCATTTTATATTACCTCTTTTCTACCCTCATATTATAACATATTTTTTTGAAAAAGCAAATACCTAAACTACTAAATTTGACTTTTCTTATCTAAATAATAAATCTTTTTTATGAAAAAAACTTTCCTAATAAGGAAAGTTTCGCTAAATCATTTTTAATATCTTGGACCTCCCAATCCCCCTTCTGGACGATTAGGACCAACAGCTTTTCCGATTTGATTTAAAATATTTGTCAATGTTACCGACTGATTATTTGTACCCACTGTAATAGTATACGTGTGTTGCAAGATAAAGTCTGGTAAACTTACAATTAAAGATTGGAATTGTTTTTTGGATATTGTTTCAAATAAAATATCACTAGACTCATTTTGAATTTGTACTTTAGTATTGGCTGGCACTATATTCGATAAATTATATGATACAAAACACTGTTTCGAATTTTTAGATGGTGTTTCAACCATTCCAGATGACCCCATAGCAATTACAATTCCCCCATTGATTAAAATTCCCCTATCTGCATCGATAGCCGCGTCTCCGTTAGATACTGGTCCATGCACAATTGTAATACCCCCTGCAAATTCAATTGTACCATTACTATCTATTCCATCTCCTGAAGCATCAATTTGAATGTTTCCTCCACCAATATATATATTGAAATCATATTGTGATAAATCTTTATTTGCAGCATTAAGCGCATCATCCCTACTAATAATATCAATTCGACCACCATAAATTTCCACTTTTGCGCCTTCAATGCCTTCATAACATTTAGAAATGGTTATATCTCCAGATACTATTTTGGAAATATATTCTGCATGAATACCATCATCTCCACTTTCAATCTCAAATGTACCACTTTGAATAATCAAATTCCCTTTTGAAGAAATAGCATCACTATTGCTATTGATAATATACTTCCCACCATCAATGACAAGCATATAGTTATGCTCACATTGAGAAGCTAAATCTATTTTAGTAGTATCAGTTACATATTCAATCCCATCTACTTTTATGGCTTTTCCATCAGCATGATCCGATGAATATTCTGTAATTATATCTGGTGCACCTGTATTGGTCGTAATATCAATAACCCTATCATCATCATTTTCTATATATAAAAATGAATTGGCGGAAATACCATCATCTCCAGATACTATTTTCATTTCTGTATTTCGAATATAGATATATCCTTGATAAGGGTCTTTTGTATATATATCCTTTTCTTCTTCAGTTTCTGCCTCAATTCCTGTTTTTATACCATCTCCTAAAGCATTAATTTCTAAAGTGGCATCTGTCAAATTGATTCTCTCATCTGCTTTTATCCCATTGTTAGGTACGTTGATGTGAAAGGTTGTACCAAAGATATCTAATTCTTTTTTTACCTTTAAACCAGTTGTATCTTCACCTTTTGCATCTAAAATCAATTTACCTTTTCCATTGATAACTAAACTTGATTTTTTAGCTTGAATAACGGCTGAGTCTCCATCTATTTTTGTATCTGAAGAACTATCGGATAAATAATTTAATGTATTTTCTTGAATAGTCAATATTCTCATTCCATCATTTTTTGCAAATACAAGTGGTGCTTGTGCTTGATTATCTTTAGTTTCAATTGTTACATTATTTAAAATGATTCTGACATAACTGGGTTTACCAGAAATAGAAACTGCACCGCAGAATGTAGAAGTCAGCATATATACTCCATCTTTAGTAATGGTTAATACATCTTCTTGATAGGTATAATAATCTGTATTCTCATTTTCTACTAGTTTGGATAAATCTATTTGTACTGCGTCAATTGTAGATGTGTCTAATAACTCCTCGCTTGGATGCAATACCTTTTCTAAATTAGCCAAACTATCTTTTTGAATAGTCGATAAATCTGATTTTTCACCTGTTTGACCACCTCCTAAATGATCGAAATCAGGATTTTCTTGATTTATTTTACATCCCGCTAAGCCTATCCCCATAAACGCTATCCATACTATATAAACTATTTTTCTAAACTTTTTTTTCATTTTATTTTCTCCCTATATTCTTGTAAATTCATTATACTTTACGATAATGAATTTTAATTAATCTAAACCTAAATTTTTACTGAATAAACTTGAGAATATCAGAGAATGTTTTAGCAATCATTTCTACACCTTGTGCTTTCAAAAACGCTTCTCCTCTAAACCCCCAAGCAGCCCCAATACAGGGTAATTGTGCATTTTGGGCAGTTAAAACATCTATATCACTATCTCCTACATATACTGTAGTAGCAGGATCTACTTGAAGCTGTTTTATTGCTAAATCTACCATATCTCTACTTGGTTTTTTAGCATATCCTGGCTGTTCACCAATCATTACATCCATATACTTCCCAAATAAAGGTGTACATATTTCAGTTACCCCTTGTTGATATTTATTTGAAACAATGGCCATCCGAATACCTTTTGCTTTTAAAAGTTCTAGTGTTTCAAATACGCCTTGATATGGAGCAGTTTTATTTGTTTTATTTTTTTCATAGTGGGTTAAAAAGGTTTGATACACCACATCAAAATTGTCTGCACATTGAGGAAGGGCTCTTTCAATCATAACTCGAATACCACTGCCTACAAAAAATTTGACCTCCTCATAAGTATGTGTAGCATATCCTTCCTTTGCTAATGCATAGTTTAAACTATCAGCCAAATCGTCTAATGTATTCAGTAAAGTACCATCTAAGTCAAAAATAATTGTTGTATATTTCATTTGTCCACCTATTTGAACTTTCTTCTATCATAATCATATTCTGGATCTATTTCACCAAAAAAACGTCTTCCAGTTTTCATTGTAGCAATACTTGCTTCCATAAAAATATCCTTATATTTGGATTTACTTAACGTAGAATTGCTATATCCTTGTTCAATGATTTCCAAATTCAAAAGTACACCATCTACCCAAACAAATCCCAAATATCTACCATATGTTTCTGTTCTAGCTCCTTCTGCTTCCAAAACAATTGTTTTCGCTTCATTTAATCTTGCTTTGGTATAACGTGATGCTGCAAGACCCCAAGGATCTTCTCCTGCATATACTTCTGGTGTATCTATACCAAGGAAACGAAGTCTAAATGTTTGCCCTGTAATGATATCTTCAAATGTCGCTGTATCACCATCTGTACCATACACCAGCCTAACTTGGCCTACTCCATCTTGAATGAAGCTCTTTCCTTCCCATTCAAAATCCATCTCTAATGTGCTAGATAAGGTAGAAGTTAGCGGAAGCACAGTGGTATAAATTGATAGATGTTTGTCTTTGGGATACGAATCTCCAGCGAAATAACCATTTCCATATCGGACAAATTGATTTAATTCATCATCACTTTTAATGATTTGTTTCTCAAAATAAAAAGAATATGTAATATCATAATCTGCTAATTTTTCTATAATTTGTTCTCTGGTCATTCCTGTTAGATCAGGTAATATCAATTTTGTAGAATCTACAATACCTGTTGTACACCCTACAAGTAATAAAACTAAACATATATACCCTGTTATCCACAACTTTCTCATTATAATTTCTCCTTTTTTTAGTTGTATTATATCATACTTTTTCCTTTTTTTCAATCATTTCTTCTTCTTTCAAATTGTCTATTTATATATAAGTATTGTTTTTTTTCGATTTATTTGTTATAATAAATTGTAATTTTTAAAAAAAGAGGATACAAAATTATGATTATAGTAAAGGAAGTTTCATGCAAAAGGGAATTTAAGGCCTTTATTACATTCGCCAATAGAATGTATCAAGATGTTCCACACTTTTGCCCTACACTCAACCAAGACGAAGCACAAAATTTTAATCCAAAGAAAAACCCCGCTTTTGCACATTGTGATGTCCATCTCTTTTTGGCCTATCAAGACAATATAATTGTGGGTAGAATTGCTACTATTATTAATCAAAAATACAACGAAAATCACGGAACCAAGAAAATTCGTTTTACTAGATTTGGTTGCATTGAGGATTTTAATGTTGCACAAGCTCTATTCAAAAAGGCATTTGAAGTAGCTAAAAAAGCAGGCATGGAAGAAATCATTGGTCCGCTTGGATTTTGTGATTTAGATAGGGAAGGTATGTTGATTGAAGGATTTGAAGAAGATAATCTTTTTATTACCATTTATAACCATCCCTATTATAAAGATTATTTAGAAAGACTCGGCTTTCAAAAAGATGTGGACTGGATTGAATGCCAATTTTTTCCAACTGATGATGGAATGAAGCGCATTCAAAAAATTACCCAGTTAGTTGAAAAACGCTATGGATACACCACTAAACAATATAAACATAAAAGAGAACTCAAAAAAGATGCTTATCAAATATTTGAAATTCTAAATATGGCATATGAAAAATTGTATGGTGTTGTCCCTTTAACACAAGCACAAATTCGTATGTATATTAAACAATTTATTATGCTTATTAATTTGGACTTTATTGCAACCGCATATGATAAATCAGGTAAAATGATAGGAGCTGCTATCGTTGCACCATCCTTTAGTGAAGCCGTTCGTAAGTCAAAAGGAAAACTATTTCCATTTGGATTTATTCACTTTTTAAAAGCTATTAAACATCCAAAAGTATTAGATATGTATCTGATAGGTGTTCGTACAGAATATCAAGGTACAGGCGTAAATGCTATATTGATGGAGACTTGTTATCGCTCTTATCAAAAATATCATATTCACCACTGCGAAACAGGTCCAGAACTTGAAACAAATCATAAAGTACTTGGACAGTGGGAAACATTTGAACCACGTTTTCATAGGCGTAGAAGGTGTTTTATTAAAAAAATAGAAAGGTAGATGAAAATGAAAAGAAAGTATATATTTTTAATTTTAATGTTTGTGTTATGTATTTGTACAAGTTGTAAAAAAACGCCCCAAAAAAGCGAGTGTGAACAAAATGGTCATACATGGAAAGAAGCGACTTGTACTAGTGCTAGAACTTGTTCTGTTTGCCAACAAACAGATGGTAATGCACTTGGTCACGAGTGGATAGATGCCACTTGTTTTTCGCCTAAAACTTGTTCTGTTTGTCATACAATAGAAGGAACTGCTCTTGACCATCTTTGGGTAGAGGCTACTTGTACTTTGGCAAAACACTGTACACTATGTAATACGGCTGATGGATTACCACTCGAACACCAATATACAGAACCTACTTTAGATGCTCCCGCAACCTGTACCACATGTGGACACACTAAAGGAACCCCTTTATCCCCTATTCACTACGATTTAATGATTGACTATATATCTATTGATGAAACTACTATGATTTGGGTTGATGATTATTTTGAACTCGATCCTTTTGATATTAGTTATACTCAAGAAAACATCATCCAAATTGATCGTTTTGGTACTATTGAAGCTCTTCGAGTAGGAAAAACCAAAGTTAAATTTGCTTTAAAAAGCAATCCTCTTCTTTATTTCGAGTTTGATTTTGAAGTTATTCCTAAGATGCCAAGTATTTATGCCACCTATGAAAAAATGACAATTGGCGATAGTACTCATATTTATTTTAAAGATAAAGCAATGTGTATTGATGATTATGACATTACATTTTCTAACGATTGTTTAATACTAAAACCTGACCTATCAATTGAAGCTGTTCAATATGGTTCTAGCATAATTACCATTACATCTAAACTAGATAAACGGTTAACAACAAGTTGCGAAGTATCTATTGTAAATAAAGATAGTTTTCTATTACTTTATGCAGAAGATAAAGCAGAAACAGTTCCTGCAGGTGAAAGATTTAAAATGTTTAACTCTTTCAATTTGGCTAATGATTCTTTGGTATGGATTAGTTCTAATAAAGAAGTTGCTGTGGTGTCTGATAAAGGCGTTATTACCACAAAATCAGAAGGATACACTATTATTAGTGTTTATGATAAAAACAACATCAATGATAAAACCAAGAAAACAAACTTTTATCTAGATGTGACTGGTTCTATTGAAGTCGATTATTTAAGTCGGTTTATCCTTACAGCTCTTGAAGAAAACGGGACAGAGGAAGTTGGAAATAACATTCAAAAATATGGTGAATGGTATCCGAACAATGGTCAACCTTGGTGTGCAATGTTTGTATCTTGGTGTTGGAATCAAGCAGGTTTATCCACAGATATTTTGTGTAAGTATCAAGGATGTACTGCAGGTATGAAATGGTGTACTGAAAATGGTATTATGCATTACGTTCAAGATTTCCATTTTAATGAACCATTAGAACAAGGTGCTTCACAAAATCAATATAAAGAAGATTATAAACCTGTAACAGGAGACATTGTGTTCTTCTTAAGTAGCGGAATGTCTCATACTGGCATTTGTATTTATTCAGATGATACTTATCTATATACCATTGAAGGAAATACTTCAGATCGTGTAGCCATTAAGAGATGGTCTTTACAAGATGCTAGAATTACCGGTTACGCTCATCCAAAATATCCTGAATATAGTGGAGCACGAGAAGATTTTAGTTGGATTAAAGAACTAAAAAGTGATGGCACTTACTGGTGGACAAATGTTTCTGAACAACAAAAGGTAGATTAAAATGAAAAGATAAAGCGAGTTGCTTTATCTTTTTTTAGGATTAGTATATAATGTTAATGTTTGAAAAAACATATATATCCTAATGGGGAGCATCTGCTGAGAGGTTATTTAGTTAACGACCCAAAACCTGATCTAGATAATGCTAGCGTAGGGAAACATGCAAATTTTTTATTCTATTAAATTTGCATATCTTAGCAATGTTCTTTGGATAAAACCAAAGAATTTTTTTGTTAATAGGAGGTTTTGTAATGAAACATATTTTTGGTTTTACTGTAAGAGATATAGCTGAAATTGCTATACTATGTGCTATCGCTGTAGTGCTAGACAAATTTGTAAAATTGTCTATTGGTGCAACAGGTGGATCTATTAATATTGCTATGGTGCCACTTTTTATCATTGCCTTAAGACATGGTTGGTTTAAAGGCTTAATTGCTGGAGGACTAGTTTATGGTCTGATTAGTTGTTTATTAGATGGATATGGCCTAGTTACTTATCCACTAGAATATCTTGTTGCTTTTGGATCTGTTGCAATTACTGGTCTAGTGGCAAAATGGATTAATCAATTCTATTTGAATAAAACTACAACAGGTGTTATACTATCTTTCTTATGTTTAATCGGTTCTATGCTTACTGCATTTATCATTCGTTTTATCTGTGGTTCAATAGACTCTGTTCTTCTTTACGATTATACTTGGTCAGCAGCTTTTGTTTACAATGCACCATACGTATTTATATCTGGTGCTGCCGTAGCAGTAATTATGTGTCTTCTTTTACCTAGTATTGTTTTATTAAATCGTGAATATCCTACTCAATATTTAAAAGGTGAATAGTTTGGTTTATGATATAAAATGACTGTACAATATGTACAGTCATTTTTTCTTTTTTATGCATCTATTTTGGTTGCTTCGGATGGTTTAGATTCTTTAGTTTGTTCTGGTTGTGTATTTTTATCTTGCTTAGCTTGAGTAACTAATTTCCCACCTAAATATCCAGCAAGAATAGATTTAATATCAATACCTAACGTTTGTTCTAAACTTTGTATCAACTGTGCCCCATTGCTAGTAACTTCTTTTGCTAACTTAGCTGTATTTCCTTCGCCATACATCGTAATTGAACCAATTTGACCATATGCTTCCGCAAGAGGTTCTGAATAAGCTTTCACAACATCTGGTAATACACCTGAATTTAAAATCAATTCAAGGACAGATGCTTCACCCATTTTCTTCATTGCTTCGGCTTTTTTCTCAATGGCTTCTGCTTCTGCTTCACCTTTTGCAAGTATACCAGCTGCTTCTTGTTCTGCTGCATATCTGGATGCTTCAGATTGTGCTTTTAATGCATAAGCACGTTGTTCTTCTTCATAACGAGATGCTTCTGCTGCTTTCTGACGTTTAAATAATTCCGCTTGGGCAATTTGTTCTGCTGCATACTTTTCTGCATCTGCTGTTTTCTTAATTTGTGCTTCTAATTGACGTTCTTGAAGTTCAACTTCTTTTTGTCCAAGTTCTACTTCCCTTTCGCGCTTAGCAATATCTGCATTTACTTTTGCAACGTTAATTTCTTGTTGACGTTTTTGCTCTTCAATAGAGTATGCCGCATCTGCTGTTGCTCTTGCTGTATCAGTTTTCATTTTTAATTCCGCTTGGCGAAGAGCAAGACTTGTATTTTGTTCAACAATTAATGTCTCTGCATCTATTCTAGCCTTATTCGCTGTTTCGTTTGCTTCTGACTGAGCAATAGCCACATCTCGTTCAGCTTGTGCTCTAGCTATGCTTGCATTTTTAGAGATTTGTGCAATATTATCTACGCCAAGATTTTCAATTACACGATTATCATCAATAAAATTTTGAATAGTTAAATTAATGATTTGAAGTCCCATTCTTGCCATATCTTGTGTTGCATTTTCTTTTACCTTTTCTGCAAATAAATCGCGATTATGAACCAAATCCTCTAGTTTCATTTGCCCGATGATTTCACGCATATTTCCTTCTAAGACTTCTTTTGCAATAGATCGAATGCCATCTAGATTTTGTTGCAAGAAAATTTGTGATGCTTTTGAAAGAGCCTCAGGTTCTGAATCAATTTTAATATTAGCAACACCATCTACAAAAATATTAATAAATTCTTTTGTTGGCACTGCATTAGATGTTTTAATATCTACTTGTATCAAACTAAGTGGTATTTTATCTACTCTTTCTAACCCTGGAAATCTAAATCCTGCGCGACCAATTAATACTCTTTGTTTAAATGGTCCTGTAATAATGAAGGCAGTATCTGGTGGTGCTTTCACATAAGATATGCCAATTAAAATGAGTACGAATAGCACTATTGCAGCAATAATAATATAAGTTATGTAGTCCATTTTCTTTTCTCCTTTTCTTTAATCTACTCTTATATTATACATTATTTGTAAAAATATGTCAATGTATTTTTATGTATTTTTTGTATTTTTTAAAAAATATTTTATTTATTATACATTTTTCCCAATTTAATACTATATATAGATAGCAAAAAAGATTGCTCTCATCTAGCAATCTTTTTTTATTTTATTCTTCAACTAATAACTTTTCTAATTCTTCTACAAGTACATCCATTCTTTCTACTACTGCCATATAAGCATCTTTTTTTGTAAAATCTACACCTGCTTCTTTTACTTGTTCTACTGGATATTTTGATCCTCCAGAACGAAGCAATTGAATATATCGATCAAATGCACCTGGTACATTATCTTTGACATCTTTGTAAATTTTGAAACTTGCTGCAAAACTGGTTGCATATTGATACACATAAAATGGTGTGTAGAATAGATGCGGAATATATGCCCAAACATATTGTTTTACACCTTCTTTAGTGATATCCATACCATAATATTTTTTATACAAGTCTACCATAATACCAGATAATACTTCGTAATTGATAGGTTTACCTTGTGCTACTTCTTGGTTAGCTAAATACTCATATTCAGCAAATAAAGTTTGACGATAAAAAGTACTCATAATCTCATCAATGGCTTTTTGAATTACCATAATTTTCTCTTCTTTAGATGCATTAGGTAAAGTTAAAAAGTAATCAAGCAATGCATGTTCATTAAATGTAGAGGCAATCTCTGCTACAAAAATAGTATAATCTTGTAACATTGTAGGTTGTGTTTCTGCCGCATACATAGAATGAATAGAATGTCCTGCCTCATGTGCTACTGTAAATACACTATCAAGTGTTTTGTCATAGTTCAATAAAATAAATGGATGCAAATTGGCAACACTTGAAGAATATGCTCCAGTCGCTTTTCCTTCACGCTCTTCTACATCTACAAAGCCCTCTTTTAATACTTCATGTGCTTTTTCTTGGAAATCAGTTGGAAAATGTTGAATAGCTGTAAAGAAAAGATTCTTGGCTTCTTCATATGTATATTCTTTATTAGAATGAGCAAGTTCAAGAAAACGATCATATGTACAATATTTTTTTAATCCTAGTGCTTTCTTACGTAATTTAATGTATTTTTTAACAGATTGATTATGTTTGCTAGCTACATTGATCAAATTCAAAAAAACAGATGTATCAATATTATTATTGTATAAATAACTCTCTAATACAGATACATAGTTTCTAGCTTTAGCACTGGCTTTATTATCTTGTAATACATTGTTATAAATGCTAGCATAAGTATGCTTATGTGCTTCAAATGTATTAAATACAGCCTCAAAAATCTTTTTACGATCACTTGCTTCTTTAGATTGAGCAATCAATGCACGGTAATTTCCCTGTGTAACTGTAACAACTTGTTTGTTTTTCAATTTTACATCTACACTTTTTCCATCCCCCACAGCTAGAGCACTATACAGTTCTCCTGATGATGATGTTACTGGTGCATATAATGACAGTAATTTTTCGCTTGCACTATCTAAAACATGCTTGCTTCCTCTAAATAATTTTTCTAGTGAAAAACGAAACTCTTCAATTTCTTTATGTTGATCGAGCATCCCCATCACTTTTTCTTCACCAATTGATATCAATTCTGGTTCAACATAAGCGGTTGTCTCAGATAACGTATAAAATGCCATTCTACATCTATTGAGTGCTGCAGCATTTTCTACATCTTTTCTATTCAAATCACTTTTTAATGAGGCATACTGATAAACTCGAGAAGCTTCTTCTTCAAATTTTTTCATCAATAAACAGTAAGCAACAAAAGAATCTTCTTCCCCAAGATGACCTTGAAATGTTGCAAATTGATTAACCATTTGGTACACACCTTGTAGTGCTTCTTCAAATGCTTCTTTTGTATTAAAATGATAAGTTAAATCCCATTGCATATATTTTTTCTCCTTTTTCTCTTTATTATTTTACCACATTTTCAATATTTTAACATAGCAAATGGTAAGAAAAATAAATGTATCATCATTATTGATACAGTTTATCTTTGACTTATCTTATAAAAAAGAAAATAGGGCTTATGCCCTACTTTCTATTGCGGATTATATTTATCGCCATTATTGAAATAACCAAAAGTAAATGCCATACCTTGGTAATACATACATAGGTATTCACCTTGATATATTACATTAGTTGGATCTACAATTTGTGAATTGGTAATATCAAATAAACCATTCGTTGTACCATATGCATACCCTGCAGTTGCGGTTGCTGCAGAAGTTTGGAATACAGGTGCACCTTGTCCACCTGCTTGTGCAAGTAAGCCTGCAATATATGGATTATTTTCGCCAAATTCAAATGCTTGATAACTATCAAATTGAAGTGATCCTTTAATAATATCATTTGTTAATCCTTCAGCGTCACCTGATTTATTTACGCAAATTAAATTCATATATGTTAATGTATTATCCAAATTACTCTTTAAGAATGAACGACCAAATGGTGTAAATAATGCATTTAACCCTTTGATTTGTGGAACAAAAGCACTTGCTTTTACAACAGTAAACCAACCTTCGCTACCTGTTACATAAGATTCTAGTGTAGAATTTTCAATAAATGTTTTAGCAGGATGTCCACCATCAGCTGCTTTCGGATTTACATGGTCTTGAATGATAACTGGACCACCAGCACCAATCATTTCCGAATCTTTGATGGTTACTTTATCAGAACCCCAGTTGTATACGAAACAATTGAAAGAATCATATGCACGACATTTTTCAATCAAATAAGGTTGAGAAGTACGATTAGGGAAATATGCAATAAATGAACAAGATGTAATATTGTTATAAGCAGTAAATGTACCTGCTTCTACCTTCATAAAAATTTGACCACCTGACTTAATTACATTTTCAACACGTGGTGCATTACCAATAATGTTTACACCTTCAATTGAAGATGTAGCGGTTTCAGCTCCTCTTAATTTAATTAATGTAGCATGAGAAATAACTTCTCCTTCAGCAACAATTTTATTGTCACCACGAACTACTTCTTTAAAAGATTGGGTATCTAGCGTAAAATAGTTTCCATAGATATGTAATTCTTCATCAGCTGCTAATTCTCTAATATAGAAATCCATCCAGTCTTTCATAGAACCAAGTGCTCTTTCATAGTCAGAATCAGATTTTGAAAGTTCATGTTCTTGATAGAAGAAATAACTTGGTACATCTTTTGCAGTAAGAACAATATCATTTTGGAAAATAAATGCATGAGGATAGAAATCAAGTTGTAATCCATTTTCAGTTTTGAATGCATTCCATGCATCTGCTTCATTACCACTTTTTCTATTTTCTAAATAAGCAAGTTCTTTGGGTGTATATAGGTTATATCCATCTACTACATCGAATTCATAATTTACCGTATATTTTTCTTTATTCTCTAATTGTTTTTCAGTCAAACCTTTTGGCAAAACAGAAATTTGGAATGATTGTCCAATTGCTTCTTCTGAAAAGTCTACTGTGCAAGCAACATTATCAATTCTTTCTACATAACGATTAAGATTGGCTTCATCTAAAACAACATAAGTACCATTTTCTAAAATGGAAACTGTAATTTCATATTCCCAAGATTCTACTGTTGTTGGAGTTGTTTTTCCTGTTGCAAGCTCATATTTTACGAAACTCACTTTAGGTTCTGCACGCCAAGGATTATCATCACCTACTAAATATGCTTTTGTTAAATCCATAAATTCAATACGTTTATTATCTTTTTCTTTTTTATTAGCCTGATATAAAACAATATTAGAAGGCAATTGTACATCGTTAATTAATATTTTATTTTGTGATGCATCTACTTCCCATCTTGCATATAATGTTATGCTTTCTTTTACTTCTTCTTCAAATGTATATTCAGTTGCATATGTTTTTTCTAAATACCAACCTTTAAATTCATAACCACTTCTTGTAGGATCTTCTGGTTTTTCAACCTTTTGACCTTCTTCTACTTCAACTTCTTTAATGGTGGATCCACCCATTGTGTCAAATGTAACCTTATATGTCTTGGTTTCTATACAAGAAGCCATCATAAGACCAAAGACTACAAAAATGCCTAATAAGAAAACTTTTTTTAAACTCTTCATATTTTTTCTCCTTTTTCATTTTTTTACCACATTTTTTGATTTACATAATTCTTTTTTGTGGCGAAAAGAATATGTTTTAAAACCAATCATTATCCATTGCATAGATTTCTATTTCAATGCTTTTTTTCTTATTATCTGTTGCACGAATAATGATGGTTGCGGTACCCTTTTCATGAAACTCAATGGTTGCGGTACCATCAGCATTTTCAGTAACACTGAATACTCTTGATTTTTCATCATATGCATACTCCAACTTTTGATTGGTTGCATTATCTGGTTTCAATTGGCATTTGATTACTACCTTTAAACCCGGTGTAAATTGTTCACTGATATACCCTTCAATTCCTTGATCGATTTTAGGCTTTTCATCAGGCTTTGATGGATCATATTTTGTATATCCGTCTGTAATACAAATAATTTCTTCAACATACTTTGTTTCGTTGTATACTCTCATTCTAAGCCCAATGAAACCAGGAACAACAATCGCAATAATAAATATCACACCTATTGTTAAAATAACTGATTTTTTCATAGCAATTACCCCTGTATCTCATAATAATATGCTTTAATTTTTTTGAAGAACATATATACACTAGAACCAAAAACAACTAGACTAATTAATAATAATTTCACAAAGCCAACCGTAAGGTCATTGTTATACAAACTTGCCTCTGATAATAGCTTATAAGCAACTAACGCATAAATAATAGAAATAATGAATGCAAGCCCCGTAGATTTGTTTTCATTTGGATTATCAATAGAAACGCCAGTTGTTGCATATTGCTCATTTTGTGGATGAATAATATCTAATGTAGCGCTATACACCATATGACCTATATGTAAGAACAATATAGCAAAGCCAAATAGGATAATGTCACCTATATGAAATTGCACAGAATTGCCAAAAATAGCTACAGTGGCAAATACGCTTGGTATAGAAAACAACACGTTAAAGAATAATTTAGCAAGTAGTGGATAAACCACATCAATAGGCTTTGTTTTTTTCATATATCCAGCACGCCCTTCTCTACTATAGTAAGTAGAGATTAGTGCATTAGAAGCTAAAAGCGGCAAACAAATCAATAATACGTTAAACGTATAAATTAACCAATTCCCCAATTCTCTTGTATCCATAGCTTTATAAATGGCATTTAATAACAGAATTAAAATGGGTACAATAATATAAACCATTAAATAGTTAATTGATATATCAATTGTTCTTAAATTAATCTTGAATTCCTTGTTAACAAAAGTCAAATAATGTCCATGTTTTTTATTTTTTCCACTTGTTTTATTACTCTTATTTAACTCAAAATTTTTAGCCATCATAACAAAAAATAATGGTCTTGATGCAAAATAAGAAATAAAGAATAAAACAGTTGATACTCCAATTAAAATAACAAATTTACCTATAGTAAAGAAATTGATACCAAAAGCACCACCTTTTGACTGTTCACCAATCATAATTCGAATCAACTGATTCATTACAAATAGTTTCTGTTCTACAAGTAGTAAAAATTCACGAATACTATTTCGAATGGTTGGCCATTGATTGATTAAATCGATATTTTCTGGAATAAGACCTATCAAGTATACTGCTAGCCAAATGAGTCCAGCAAGCACGATTAGAAAAACAATAAACTCTATAATAGCATTTTTTTTCAAAAATCTATAAATATACAATACTGGTATAGAGAAAATAGCGCCAAATAATACGGGAAGTGCCACAATAAATAATAATGGTATCCACATCCAAATATATACCCAAAAAGAACAATAACCTTGTGTAAATAATAAAGTAATGCAAGACAAACTAATAGGTATCAACAAACTAAAACTTTTCTTTAATTCGTATACATAAAATACAATAATCTTAGAAATAAAAATTTGATTTGCTCTAACAGGTAAAGTAATTAATACTCTATTATCTTCTGCAAAATATAAATTTTTCATTAGCTCTACTGTACAAGAAATAAATGATAATGCCAATGATATGGTGAGTACAAGCACCATAATCCGTGGCGATTCATCATATAAAAAGATACCGAATCGATTACACAATGATAAGATAATATATATAATTGTCGTAATAACAAGAAATTTAACCAAGGATAAAATAACTTTTCGTAAAGCTTCTTTCTTATTTTTAATCCACCCTAAATCAATCTTATCCCGAATTTGCATCACGACAAGTGTCTTCAAGTGATTCATATCTTATTCCTCATGACTTTCAATCGTATCTAAATAAAATTGCTCAAGGGTTGTTCCTGATGATTCAATTTCTTCCAATGTTTTTATACATTGAATCTGTCCTTTTTTGATGATAGCGATTCGGCCACAAAGTTTTTCCACAATATCAATCAAATGAGAACTGAAGAAAACAATATTTCCTTCTGCGGCATGTTGTTTCATACACTCTTTGACTTGATAAATACTTGTTGGATCAAGTCCTGTAAGAGGCTCATCTAAAATCCACACTTTTGGATTATGAACAAGTGCAGACATAATTGTAATTTTTTGTTTCATCCCATGAGAATAGGTCTTAATCTTACTATCTATAGAACCTTGTAATTCAAATATTTGAATATATTTTTCAATTCGAGTATTGCGATCTTCTTCTGATACATTATAAATATCAGCAATATAATTGATATATTCTCTTCCAGTTAATTTTTCATATAATGCATAGTGATCAGGTACATAACCAATATTGGATTTTGCATCTACTGGTGAAGTGGCAACATCATAACCACAAATTTCAATAGCGCCTTCTGTAATGGGTTGTATGCCTACTGTGCTTTTGATAATAGTTGATTTACCTGCTCCATTAGGTCCAAGAAAACCAAAAATTTCACCTGCATGAACCTCTAGATTTGCATCCTTTACTGCGTATACTTTACTAGTCGCATATTTTTTTGAAAAATGCTTTAACTCCATTTTTGCTTCAATTGATTCATTCATCATATTCTCCTTTCTTGTGCTAACAGATTGGACAGCATACTTATGTAATCGAATAGCTCTTAATTTCATATGTAATTCATAATGACTATCTGCGATTCTAAAAAATTCACCATAAATGAACCATACCCCAAGTCCGAGCGCTACATAAACTAAGAAAAAAACAAGTTGATATAGGGGATGAAATTCAAGTTCTAATCCCGCTACATGAATAGTTGTACTTAAATTAAATATATTTTCTGCCCATGTGCCAAGTTTATCCGCAACATAATTACTATTGATAAAGAAATAATCAACAGGATGTCCTTTTGCACTAAATACAACATTGAGTACCAATACTAAGAAAAAGTAACCAAAAAACCAAATCATTGACCATTTAAATTCTTTTAGCGTAGGCCGTTTAAATTGTTTTAATGCAACCAGTAAAATTGGCATAAAGAAAGCAATCCAGTGATTATACCAGAAATTGAAAATACGCATGCTAAGTAGGTTTACGCTATCTGGATAGTTTGGCATAAGCATAGCAATTAATGCGCCCATTACATTGATAAAATAAGTAAAATAAAATAAACGCTTGCATTTAAAAATTAAACAAATCGGAATAATGAACATCGCTGTATTGCAAAGGTGAAATGGCCATGTCCAAGGTTCCAAAAAGTTTGTATAATTAAAATTAACTAAAAACCCAACCATTGTGGCTATACTGATAAATATTAAACTAAACCGAATGACTTCTTCCGATTGATTACGTAATGCGAAATAAAGGATAAAAGGAACGATAATCCCAATGTAGATAAAGATCCGATGCGTAAAACTAATATCCTTTACAAAAATAGATGTTTTTGCATAGCCGAACAAAAACTGTGGTAAATAAGATGGTAGACATGCGATAAGCAATAATGCAAATATACCAAGCATTTGAAAAATATCTCCTACTTGTGTTTTCATGCCTCTATCCATAATCAAATAATAGATACTTTCTATTATACCGATTATTGCTTCTAGCATATATACAACGCTCAATAGATGAATCCCCGTTTTACCACACAATAATTGCGAAATGGGTAAAGCGAGTGCCAAATTCAAAATATGAATAGGTAAACAAGTAAATCTAGCTAAATTCTTAACCATCTTAAAATGAAAGAAAGGTCTCATTAGCATAATTAAAATAGCTGCAAAATTAAACCATATTGCAAGTAAACAAATAATAGTTAATCCCTTATTAGCTAGTGGAGATGTGTCTAAACCAACATATCCACTGATAGTTTGTTGATAGCAAAATAAACGAAATGTAAATAATGCCATAAAAAAGAAAGGAATAATTCTTTCAAATATTAATTTCCGTGTTTTCATAGAAATCTCCTTTTTACTCCTTAATATTTTACATCAATTTGACATATTTTGCAATACTCTTTCAACTAGGTGGCATAAATTGCTAGGTAAAAGGCATAAAAAAAGACTATTTATGAGATGAAATAGCCTTTATTTTTGTTCGTTTTGTTGTTTGACTTTTTGAAAAAGTAAACTGAGCAACATAATGTTCACAACGGATAGTAGAATAACACTAGCACATATAAGAATTACAGTAGTAGATTGAGATTGAATCAAAGATACAAACATATATATAACAGCCACACAAAGAGTAATCATTTCCAATACAAATAATGCAATAGCTGATGTTTTAGGATATACCTTTTTAAAGACTAAATTTTTAGATAACAATAAATATACCAAACCAATAATAAGCATGATTCCAAAGGCAATCAAACTAAAAACACCTATGACCTTTGCACAGCCTTCAGCAATCCCTGCCCCAAGTTCGCCAGCAGGTTGATTTGGATCAGGAGTAACTGTTGATCCAGTAATCAGTCCAATTCCACCAAATAATAGCACGATTGCACAGACTAATAATGCTATACTTTTAATAAATAATAAAATACCTGATGTCTTTTGTAATTGTTGTTTATCCATATTTATCCTCCTGATAAATTGATTTTTAATAAAAACCCAGATGAGTCGTTATCACAGGATGCGCAACCGCATCTATAATAAGGTGGTAAACTTGAGTCATATATCGGGATTCCTACATCCAATAGGAGCAAGCTTTCGACACCAATATGACAATCGTTTCCTAAGTTGTTTTGTTCGGGCCGCTAAATAAAAAGTGAAAATGCGAGCTCTCCAGGCACCAATATTATATCATATCTATATTACTTTTTCAATCAAATGCTCATAATTTTATTTGAAAAAATGTACCAATTTTACTTATTTGATTCAAAACAATTTCATTTAATTTATTTCTATTTTTTATATTTTTTCCCAATGAAGCATTTTTATACCCTATTTTTTTCCTTTTCTTTATTTGCTTGCAAAAAAGGTATTTTTTCAGTATAATAATTAAACCAAAGATAGGAGGAAAAATTATGGAAAAATATCAAACAGTTGAGCATTCAATTATTACAAAATTTAGACCCACTATCTACCGATTATTCGTGCGTGCCATTGAAGAATATCAATTGATTCAAGAAGGAGATAAAATTGCCGTATGCATATCAGGTGGTAAAGATTCTATGCTTCTTGCTAAATGTATGGCAGAATTTCAGAAACATGGTCCTATTTCATTTGAAGTTATCTATATGTGTATGGATCCTGGTTATAGTCCAAAACATTTAAAGCAGTTGCTGGATACCGCAAATCTATTGCATATTCCCTTAGATATTTTTCAAACAGATATTTTTCATATTGTTCATGAAATGAAGGATTCACCTTGTTATATATGTGCAAGAATGCGAAGGGGACACCTATATGCAAACGCCAAAAAAAGGGGATGCAATAAAATTGCCTTAGGTCATCACTTTGATGATGTAATTGAAACCGTATTGATGAGTATGATTTATGGAGCAGAATATAAAACAATGATGCCTAAAATCTTGAGTGAAAATTACCCTGGTTTAGAACTTATTCGACCGCTCTATTTGATTAAAGAAGAAAATATAAAAAAATGGGTTACCTACAATCAATTGGAATTTTTGCAATGTGCTTGTCGTTTTACAGAAGAAAATCATATGTCAGCACAAGGTTCCTCCAAGCGTCAAGAAATAAAAGCACTGATTCAGCAGCTTCGTGCCAATTATCCCAATAGTGATATCAATATTTTTAGAAGTTTTCATGATGTCAATCTCAATACTTTAATAGGATATCATACAGATAAAATGACATACCATTTTTTAGATGACTATCAGGATCGAAAAGAAAAGCAAAAACAAAAAGAAGAATAACTTATTCCATTTAATGTATACGTTTTCATTTTATTATTATTTTAGTTGAAAATTTTCTTATCTTTTAGTATAATGAAAAAAGTATGAATTGACTATATGAGGTGACATTATGGAAATAAAAAAGAAGAGTACTATTTTATTCCTTGGTGATTGTATTACTGGAGCAGATCGTAATCTTGAAGATCCAAACGATTTAGGTCATGGTTATGTGGCGCGGATTAATGATGCTTTAAAGAATTATCGAATTAAAATTGTAAATCGTGGGCTTGATGGAAATCGTACATTACATTTGCTTGAACAATACGAAGAAAATGTCCTCCAAGTTCAACCAGACTTTATCACCATTTATATAGGAATGAATGATGTATGGCACCACTATTCTAGAAATATTGAAACAAGTAATATTGCATTTGAACAACAACTGCGGACCCTACTTGAAAAAATCAAACAAGATTTAAATGTGCCTATTTTAATTATTGAACCATTTATTATTGATATTACACCTGAATTAACCAAAATGCGTGAAGAGTTATGGCAAAAGGTTGATATTATTCGAAAATTAGCCAGAGAATATGCCTCAGAATACGTTGCATTAGATGGATCATTTGCCAGTGCTTGTATCAAACATGAACCAACCTTCTATTCTATCGATGGAGTACATCCTACTGAGGAAGGACACAAATTTATTGCTAGACGATGGCTTAGAAATGTGATTGTTGAAGATTAATTAAAAGAAAAGAAGTTGTACGACTAAACTCGTACAGCTTCTTCTTTTTTTCTCTTTGCTTCTTGTGGAATTTCTCCCGATTTGGCCAGTGCTATCTTAGTAATAACCGGACCAAACAATTCGTAAATCAATGTTGCACAAAGCACAATGGTAACAACACTTGTAGCAATGCCCATTGTTTCAGGATGGCTACCAAATTTCTTGGACACCATTTGAGCCATACCAATCGCAACACCTGCTTGCGGAAATAAAGTTAATCCTAGATATTTTACAACATTTTGATCAGCATGAACTGCTTTTGCACCAAAATAAGCACCAAAATATTTTCCTAAACATCTTGCAATTAAGTAAACAACACCTACTACACCAATTTTAGCTAGATTACTCATATCTAGTTCTGCACTTGATAAAATAAAGAATAACATAAATAGTGGTGGGGTCCAACGCTCGCATCCATCCATAATACCAAGAGCTTCTTGGCTAAGATTACAAAACGTTGCACCAATCATCATACAAAGAAGTAATGATGATAATCCAAATGGTAAATTCAATGTTTCGAATAACTCACAAAGTCCAACTCCTAAAAAGACTGCTGTAATCATCAAAATAAGACGATTGGCACGAGATTTAAACCATTTTGTAGCAAACGCGAGCATTGCTCCGATGATTGCTCCTATACCTAATGATGCGACAATTTCCACAATCGGCCATACCAAAATATTGAATACAGTCAATTGTTCTCCTGTAGCAAATGCCTTTGCAAGGGCAAAAGAGAGTGAAAAAAACATCAAGCCAAATGCATCGTCTAATGCAACTACAGGCAAAAGTGTATCTGTGACTGGTCCTCTTGCCTTATATTGACGCACAACCATTAATGTAGCTGCAGGGGCAGTTGCTGTAGCAATAGCACCTAATACAAGAGAAAGTGCTAAATTTTCATTATTATACGATCTCATGCATACAAAGGTGATTACAACAAATACATCTACTAGAACTAATGCTGCCATACTTTGAGCGAATGTAATCGAGAAAATACTTTTTCCTAATTTTTTCAAACTTGAGATTTTAAATTCACCACCAATAGAAAAGGCAATGAAGCCTAAAGCCAAATCCACAATAATAGTGAATGCTTGAATACTATCTTCTGTTAATAGATTAAAACAAGATGGCCCTATCAATAATCCCACTACTAAGTATCCTGTTACATTTGGCAAATGTAATATCTTCACAATTCTAGTCGACAAAAGTCCAGCGACCAGTGCAATAACAATACTCAATATTGGTGACATATTATTCAATACCTTCTAAGAAGTCGATTGGTAAGGCATACATAAATCCCTTATCTTGAATACCACCCGTTGCCTCATTAATTAAACGGGCAAGTGTTTTCACTTCTTCATCTTCTTTGACAACAACAAAAACCATAGGTCTTGGTGAGTGATCATATTCAATGACTTTACTGATACCACCAAACATAGGCACAGGTTCATTGTGATTATTTAGCAATGCTTTCTTAATGCTTAATGTTGGCATTACACTACCATGGAAGTTATGATCAGATAATTTTTTCAAAATTTTAGGCATATATTCGCCTTCCACTAATACTGTAACAAATAATTTCATTAAAATTCCTTCTTTCTTCTAGCTATATATTATAGCACTTTTCCTCTATATATTGCAAGATTTTTAAATTAGAAAAGTTTTATAATAAATAAAAAACTACCTTAAAATAGTTTCATCTATTGTTAAAGTAGTTTTTTATATTTCATTTATTTACGATTTATTTTGTTGCGTTTTGGTATGCTCTTTGTGCAACTTTATAATAATCTAATGCATCAGTCAATGTAGCTTGTGATGTAACACCATCAAAAGTCCATGTATTACCTTCTTTTACAATTTTGCTTTCTGCTGCATCCATTTTTGTGCCAACAAGTGCATCTGATAAATATTGCATATTTTTCTTCCAACCAAGACCATTTCCACCTTCAGGCCAATAGTTAGCTGCAGTTTTTGTGAAACCTTTTGTCTTACCAGAGAAATCGAATGTAGCTTCTTTGAATGTAGCATCTGCAACTTTTGCATTGTTTGCAAGTAATGCTTCAGCGTACCATTTTGCATTTTCTTCGCTTGCTTGTACATATGCTTTTAAATCAGCAATTCCTTCTGCGCTATATGTTACAGTATAAGTTAAATCATCACCTTCACCACTAGCAACTGAAGTACCTGTAAATTTCTTATCACCAATCAAAAGATATTTAGCAAGTTGAATATGACTGCCATGTGATGTATGAAGAACAGTTAAATCTTCTGATACACCTTCACCAGTTACTTGTGCCCATGTAGATGGTAAAAATACTTCTTCAAAAGTAAGTGAAGTTACTCTTTCTTTTTTTACCTTCATTGTTGCGATACCTACATAGTCTTTATGAACAAGACCATATCCAACGCCTTCTGTTTCCTTGCTCTTCTTACATCCTGTTGCAAAACTTAAAGTAAAAAGAAGCACCATTGTCATTAAAATAAAAACTCTTTTTTTCATCTTTGTTTCTTTTCCTTTCTTTATTGTTTTTATTATATGTAAGTAATATTACTTCATACCTATTTTATCTTTGATAAGTCTTTGCCTATCATTTTAGTTGAAATTTCATATATACAGGGTTATGATCGCTGTATAAAAAATCAGTGTCTATATTGACAACTTCTTCAACCACTACATTATCAGATACAATAAAACCATCTAATACGACTGTATAATTTTCGCCTTTATGATAAGGCATATCAGTACTTCTACAAGTAGGGATTTGATTGCTTGTTGCAAAAGTATAGTGATCCGTTAAATCATTTTCGTTTAATACGTAAACCCAATCAGGTTTTTCTTGAGTAGTTTGAAATAGCCCCACACTATCTGCAATGTCATGGTTAAAATCTCCACCACAAATTACATAATTTCCTTTTTGATATTCCTCATCTAAAAAAGTATTGAGCGTCTCCCATTGTTTCTTTCGATATATTCCACCTTCATCATATGCAGATAAATGCACATTGACAATGACTAAATCATAATCTGTTTCAGTTGCAATATAAGTTGCAGAAAAACAACGATCTAAATCAAAAAACTTGGTAGGAAAAGCATCACTTATTTCTAAACTATGACGAACAACTTGTTTGACTTGATAACTAGAAAATGTTGCTATACCACTATTGACTTGTCCATGAGGATTAAGTAATGGATAAAACAAATAGGCTGAGTGAAAATTAGAAACATGCACATTAGCCATATTGACAAAAGATTGGCATAACATTTCAAATTGATTCACTTGATAACTTCTACTAGCCGCAGTATCTACTTCTTGAAAGAAACAAAAGTCTGGCTGTAATGACTGAACAGTTTGCATAGCCCCAATAGTATTTTGAATAACAGTTTGTTCAGAAGCTGCTCGTGAACCTGTTCCAGATACTTTTTTCCCATTTTTCATCGTACCACTATCCATAAAAAAGGAGAAATCATGACTATATGCACCAAATCCAATATTATATGTAGTAATACTATAATGCGTATTTAAGGATACTTTTTCATTTTGATTTTGCTTGACCATTTGGGTATAATCTTTTAAATCCTCTATTCGATAATATTGAACAGAAATATATACCACATAGGTAACGAGTAGTAAAATTATACACGCAAAAAAGCCTATAATCAATCGTAATGCAATTTTAAAATTTTTATTCATATGCTTTTAATACAATATCCGTATAACCCTCTTGGATTAATTTTTCTCTTTGAAATTTGAAATTTTTAGATTTATATACCACTAAAACTTGCTTATTTTCTTGTTCTCGCAAACGCTTTGCTTCTTGGAGGGTTTCAATTAATGCTACCTTAGATATATTTTTCTCAATAACAAATGCTACCTTTTCAGCAGCATCAATAGGTAGATGGTGTTCCTTTTCTTTTAAAATGGTAATTATGCGCTCAAACCCAATGGAAAAACCACATGCAGGTACATTCATATTGGTAAATTTTTCAATCATTTTATCATACCGGCCACCTCCTGCAACACTACTTGCTAGTTCTACCATTTCAATTTCAAAAATAGTACCTGTATAATAGGACATTCCTCTTACTAAAGTTGGATCAAAAGTAATATCAAATTGTTGATGCGATGTGGCCTCTGTTGTATCGATGATTTGATCAATGTTTTCTAACACATCTGTTTCAATACAGTCAATACCAATGCTTTGAAAATAAGCTTTTGCATTGCCTATAAAACTTTCTTCTTTAAATAGTTGCATATATTTTTCTACAGATTCTTGTTCATAACCTGCATCTAATAGTTCTTGGTAAACACCTGATTTTCCAATCTTATCCATTTTGTCTAAAATAATAAATATGGCATCACTTTTTTCTTCTGGTAATCCACAATATAAAGCCATTTGTTTTAAAATTCTTCTATCATTGATTCTAACCTTAAAATTAGAAAAACCAATTTTAGTAAGCAATGTAGTTGTCGCTTGAATCAATTCTATTTCAGCTAAATTGCTTTTTTCACCCAAAATATCAATATCGCATTGTATAAATTGACGAAATCTTCCTTTTTGGGGACGTTCTGCCCGCCATACATTGCCAATTTGTAAAGCTTTAAATGGGCTTGGTAATTTGGCCATATTATTGGCATAATATCTTGATAGTGGAACAGTTAAGTCATAACGCATTCCCATATCTACTAAATCATTCTCTGTTTCAATATGAGTTATATCTAACTTTTCCCCTCTTTTTAGTATTTTAAAAATTAATTTTTCATTATCTCCGCCTTGTTTTGAACACAAATTTTCAATATGTTCCATACAAGGCGTTTCAATAATATTGAAACCAAACTTGCTATATGTATCTTTAATTTCTCGAATCACATATTCTCTTAACCGCATTTCATCTGGTAAAAATTCATTCATTCCCTTTACAGGTATTTTGATAAACGCCATAGTGCACCTCTTCTATTTATTGTATTTTTTATTCTAAAATATTGGTTGTTAGATAATCTACTCCAAAATTGAATAGTTTTTCATATATTTCTTTGTCATCTACCGTCCATACATTAATCTCAAGACCCTTTTGATGAAAACGATCAACCAATTCTTGTGTTACTAAATCATATCGAATATCTAAACTAATGCCCTCTTCTAAGCACCGATTGACAATATCTTCGCTATACAACATACCTAACAAAAATTGAATATGATAATCGGGATATGTTTTTTTAATATATAAAACCGTATCAAATGTATAACAAATCATCATACTTTTATCATACATATCTTCATCTAATAATAGACGCATTAATTCATCAACAGCTTGGTAATCGAAGCCCCATTTGAGTTCAATAACAGGATACTTTTGATAATGTTTACAGATTCTTAAATATTCTAATGGAGTTGTAATATGGTAATGATAAGTATGGTAGTTTCCTTTTGCATTTAACTCTATACGTAAAGCTTCTTTATAATTGAGATTTCTAATGGCAATATCTTGCCCTGCAAGACGTTTCAAATCATCATCATGAAATAATACCATTGAACGATCTTTTAATAAAACAACATCAGTTTCAATTCCAAAATAGGACCGATTTGCTGCAGCAAGAAAAGCTTCTTTGGTGTTTTCCAACTCATATTTGGAATACCCTCTATGTGCTATCATTTTCATATCTATCAACCCCTTAATTTTCCAATCCATCAATATTTTACCATATCTTTATTTTATTTTCAACAACTATAATCTAAGATGTTATGCAAGTGACTATTATGTGTTATACTATTGATAGGGTGACACAAGTGAAAAAGAAATATATCCTTTATCCTTACTTAGGAATTCATATTAT
>JAMPAL010000008.1 GCA_023667245.1 Anaeroplasma bactoclasticum
AATGAAAACGCTTGCCACTTTTTTGAAAAAGTGATATAATAAAGTGTAAATTCAAGCGAAAAGGAGAATAACATGTTAAACATTAGAAAAAGATTTTTCTTATTATTAACAATTGTTGGTTTATTCTTTGGCTTTGCTGCTTGTACACCTTCTGAGGATGCAGTGCAAATCTCGTTTTCAGAAAATGTATACACAGTTAAAGTTGGTCAAACTATTGACGTCGAACCAATAATTAACAAGGGATCAAAAGTCGAAAAAGTTACAGTTGAATATTCGTCTTATGATTCCACTATTGCAACATATGTTGATGGAAAATTGACTGGGTTGCAAGCAGGTGAAACTGTGATTAAAATTGTTTGCACAGAAAAACCTGTTGCGTACGATACGGCTACAGTAAAAGTTGTTGAAAATGATTTACCTGTAGTAAATTTCGGAGCATTACAAAATAGCATGATTAAGGGAACTACACAAACATTGACGTATAGCTTTTCCCCAGAATATGCGCAAGCAAAAGTAACATTTACTTCTGCTCACCCTGAAGTTGCAACAATTGATGAACAAGGTGTCATTACTGCAGTTGCTCCAGGTAAAGCACTATTGGTTGCTCGCGTAGTAAATCCGTTAGATGAAAGTGAATATCGCGATTATACGTTCAACGTTGAAGTAATTGAAGCTGATTTTGCGATTTATTATGAATTAAATGGTGGTACTAACCATGCGGATAATCCAGCTGGTTATAACGTTCTTACACTACCACTTGAGATTTTAGCGCCTACAAAAGAAGCGTATAAATTCTTGGGTTGGTATAATAATCCCGAATGCGAAGGAGAAGTTGTAACTGCAATTCCTGCTGGAACAAGAGGTGATGTAACACTATATGCAAAATGGGAATTGATAGAATTTAATGTAAATTATGAATTAAATGGTGGTACAAATGGTGCTAATCCAACAATTTATAATGTAGAAAAACTTCCTGTTACGCTTGCAAATCCTGAAAAAGTAGGTTATACATTTGTGGGTTGGTATATGGGTGATACTCAAGTAGAAGAAATTGCCCTTGGTACAACTGGTGACATTACACTTACAGCAAAATGGGAATTGGTTGAATTCAATGTAAATTATGAATTGAATGGTGGTACTAATGGTGCTAACCCAACAATTTATGATGTAGAAAAACTTCCTATTACGCTTGTAAATCCTGAGGAAAGAGTAGGCTATACATTTGTGGGTTGGTATATGGGTGATACTCAAGTAGAAGAAATTGCCCTTGGTACAACTGGTGATATTACACTTACAGCAAAATGGGAATTGATATCTTATCAAATTGAATATAATTTAAATGGTGGAATTTTTGATTTGTACTTATATTCAAGCCGTGAAGAAATGGTTGATGATTTCCTAAATGATGCAATGGCATTCTACAATAAAACATCTAAACCAAATTGCATGGTTGATGATGGTGGTAAACAAGTAGGATTTGCTAATGTATTCACTTCAATTTATGGTATTTTCTCAAGTGAAGCATATGGAGCTAAATGGGCTTGGTTAAAGACTTATGTCATTGATACAGCAACAGATGCAAAAGCAAGTTTGGAAAGTGGAAATGAAACATATTGGAGATATTCTTTAGGTGCTTTCTTGTTCAAAGATTGTCGTACAAGTTGGCCAAAAAGTGCTGATTATACAAAGGAAGAACTTGCAAATGGATTCTGGAATTTAGTTCAAAAACCTGATGCAGTTGCTCCAATTACTAGTTACACAGTGGTTGATACTGTAGTATTGCCTACACCAGTAAAAGGAAATTGCACATTCTTAGGTTGGTTTATTGGAGATACAAAGGTTGAAAATATTGCAAAAGGAACAACAGGAGATGTATTATTAACTGCAAAATGGTATGATCCAGATGCAGAATTACCTATTAACTATCAATTGGATGGTGGTGCACTTCCTGAAGGAACTCCACTTACATTCTTAGCTAAAGATGGTTTAGTAGCTTATGCAATTCCAGTAAAACCTGGATATGCGTTTAAAGGTTGGTTTACTGATGCTGAATGTACAAATGCTGCAACACCAATTGAACCCAATCAAGCTCTTGAAGGCGTAACTGTTTATGCATGTTGGGAAATGATAACATACACAATTGAATATGAGACAAATGGTGGTGTATTCTTAAGTGATTCAATCGTTCCAGAGTACGATGATTTTAATGACTTAGTTACAACGTTCTTAGAAGATTATGGAACATTCTATGCAATTAGTGGATTAACTGCTGATAATTTCTATGGTAAGACTAGCAAATTCGGGCCTTTTGCTTTCTTTAATGATAGTACAATGGCTGAGAAATGGTTATGGTTGGTTGAGTATATTGAAAATGTGGCTAATGAAAGTGGCTATATGGGTAAGACTTATCTTTCTTTAAATAGCGGTATGGCTAACTTTAATAAATATGCAAGAGTAAATCTAGCTGCATTCTTCGGTCAAACCCGTTTAACAACTATCTCTCCTGCATCAATGGATTTTACAAATGCAGACAATGAAACTTTATGGCAAGCATGTCCTACAAAAGAAATCAAAGTAGGTATTCCTGCAAAATATGAATACAATGTAACAGAATTACCATTAGCAATTGCTACACCAAATAAAGAAGGTGCGACATTTGTTGGTTGGTATATGAATGAAAATTTAAAAGATGATCAAATACAAGAAATCACTTTAGAAAATATTGGAAATCTTAAATTGTATGCTAGATGGTCTGATTCTACAATTGAATTTGATACATATAATATCAATTATGTATTAGATGGTGGAACATTATCATCTGATGCTCCAACAACTTATGTAGAAGAAACAGGTGTAAAACTAGGGGTTGCTACTCGCTTAGGTTATACTTTTGTTGGTTGGTTTACAGATCCTGAATGCACGAATGCAATTGAAGAAATTGCAGCAGATAGCAAAGGTGATGTAACTGTATATGCTAGTTGGGAAGCTGTAGAATATACAATTACTTACGAAGTAGGTGAAGGAAAATTACCTACAATAACTACTCTAGTAAGTGGCTATGCGACAATTGATCAAATTGTAGAAGATTATTTAAAAGATTACAATGCTTATGGTGGTACATCTTACACTAGTGTTGATGAATTAGGTACATCTGCATTCCCTAGTGCAGCTGCACGTAATTTTGGTACATTCTATCTTTCTACTGTAAATGGTGTGAAGATGTATGAAAAATGGGCTTGGTTATTAGAATACTTATTAGAAACAAATGGTTCACAAGGTGCTGAATATACAAGAATTTTAAGCAAATATAAGAATCCTGAAACTTGCACTGAAATTGATGATGAAACATATGCATTCTATTATGCAGTGAAAGGTTTCTTACAAGCAAGTCAATATCGCGCTGGCAATGCATACTGGGAAACTGCAAATTATGCAGATGAAGCAGTTAGAAATGCAGCACTAGATAAAGCACCTGCTCCTGTATATGAAGAAAGACCAGTAGGCGCAACATTTACACTTGAAACATTACCATTTGAACTTGCTACACCTACTGCACCAGAAGGTAAGAAATTTGCTGGTTGGTATTTAGATAGTGAATTTACATCTGATCCAATTATGGCTATTCCTACTGGAACAACTGGTAATCAAACTGTATATGCAAAATATGTATTAGATACAGAAGAAGTAAAATATGAAATTATATATGAATTAAATGGTGGAACATTATCCGATAATGCAGCTACTGAATATGTTCAAGGAACTGCTCTTGTTCTAGATGCGACTGCCTCAAAATTAGGATTCAATTTTGTAGGATGGGAATTAAATGGTGAAGTAGTTACTGAGATTCCTGCTGATACAATTGGTAATGTAACATTAGTTGCAAAATATGAAGTTTTAACTTTCATCGTTCAACTTGTAGATGGTGAAACAACAGAAGCAGTATATGCTTATGGTCAAGAACTTCCAGTTTTGACTAAAACAGGCTATACATTTATAGGTTGGTATAAAAATGCTGAATGTACTGGTGAAGCAGTTACAACAGTTACTGAAGCTGGAACATACTATGCATGTTGGGAAGAATTTATTGAAACATTTGATCACAATGAAGTAGAAGTTATTGTTGATGCATCTGGCAATGGAGATTATAAAACATTAGATGAGGCTATCAAAGCGGTTTCTAATCATACAGTAATCAAACTTGTTGCAGGAAACTATACTTTAGGCACAGTAATTAATAAATCTGTAACTATTCAAGGTGAAGGTGCTGAAACAACAATTGTTACAATGGCAAAAGACTTAGGTCAAGTTCTTGCAGCTGAAACAATAATTATTGATGGTATTACAATCAAAGGTGCTGGAGGTGCTAATAATGGTGGTGTATATTTCCAACCAAGTCCTAAAGCACATATCTTTACAATCAAAAATTGTGTAGTAAGTGATATGAATACATTCATCAAATCAATAAATGATGTAACAAATCCAATGACAATTACAATTGAGAATACTGAAATCACAAAAGTTGGTCAATTCTTGATGTGGATCACAAAAGGTGTTGAAAAAGTCAACTTTATTGGTAATAAAGTAAATGCTGGAAATTGTGGTACAATTGCAAATAGTTATGCTGCATTATTCCGTACTAGAGTAGGTGCAATGTATGTATATGGTAATGAATTTACAGGTACTACACCTTCAATTGATGGTATTTTTGAAGCTAGTGTAGATTGCACTGGCATAGACGTAAAATACAATACATTTGCTAATGTAGGTAAATATGTTCATATTAATACAACAGGAAAACCAATCACATTTGATCAAAATTTATATTTAGATGCTGATGGTAATGTGTTAACGGCTACACCTGCTGCAGTTGTTGCTGATGGTGTTACAGTGGACACTATCCTTGCTACAAGTGCTGAAGATGTTGCAACTAAGTTTGAAAATAATTATAATGTTAAATCAACTATTCGTTTCAATTTAGGTGGTGGAGCTATCCAAGATAATTATGATGCATATAAGAATCATGATGGTTATGCAACAATGTTACCAACAGTTCGATTATATGATCATTATTTCTTAGGTTGGTGTTTAAATGAAGATTTATCAGATACTCCAACTATGGTATTAGTAGGAAAACAAGCTAAAGAAGTTACACTTTATGCAAAATTCCAACAAATTCCTGTAAATAAAATTACTTATGTACTAGATGGTGGACAATTAGAAGATGGAGCTCCTACTGAATGGAAAGAGGGTACAGAGGTGACTTTAGTTGGTGCCACAAAAGCAGAATCTGATTTTGCTGGTTGGTATTTAAATAGTGATTTCTCTGGAGATCCTGTAACAGTAATTTCTGCAAGTACAAAAGGAAATGTAACTTTATATGCAAAATGGGCAAATTGGGAATTCAAGACTATTAGTTACGAATTAGATGGTGGTACACTTCCTGAAGGTGCCCCTACACGTTATGCTGTAACAATGGGTGTACAACTTGTTGCACCTACAAAAGATGGTTACACATTCTTAGGCTGGTATGACAATGCTGCATGTTTAGGTGATTCAATTACGGCTATTTCAAATACTGCTACAGAAGATATCACGTTATACGCATTATGGCAAGACGATAGTCAAAGTTATAACATTACTTATGTGTTAAATGGTGGTAATACACAATATGCAACTCGTGAAGAGTTAGTTGCTGCATTCCTTGCTGATTTTAGCAAGACAGTAGAAAAAGATGTAACAGCTAGTAACTTTACTAGTACTGCTAGACAATCACAATTTAGAACATTCATTAACAATGATGAAATGTGGTCAAAATGGAAATGGTTATTTGAATTTATTGCAAGTACTGAAAAACATCCATCTGCAGCTGAATTCTATGCTTCTGTTTTAAATAATAGAGATAACTCATCAGCTGATTTCCACTGGTTCTTAACAAGAGATTTTGCTGGATTTATCAATAAAATAGAAGGAAACTTCTGGTTTAGTAAAGATCCAGTAGATTTCACAAAATTTGTGAATGCTGATGGATTCTGGGATATAATGGAAAAACAATTTATAGATACAGAAGCAAAAGCATTAATTACGCCAAATAGACCTTATTATACATTCTTAGGTTGGTATGATAATCCTGAGTTTACAGGTAATCCTGTTACAAAACCAACTGCAGACACAACTTTATATGCAAAATGGGAAAAGGAAACAGTTACTTTAACTTATGTAATTGGTGATGTTGAAGCAACTCTTCCTGAAACAGAAGTACAAGTACATGTAAGTGATTCATTTGATTTGGTAACACCAACATATGATGGTCAATGGTTAAAGTTCAATGGTTGGTATAAAGAAGCTGAATGTGTCAATCCGATTACAACAATTGATGAATATACTAGCGCTGATATGAAAGTATATGCATCATGGACTGAAATAGATGGCTATACAATTCATTATGTATTAAATGGTGGTAGTTTAGTTTATCAAAATCGCGCGGCTCTACTTGCTGATTTCATTGCAGATTATAATGCTGCAATGGGTACAAGTTATGCATTAGATGGTTCGGATATTCCAACTGGTAATTTCGCAGATATCAATTATCACACTTTCTATGGTAAATCTTTGGATAACGGTACTAATATTCGCGCTAAGTGGCTATGGCTTGCAGAATACTTATTAGAACTATCAACAAGAGATTTGGCGTCTAATAATTGTAACGTTTTGGGATTGAAGGCTTTAGTAAATAATGGTAATTATGCTGGTGATGCGACTTATGGTTTATCTTATGCATTCCGTGCATTCTTAAGAGGTACAACTATTCGTCCAAATTCTTCATATACTTCTGTAGATTTCAGCGTATATGAAAATGCCAATGGCTTCTGGGATAAGTTAAGTAGTGCTGAAAATGCAGAATACTTGAATAATAAAGGTACAGTTACACTTCCTACCGCATATTTAGAAAATTACAAATTTGCTGGTTGGTTTACTACTCCTGAATGTACTGGTGATCCTGTAACCGAAGCAACAGGAGAAGTAACATTATATGCAAAATATGTTGAAGCTACTCCAGTTGAAAGTGTATCGATTGATAATAAAATTACAGAGTTAAAGAGATATGAAACATATCAATTAGCATGGACAGTATTACCTACAAACGCAAATATTCAAACCGTAAAATTTGAATCCAGTGATACTACAGTTGCTACAGTTGATAATAATGGATTAATCACTGCAGTTGCAAATGGTACAGTTACAATTAAAATTATTTCACTTTCTCCTAGTGGAAAAACAGATGAAATGACATTTGAGGTATATTCTCCAAATCATTTCGATATTGCATATGAAACGGTATCTTATGTTAAGGTAGCTAATTCTGTTAAATTATTAGCTGAATATATTAAACGTGATGGTAGTCCAGTTGAACTTGTTTGGTCAAGCTTAACACCAGAAATAGCAACAGTAAATGATGGTGTGGTAACAGGTGTTAGTAAAGGACTTGCCAAAATCCGTGTAGCATTAAAGGACAATGCTGAAGTTTACCAAGATTTTGTTGTAACTGTTTTAGATGGTGCGATATCTGCCGCATTACAAGAAGTTTTAGATGCACATAATAGCAATGTATTTATTCGTTATGAATTAGGTATTGGTGCAGGTAAACCAGCATATTATAGAGATATTGTTGGTAGTGTTAGTAACTTACTATATAATGATGCACTTGTGATTGATAGACAATTTGAAGCTGTTCAAGCAGGAATTAGTAGCAATCATGGTGGTACTAAATCAAGTACAGAGTTCATTACAGTACACTATACAGGTAATATGGCTGTAGGTTCTACTGCTAAAGCGAATGCAAATTACTTCTCAAATGGCGGTGGTGGTACATCTATTCATTATGTAACTGGTAATGATGGAGTATACTCTTCGTTAGATGATAAACTGATTGCATATCATGCAGGTGACTCAAGCGGTCCTGCTTTCAAGTGGAATCCAACAGGTGTTCAATACGATGCAAATGATCCACAATGGCCTACATGGGGTATTTCTGATGATTATTTCTTCACAATGAATGGCAAAAAGACTTCAATAAAAGTTCCTTATGAAACTGAAAGAGGTTATGGCTATGTAAAAGATACACGCTTTATTAATGATATGGGCCTTGCTTTCACTATTATTGATGGTCAATATTATATGGGTACAACTTGGTGGGTTTATTCTCAAGTATCAGAAGGTAGAATTTGCTCTACTGGTGGTAATAAAAACTCAATTGGTATTGAATCTTGTGTTAACCCTGAATCAGATTTATGGTATACATGGCAAAAAACCGCTCAATTGGTTGCAAGATTATTACTTGAAAACGATTTAGATATCACTCGAGTAGTTGGACATCATTTCTATACAGCAAAAGATTGTCCTCAACCATTACTTGAAAATGATTTGGAAATTTGGTGGATTTTCATTGATATGGTAAAACATGAATATGAATTGTTAACTACATTCAAGGATACAAATTTTGTATTTAGTTGCGATTCTACAACAATTGGTTCAAATGGACGCGTAACAGAACAACCAATGTTTGATGAAATTGTGACTTATACAGTAAAAGTAAATGGTGAAGAAATCACACTCGCAACAATGATAGAGGGGCGTTACAATAAAGATTGTAACTGTGCATAATTAAATTAAAAAAAAGCAATCTAGTGTAAGTCTAGATTGCTTTTCATTTACCTTTTAAATACTTGCAAAATTCGCAGAAATTTGGTATAATAACAAAGAAAGTAGGTGTAGAAATGCAAAGATATTTTGTAAAATTTTCTGCCATTCATGGAAATCAAATTCAAATTATTGGAAGCGACTATCATCATATTACTAAGGTAATGAGAATGAAAAAGGGTGATCAGGTTTACGTGGCATCGGAAAACAAGTCTTGGTTATGTCATATTGAATCAATTGGTGACAGTATCGTTTATTTAGAAATAGATCAGCCATTAGATGAACAAAAAGAATTACCATTAGAAATAACAATTGCTCAAGGAATTGTAAGAAGAGAAAAAATGGAGGAAGTAATTGAAAAAATTACTGCACTAGGGGCTTCTACCTACATTCCTGTTGAAATGGAGCGATGCAATGTAAAGTTGTGCGATGAAAAAATAGAGAAAAAATGGGAAAGAATGAATAAAATTGCCAAAGAGGCGGCCGAACAATCTCATAGAACTAGACTACTAGACATCAATCGACCTATTTCCTTCCAATCATTATTAACATCAGCTGCCCATTATGATTTATGTCTATATGCTTATGAAGTAACAACAAGAGGAAAATCATTGAAGGAAATACTCCAAAAGGGGTGTTATCAACGCGTACTTGTCCTAATTGGGCCAGAAGGTGGAATCAGTGAAAAAGAAGTTTGTCAATTGGATAAAAATAACTTTGTATCTGTTCACTTGGGACCGAGAATTTTAAGAACAGAATTGGCACCAACTTATGTTCTATCGGCCATTTCATATGAATTGGAGGGGTAAAATGAAGTTTTTAACAATTACACTAGGATGTAAGGTAAATTTATATGAAACGGAAGCACTTATATTTCATCTGACTCAAAAGGGGTGGATTTATCTAAATGATAATAGCGATGAAATACCAGATGTATGTATAGTTAACACTTGTACTGTCACTGCGACATCAGACCAAAAAAGTCGCCAAATGCTAAGGCAATTACGTAGAAACTATCCCAATTGTATTCTTGTAGCAATGGGATGTTTTGTTCAAACGCATATACAAGATGTAGAAAGTTTAGCTGATATTTTGATAGGAACAAAGGATAAATCGAGAGTTTGTGAATTAGTTGAGGACTATATCGAAAAGAAATGTGCTATACATCATGTTTTTGATATTTCAAATTACACAGTATATGACGAAATGAAACTAGGTCATTTATCTGCCCATACAAGAGGATTCGTCAAAATACAAGATGGGTGTGAAAATTTTTGTAGTTATTGCCTAATCCCTTATGCGAGAGGAAAAATCAAAAGTAGAATTCCAGAGAATGTAATTGACGAAATCAATCAACTTATTCAGTCAAACACTAAGGAAGTCATTATTTCGGGGATAAATACAGGGACTTATGGACAAGATTTAGGAAATATAAATCTTGCAGGATTAATTGAACGTATTATGAATGAAACATCACTTTGGCGTTTGCGTCTTTCATCCATTGAATTAATGGAGATATCTGATCAGTTACTTGCTACAATTGAAAAGTACAAAGAGCGCATTGCTATGCACTTGCATATTCCGCTTCAAGGCGGATCTGATACTGTACTTGCACGGATGAAAAGAAAATACACTACAGCTGAATACGCTCATGTCATTCAAAAAATTCGGTATATATTTCCTGATATTGCCATTACAACAGATTGCCTTGCGGGGTTTGTTGGTGAAACAGAAGAGGAATTCAAAGAAACCTTGAATTTTATTCAAAAGATTGGATTTGCAAATATGCATGTATTCCCGTATTCGAGAAGAAAAGGAACAATTGCAGATGGAATGAGTGGTCATCTAGATAGTGGATGTATTAAAGAACGTGCTCGAAAAATGATTGAGATTGCAGGAAATATGAAAGAAAATTATCTAAAAAAGTTTATAGGCCAAACTTTTGAGTTATTAGTTGAACAAAAGAAGGGAGATTATTGGATAGGACATACATCTAACTATCTTGAGATTCACTTTCAGACAGAAATTAAAGGACTGGAAAATACCATTCAAATTTGTACCATTCAGTCTCTAAAAAAAGGAAAATTATATGGTACAATAAAGAAAGAGGAACACAATGCGTACATTTCGTGAATATCATTTTAAGGAATTTTTATATCAATCCTTACAAGAAATTGGTTTTATCTATCCTACTGCCATACAGGAAATGGTTATACCTTCTGCAATAAACGGAGAAAGTCTAATGGTTGAAAGTGCAACTGGATCAGGGAAAACGCACGCTTTTTTGCTTCCCATATTGCAAAGAATTGATCCAACTCTGCAAACTGTACAGGCAGTTATTTTATCACCTACGCGTGAACTTGCTATGCAGTTATATCAAGTTTGTTTACAGTTGGTCAAATATGCAACACCAGAAATCAATGTAGCTAAAGCAATTGGTGGTGTGGACAGAGATGCTGAAATAAAAAAATATGAGAAGAATCAGCCACATATCGTAATAGGCACAATTGGCAGAATTACAGACTTAGCGATACAAATGAATGTGCTTAAAATTCATTTAGCTAAAATGATTGTCATTGATGAAGCTGATATGATCTTTGAAGAAAAAGAAATGTTAGAAGTGGATAAAATTATGGGGAAAATTCAAGGTGAACCACAGTTTTTAGTGTTTAGCGCAACTATTCCAAAAGGACTTCGTCATTTCTTGAACAAATATTTAGAAAAAGTAAAAACAATTGCCATTCAAGAAAAACAACTAACAACCAAAAATATAGAACATTATATGTTACAGTGTAAAGCCAAAAATAAAGAGACAGTTTTATTTGAACTATTGGAAATTATTCACCCTTTTTTAGCTATCATTTTTGTCAATAGTAAAGAACGAGTAGATGAACTTGCGCTTCAATTGGCGGAAAAGGAGATAAGAGTGGGTAAACTTCATGGTGCGATGGAAGATCGGTTGCGCAAGCAAATGATCAAGCGAATCGATGCTTTGGAGTTTCAATATGTAGTAGCTAGTGATATTGCTGCAAGAGGTATTGATATTCAAGGCGTAAGTCATGTTATCAATTTTGATTTACCCAATGATATTGAATTTTACATTCATCGCACAGGACGTACTGCACGATATAATCAAACTGGATATGCTTATTCACTTTATGCCTATCAAGATGATCATTATGTGAAAATGTTACAAGACAAAGGCTTAAAACCACAGTTTGTTAGAATTCAAAATAACGAACTTCTTCCAGCTAAGTTTTATATAAAAAAAGAACCAGGATTTGCTAAGACCATTGAAAGTGAAATACATAGTAGTACAAAAATGCCCAAAAAAGTAAAACCTGGATATAAGAAAAAAAGATTAGAAGAAATTCAGAAGAAGATAAAAAAGGCGAAAAAAGATCATATCAATGAAATTTATCGTAAAAAGGCACAAAAGGAGAGAAGAAATAAATGAAATTAGGTTCACATGTAAGTAATAATGGACTCAAAATGTTAGTAGGAAGTGTTGAAGAGGCTATTTCTTATGGAGCCAATTGCTTTATGGTATATTTAGGTGCACCACAAAATACCTTTCGAAAAAAAATAGAAGACCAAAATGCGAATGAAGCAATAAAATTAGCAAGAGAATATGGCATTGATCCAGCTGATATTATTGTGCATGCACCGTATATTGTTAACTTAGCTCAATCAGATGATGAAAAATTTGAGTTTGCAGTTCGATTTTTGACACAAGAACTCCAAGGTGTTGGTGCGATTGGCGCAAAATATATGGTGCTTCATCCAGGTGCTCATGTAGGTAGTGGAGTAAATTATGGGATTTCTCGGATAGCACAAGGTATCAATCAAATTTTATACCAAACAAGAGGGACAAATACAGTCATTGCTCTTGAAACAATGGCAGGTAAAGGAACTGAATGTGGCAAAACTTTTGAAGAAATTGCTAAAATAATTGAGTTGGTGGACGATAAATCAAGAATTGGGGTTTGCCTAGATACTTGTCACATTTTTGATGGGGGATATGACATCGTTCATCAATACGAAACCACGTTAGAACAATTTGACGATATCATTGGCTTCGGATATTTAAAAGTTATCCATGTAAATGATTCAAAAAATCTGCTTGGTTCACATAAGGATCGTCATGAAAACATTGGTTTTGGTTCTATTGGTTTTGAACCACTTTTCCGTATTATAAATGATGAACGATTTGCAACAGTTCCCAAAATATTAGAAACGCCATATATTCCGATTACAAAAGAAATAACTCTTCCTCCGTATAAAGAAGAAATTGGTATGATTCAATCTGGACAATTTGATCCATATTTAAAAGAAAAAATAAAGGCTAGTAAACTACAATAAAAAGACATCTTCATTGAAGATGTCTTTTTATTGTCGTATCAAAATACAAGTAGCGCCTACATAGTAGAAATATTATTTTCTATCATTTTAAGGATTTCTTCCTTTAAAATAGCTATAATATCTTTTTCAGGCACTTTTTGGATAATTCTTCCTTTTTTAAATAATAGGGCTTCATTGTGACCACCAGCTATACCAATATCTGCATCTTTTGCTTCACCTGGTCCATTTACAGCACATCCCATAATCGCTACTTTTAGCGGTGAATTTAATGTGTTCAAAAAAGTCTCTATCTCTTTTACAATAGGTTCCATTTGATAGTCTGTTCTACCACAGGTAGGGCAACTAATTAAAGTAGGCTTTTGATAGAGTGAAAACATAGATAGAATTTCTTTTGCTACAGGAATTTCATGAATAGGATTTCCTGTTAAAGATACTCGGATAGTGTTACCAATGCCTTCATTTAAAAGGGTGCCTAAGACGTAACTAGAGCGAATTGTACCAGAATGAATAGTACCCGATTCAGTTAATCCGATATGAATTGGATAATCAAAATGCTGATTTAACATTCGATTGGCCTCAATTGTAGTTTGAATATCTGTCGCCTTAACACTTAATACAAGATTGTAAAAATCAAATGATTCAATCAATTCTACATATCGCTTCATACACACATCAAATGCGGCAGGCGTAGCTCCATAGGTCTCATATATATCCCGTGGTAAAGAGCCTGAATTAATGCCAATTCGAATAGGAATAGCTTTTTCTTTACAGATAGAAATAACTGTTTTCAAGTGATCATCAGAACCGATATTTCCGGGATTGATTCGAATTTTATCGGCACCTGATTGAGCAGCTAGAATAGCTAATTTATAATCAAAGTGGATATCCGCAACAATGGGGACTTGGACTTGAGATTTTATTTTTTTAATACTGATAGCATCTATTTCATCTAGAACCGCAAGCCGAACTATCTGTGCACCTGCCAAAGTCAAATCATGAATTTGCAAAATAGTTGCATCAATATCTTTTGTTTTTGTATTGGTCATAGATTGAATGACAACGGGAAAGTCCCCACCCATTGCTATATTGCCAACTTGTATCACTTTTTTCTTTTTCATTGCGTCTCCTTTTGAAAAAACTCTAAACATTCATTTAGAGTTTATTGTTTATCTTCTTTTTTATGACTAGTAGTTTTTTTAGATACAGCTTTTTTTTGTGTAGTTTTCTTTTTTGGTGTAGTAGAATTAGTAGTTACAACATCAATTTTTTTCTTTTTCTTTTTTCGTTGTGGTGAACGAATTCGTCCTCTTCGTAAAAAATTATAAATAGTACTACGTGATGCTTCTACACCATATTGTTCTTGGCATATTCTTGCAAATTCGCTAAAATTTGTACCACGATATTCTTTACGATACAATTTACAAACAAAAGTACTAATCTCAGTGTCATAAGTATTATAAGGCTTGTAGTTTTTGTTTTTATGTACAACACCCTCAGTCCCCTCGTTTAACACTTGTCGCTTGAGGTTACGAATTTGTCTTGTTGTGATGCCTAATTTTTTAGCGGCTTCAGTTCCATTAATTTCACCAAGTAACAACTTTTTTATTACACGAAGTTTTTTCTTCTCCACTTTAGACAGTTTTCTTTTGGGCTTTTCCTCAAGTACACTAGGAGTGCCATCAGGATTAAGACCACTAGTAGGTGTATCTTGTGGATTAGATTCATTTGTTTGGGGTGCTTCAGTAGTAAAAATAGCTTGCTTTAATTCTTCAGCCATCATATCACTCCTTTCATCTAAATCATTATAGCACAATTAGACATTATTTTCAAATTATATGATAGGAAATATTTATAAAGTAAAACACAAAAAATGATGGATATAAATCATATTCAAAGCCAAATATCTAAAAAGGTGTTATAATACATTTAAGGAGGTATTTATGGCACTTAATATTTTATATGAAGATAATCATTTATTGGTAGTAGAAAAACCCATAGGTATGCTTACGCAAGCAGATTCTACGCATGATGTAGATTTACTCACCACATTGAAAATGTACTTAAAGGATAAATATCAAAAACCAGGACAGGTCTATTTAGGGCTAGTGCATCGGTTAGATCGAATGACAGGTGGTGTTATGGTATTTGCAAAAACATCTAAGGCTGCAAGTAGACTAGCTAGGCAAATACAAGACAAAAAATGGATAAAGAAATATTATGCTGTTGTTAATGGAATACTTCCTGCAAAAGGCCATTTGGAAAATTATTTATACAAAGATGAAAAAGAGCTAAAATCTTATGTAGGAAATGAAAAAAATGGTAAAATAGCTATTTTAGATTATCAAGCAATAGGATATCATCAAAATACTTCACTAGTAGATGTTTTGTTACAAACAGGCAGACATCATCAAATTCGAGTACAATTTTCGCATATAGGCCATCCTTTAGTAGGAGATGTTCTATATGGCAGTATACAAAAACAGAATCTGATGTTATTTGCTTATGCATTATCGTTTGAGCATCCTATTTCTAAAGAAAGATTGAATTTTCAGATTCTTCCCCATGATAAAAATTGGTCAGTCTATTGCAAATATTTGTGTGGAAAAAAATAATCTTTTCTTTTCTTCAACTGACCTTTCTATATAAAACGTGTGGCTTGCAAAAAATTTGGAATAGGTGTATAATAAATAAAAATCAAGTAGAACAATAGAGAAAAGGAAAGAAAAATATGGGTCAAATCAATCAAAATAAAAATAGAAGAATTTTTACATCTGAATCGGTAACGGAAGGTCATCCTGACAAGATTTGCGATCAAATTAGTGATGCGGTATTAGATGATATCCTTGCACAAGACCCGAATGCACGGGTAGCTTGTGAGGTTTGTGTAACAACAGGATTGGTTCTTGTTATGGGCGAAATCACAACAACCGGTTATTGTGATGTTCAAAAAATTGTTCGAAGTACTGTAGAAGAAATTGGTTACAATCGGGGAAAGTTTGGCTTTGATAGTGAGAATCTAGCCGTTTTGGTATCGCTAAAAGAACAGTCACCAGATATCGCGCTTGGTGTAGATGTGGATGGTGCAGGTGATCAAGGTATGATGTTTGGATATGCATGTCAAGAAACGGAAGAATTGATGCCACTACCAATTATGCTTGCGCACAAACTAGCAAGAAAGTTATCAGAAATACGAAAAAATGGTTCTCATAAGGAATTAAGACCAGATGGTAAAACACAAGTATCAGTGGAGTATGATGAAAATCAGAAACCAATTAGAGTGGATACTATTGTGGTCTCTACGCAACATGATGAGGAGGTAAAACAAGAAGCATTAAGAAAGATGATTATTCAAGAAGTCATTTTGCCAATAATTCCTCGTCATCTAATAGATGAAGACACACGAATTTTTGTTAATCCGACAGGAAAATTTGTAATTGGTGGTCCAAAAGGGGATTCAGGACTAACTGGAAGAAAAATCATTGTAGATACTTATGGAGGATATGCACCGCATGGTGGTGGAGCATTTAGTGGGAAAGATCCTACTAAAGTGGATAGAAGTGCTTGCTATATGGCAAGATATGTGGCTAAAAACTTAGTTGCGGCAGGTTTTGCAGAAAGATTACAAATACAATTATCTTATGCAATTGGTATTGCCGAGCCTACTTCTATTTGCGTGGAAACGTTCGGAACTTCTCATTATAGTGAAAAAGAGTTAATTGATATTATTAATCAGAACTTTGATTTGACACCTAAAGGAATCATTAATTATCTAGATTTAAGAAGACCTATTTATCAGAAGACAGCTACATATGGTCACTTTGGAAGAGATGATTTAGATTTACCTTGGGAAAAGTTAGACAAAGTAGATACACTTAAAAAATATTTAACAAAGTAAGGAGAAAATATATGAAAATTTGTATTATTGGTGCAGGAAGCACTTATACACCTGAATTAGTTGAGGGAATTATCAATAAGAGAGACTCACTCCCAGTTACTGAAATTGATTTTATGGATATAGATGAAAGAAAACTCAATATTGTGGGTAGTTTGTGTCAAAGAATGATTTCATCTGCAGGATTACCTTGTACAACTAGGTTGGTTTTAAATGATTATGCAGATGCATTAAAAGGTGCCGATTTCGTTTTAGCACAAATCCGTGTAGGCAAATTACCTGCTCGTGTAAAGGATGAAAAAATTCCGCTTAAATATAATTTGATTGGTCAAGAAACATGTGGTATTGGAGGAATGTTTAAAGGATTAAGAACTATTCCAGTGATGATGAAAATTGTCAAGATGATGGAAGAATATTGTCCAAATGCATGGTTAATTAATTTTTCTAATCCTTCCGGTATGATAGCTGAGGCGCTTTTGAACTATACCAATGTCAAAATGATGGGACTTTGTAATGTACCTATTAATACAATTGATGGAATCAAACGTAGTATGAAATTACCAAATGCAAATATTGAATATATGGGATTGAATCATTTTGCTTATATTACAAAAATTGAACAAGATGGCAAAGACTATTTACAAGATGCATTAGAAGCGGGTTTAAATAGTGAATCAATGAAGAACATTCCTGCGAGTGGTTTTACGAAGGAGCAAATTGCCGCTATCGGTGCTATTCCTACTTCTTATTTGGAGTATTACTATTTCAAAAATAGCAAATTAGAAAAATTAAAAAATGCACCTAAAACACGTGGCGAAATATGTATGGAAATTGAAGAAGAATTGTTAAAAATATATCAAGACAACGATTTGCATGTAAAACCAGCACAACTTTCTAAGCGTGGTGGGGCAAGATATTCAGAAGTAGCTATCTCTTTGGTAGATTCGATTTGGAATGATAAGCAAGATGTACAAGTAGTGAATATATTGAATCAAGGTGCTATTCCTTTCTTGGATGAGCATGACGCAGTAGAAATTAGAGCAGTAATCGGAAAAGATGGAGCAAAACCACTTCCATTAGAGGGGGTTGTTAATGATCATATCAAGGAATATATTCAACAAGTAAAAGCATATGAAAAACATGCTGTAAAAGCAGCCATTTATGGAGATAAAGTTGAAGCAATGCGTGCTTTGATGTCAAATCCACTTGTTGCTGATTTACAAACTGCTTCTGATTGCTTTGATGAACTGTTTGAAGCGCATAAGGAATATTTGCCACAGTTTTTTAAAGAGGATAAATAAATGAAACAATATATTATTGGTGTAGATGGTGGTAACACCAAAACCGATTATTTATTATTTGATCTGAATGGTAATTTTATAGATGGAATGAGAAAAGGAACATGTAGTCATGAAGCGCCTAGTGTAGGTGGATTTGATGGTGCTTATCGCATTATGAAAGAAAACATTGAGTGTTTGCTTGAACGACATCAACTTCAAATTGAAGATGTAGTTGCTGGTGCTTTTGGATTGGCTGGTGTTGATGCCCCTTTTCAAAAAGCCGCATTAGAAGAAGCGGTTCGGAAAATTGGTTTTACAAACTATCAGGTTGTAAATGATGGATTTTTGGGCATTAAGGCTGCATCTCCTACTGGAACAGGTGTATGTTCAATTAATGGAACAGGTACTGTAAATGTTGGAATTGATGAAGAAGGTAATTGGATGCAAATCGGTGGAATAGGGTATATTGCAGGTGACGAAGGTGGTGGGTCTTTCTTATCACGCGCCGCAGTTAGACTGGCTTTTGACGCATGTTTTCGTTTTGGACCAAAAACAAAGATTATGGAAGACGTATTTAATATGTATCAAATTACAGATAAAAAAGAATTAAGTGATGCCATAGTAGGCCAAAAAATAGATTCTACTTATCTTGTACAATCCTTATTCAAAAGGGCAAACGAAGGTGATTTACCTGCTATTCAAGTTTTAGAAACTGCAGGTGAGAATATGGCTAAATCGATTGCGGGAGTTATTCAAGAAATCCATTTGCAAGAGCCAGTTCATGTAATTTTGGCTGGTTCTGTTTGGTCTAAGGCAACAAGTCTACATATGCAAAGTAAGTTTGAGCAAGTTGTACAGGAGTTATCTCATACTAGCTGTCAATTTATTGTTTTAAAAGAACCTCCTGTTTTAGGTGCTATCCTTTGGGCCTTAGAACTTGCTTGTGGTAAAGTTCCAGATTCAGCAATGAAAGCAAAAATATTAAAAGAAGTTATTAAATATCAAAGTCAAGTTGCATAAAAAGATACGAAAGTATCTTTTTATTTTTATAAGTGTCAAACACAATTTTTTGTATGCTTTATAATTTAAATCTATATCACGGATTTTTTCAATGCATCTTGATTTATTGAATATATACTCGTTCCAATGGAAATAGCAGGTACAAGAAACTCTGTGATAAAGAGCATATTTTTGTTATCTATATGCTTTTTGGTATATAACTTGAAAAAAAATACCAAATTTGGTATAATAATACTAGTAAAAGATAAAAAATAATAATGGTGAATAAGATGTTAAAAAAATTAAAAGAAACAATTAAAGTAGGAATATTTTCTGCAATTGAAGCATTAGGGTATGCTAACCCAGAAGGTATTTCGAGTAGTGAAGATATTATTTTAGAAATACCAAAGGATAAAGGGCATGGTGATTATGCGACTAATACAGCAATGCGTTTGTCAAAAGTGGCTAAAAAGAAACCATTTGATATTGCAAATGAAATCATTTCTCATTTGAATACATCCGCAATGCATATATCACATATTGAGGTTGCAGGTCCTGGATTCATCAATCTAACGGTGGATAAAAATTATTTATTAGGTGTAGTCATGCAAATCAATCATATGGGAAACCAATATGGTCAATCTAATGTGGGGAACAATCAAAAAATATGTTTAGAATTTGTTTCTGCCAATCCCACTGGATATTTACATGTTGGACATGGCCGTGGTGCTGCATATGGTGATTCGCTAGCAAATATAATGAAAAAAGCGGGGTACCAAGTTCATAAAGAGCACTATGTTAACGACGCAGGAAATCAAATCACTAATATGGCTTATAGTGTGTATGAGCGATATAAAGAATTATTTGGTCTGCCCATTGAAATGAAGGATGACTATTATCACGGGAAAGAGATTATTCAAGTTGCTGAAGAAATTAAGCGTGAATTTGGTGATCAATATATTCATCATTTTGATTTATCGTTTTTTAAAATATATGGGACAAAACGTTTATTGGCTAATTTGCAAAAGGATTTAGAACGCTTTCGAGTAACATTTGACACGTGGTTTAGTGAAAAGAGTTTGTATGAAAGTGGAGCAGTAGAAAATGTATTGGCACTTTTGAATGAAAAGGGGTATACCTATACAAAAGATGGTGCTCTTTGGCTTGAAACTACACGCTATACAGATGAGAAAGATCGTGTTATCATCAAAACAGATGGAAGTTATACATATTTGTTACCTGATATTGCATATCATGCAAATAAACTTTCAAGGGGATATGATCATTTGATTGATGTGCTTGGTGCAGACCATCATGGGTATATTGATCGTTTGAAAGCCGCAGTATCAATGGTTGGAGGAGATGCTCATTTGATTGATGTAGAAATTCTTCAAATGGTACGTGTCATTGAAAATGGTACTGAAGTAAAAATGAGCAAACGAAGTGGAAAAGCAATTACATTAATTGATTTAATCGAAGAAGTGGGAACAGATGCTCTACGTTATTTTTATGTTGCAAAATCACTGAGTACACATATGGACTTAGACTTGGATTTAATGAAACAAAAGAGTAACGATAACCCTGTTTTTTATGCTCAATACGCACATGCGAGAATTTGTAGCATTTTTAAAAATGCAGAAGATGTTGGTATCGTTTTTGAACCTGTAACTACATTTACACAGATTGATCCTACAACAGTAAATCAATTGTGCATTACTTTATTACAATATCCAAGCATAGTAGAAGAAGTTGCACAAAAAAGATTGGTTCATAAGATGACCCATTATATTGATGAATTGGCTTATCAATTGCATAGTTACTATAATGACCAAAAAGTCATTACAGAAGATAAGGCGCTGGTGATGGAGAAATTGACAGTTTTATATGCTGTACGCACTGTACTAGCAGATGCATTGTCATTAATTGGTGTTAGTGCTCCTATAAAAATGTAAAAAAAGAAGTGTATCCTAAACAATGTGGATACACTTTTATCACACTATGGCGCCCCTAAAAGGAATCGAACCTTTATCACAAGAATCGGAATCTTGCATTTTATCCATTAAACTATAGGGACTATTCAATTTATTATAGCATGATATGAAAAAAAAAACCTTAAAATAGCATAAAAAAACGCTTATTAAAAACTTGAAAAAGGCTTCAAAATATGGTATAATATAGATAATATGGAAAGAAGGTGTAAAAATGTCAGCGATTGATCAGGTCAACAAGATAAAAGTAGCTCTACAGGATAATCCCAATATTAGAATTATTGCTGCAACAAAATATTTTGATGTTCCTAAAACAAAAGAAATTATTGAAGCAGGCATAACAGAAATAGGAGAAAATCGCAAAGATACTTTCTTAGAAAAATATGAGGCATTCAAAGATTATCCAATCACTTGGCACTATTTTGGTGTCATTAAGATACCACCAAAACTTTCACCCAGTTTTATTGAATGTATAGATTACTTGCATTCACTAGATTCAATTGATTTAGCGAATGCGATTAATAAGGCGAGAAAAAATAGTACACCTTTAAAATGTTTTGTACAAGTGAATTTATCAGGTAATGCCAATAAAACAGGATTAACTGAAGCGAAGGTTATCCCTTTTATCAAAAACTTAGCAAAATATGAAAAAATACAAGTGGTAGGTCTTATGACGATTGCCCCAATTACATTCGATGATGAAGTACTAGCGGGTTATTTTGACACAATGCAAGAATTGCAAAAAGAAGTTCAAGCATTGTCTTTACCTTATGCACCTTGCACGGAATTATCAATGGGAATGAGCAATGATTATAAAATTGCTGTTGAGCATGGTGCAACAATGATTCGAATTGGAACACTATTATCAAAATAAGGATAGAGGTCAAATATATGTTTGGAAAAAATAAAAAGGAAGAAAAAAAATTAGGGTCTGCTTTTGACAGACTCTTAAATTATACATTTAAAAAAGATGAAGATATGGATACACAGTTGATTGAACTTGCGGATATGGTTATTGCCAATCGCCCATTACTTGCTAATTTTGAACAATTAGAAAGCTTAAACAAGGTAAATAACGCGATTGCCTTTTTATCAGGTGTTATTTATGCGCTAGATGGTGAAATGTATATCCTTAGTAATGAAACAAGACTCTTTGCGACAGGGAAAGCTTTAGAGGATGGTTCACTAAAAAAATATATTAAGGATTTTGGATTAGATAACGAATGATCAAAAGATTAGGCGACTATTATCAAGCAGCACTGGCTGGTAATATTGTATTGACTAAATTTTTAGATTTAGAAGAAATCAAAGAAATTCAGCAATTGAATAAAGAGGGGCTAAAGGTATATCTCTATGGAGGGTATGCTAGCGCAGAGCGAGTTCGTGCGATCATTCAGAATGAATTGTATCCAGTGCCGCTACCAATGGATTATCGAATTGCGATTTATCAAGGACGTTTTGATCAGCAATATAGTCAAATTGGTCATCGTCATGTGCTTGGTAGTATCATGAGTTTAGGAATAGAAAGAAATACTTTTGGTGATATTTATATACAAGATGACACAATTTATTTGTTCATTACCGAAGAGATGGAAGGCTATTTAATAGAACAGATGCCATTGATTCAGCATCAACGCCTCTCATTTCAAAAAATATCTCTATTAGAAGAAGAAATCACTTGTGATATCTCATATGAAGAAATTCTTGTTTCTAGTATGCGACTAGATGCGATTATTGCAAGGAGTGCTCACGTAAGTAGAAACAAGGCAAATGAATGGATTGCTGCGAGAATGGTAGCTATTGATCATAAAGAATGTACAAATCCTTCAAAAATATGTAAATGTAATGAAATGATTAGTATTCGTAAATTTGGAAGAATTACGATTATTGAAAATATGAGAACAACTAAAAAAGATCGCCTAGTCTTAAAAGTAGGTATCAAACACTAGGAGGAAATATGAAAGAATATAAAGAAACATTATTAATGCCTAAAACTGACTTTCCAATGCGGGGGAATTTAGGCGTAAATGAATTGACCATGCAACAAAAGTGGGAAGATTTAAAAATATATGATAAAGTTATTCAAAAAAACGAAGGGAAAGAACCTTTCTTTCTGCATGATGGACCACCTTATGCAAATGGTAGTATCCATGTTGGACATGCTATGAACAAAACCTTAAAAGACTTTTTGGTTCGTTACAAATCTATGAATGGATATTATGCTCCATATTTACCAGGCTGGGATACGCATGGTTTACCAATTGAAACTGCGCTTTCCAAAAACAAAAAGATTAATCGCAAAGAAATGAGTATACCTGCTTTTCGTAATCTTTGTGAAAAATATGCTTTAGAACAAGTGGAAATTCAAAAAAAAGGATTTAAACGTCTAGGTATTTTAGGGGAATGGAATGATCCCTATATTACACTGAATCATCAGTATGAAGCAGAACAAATCCGTTGCTTTGGAGCAATGGCTAAGAAAAATTTGATTTTTAAAGGATTAAAACCAGTATATTGGTCACCTTCTTCAGAAACAGCACTTGCGGAAGCAGAAATTGAATATAAGGATGTAAAAAGTAGTTCCATTTATGTAGCTTTCCCAGTAGTGGATGGTAAAAACATTTTATCATCCAATTGTGAATTGGTCATTTGGACAACAACGCCATGGACTATGCCTGCTAATTTGGCAATTTGCGTTGGACCTGATATTGAATATGCGGTAGTAGAATCTGGTGGACGCTATTTGGTAGTAGCAACTGAATTAATCAATACTGTATTTGAAACACTTGAAGCTACTGATTTTAAAATTGTGAGAAGAATGATGGGAAAAGATTTAGAAGGAATTACATATCGTCATCCTTTATATGATAGAATTTCTCCTGTTATTTTAGGTGATCATGTTACATTAGATGCAGGTACAGGGCTTGTTCACACTGCTCCAGGACATGGTGAAGATGACTTCATTGCGGGTAAAAAATATGGTCTAGATGTACTATGCCCAGTAGATAGTAGAGGTTATATGACAGCTGAGGCTGGAGAATTTGAAGGACTTTTTTACGAAGATGCCAATTCAGTCATTTTACGTCGATTGAATGAAGAAAATGCATTGTTAAAAGAAATTGAGATTATTCATAGTTATCCACATGATTGGCGAACCAAAAAACCAATTATCTTTAGAGCAACTGCCCAATGGTTTGCTTCCATTGATCATTTCAAAGAAGAAATACTTAGTGCAATTAAAAACGTGAATTGGGTGCCCAACTGGGGAGAAGTCAGAATATCCAATATGATCAAAGATCGTACCGATTGGTGTATTTCTAGACAAAGAGTGTGGGGTGTACCTATTCCTATCTTTTATGCAGAAGATGAAACACCAATTATTGATCAAGAAGTTATTGATCATGTAGCTGATTTATTTGAAGAATATGGTTCAAATGTTTGGTTTGAGCGTGAAGCAAAAGATTTATTACCAGAAGGATATACACATCCAGGTAGTCCAAATGGAAAATTTACAAAAGAAATGGACATTATGGATGTTTGGTTCGATTCTGGAACTAGTCATCAAGCAGCACTTAAATTACATTATGGTGTATCTCAAGCAGATGTATATCTAGAAGGCTCAGATCAATATCGTGGTTGGTTTAATTCAAGTCTAACAACAAGTGTTGCATTAACAGGTAAGGCACCTTACAAAACAGCAATTAGTCATGGCTTTACGTTAGATGGTGAGGGTAGAAAGATGAGTAAATCACTTGGAAATACCATTGATCCAGTTGCTTCTTGTAATGAGTTTGGAGCAGATATTTTCCGCTTATGGGTAGCCAGCATTGAATATCAATCTGATTTTAAAATGAGTAAAGAGTTATTAAAGCAAGTGAGTGAATCCTACCGAAAAATTAGGAATACTTTCCGTTTCTTATTGGGAAATTTATTTGATTTTGATCCAGAAACAAATCGGGTATCTTATGAAAAATTACCCGAAATTGATCAATTTATGATTTGCAAGTTAAATGAAGTGATTGAAACTGTGCATGCAAGTTATAATCAATATGAATTTGCAGAAGTATATAGAGGAATACTAAACTTTATTACCAATGAGCTTTCTTCATTTTATTTAGATTTTACAAAGGATATTTTATATATTGAAGAGGCCGATTCACTTGAAAGAAGAAGTATTCAAACCGTATTTTATGATACGCTTTATGCTCTTGTAACGATGCTAACACCAATTATTCCTCATACTGCTGATGAAGTTTATGGATATATGCCTGGCAAAAAACAAGAAAGCGTATATTTATGCGATATGGTAGTACCTGTGCACTATATGAATGCCAAAGAATTACTTGCGAAATATGAAGATTTAATGGTAGTAAGAGATGATGTATTGAAAGCCTTAGAACTCGCAAGGAGTCAAAAGATTATTGGAAAGAGTATGAATGCAACCGTATTGTTGTATCCAACCGATAAAGTGGCAAAACTCATCACAACATTAGACGTAGATTTAAAACAAATTTTTATTGTATCAAATTTTAATATAGCTACTAGTGATTTCGATGGCAATGAGTATCCATCAGGAAAAATTGCTGTTAGCGCTGCAGAAGGTTTAACTTGTAGTAGATGTTGGCAGATTGTCAATGCACTTAACGAAGGTGAACTATGTCCACGTTGTGAAAGGATTGTAAAACATATCAAATAAAGAAGGAGATTGGAACAATGATAATTTATTTCTTTAAAGATCGTAGTAAGGGTCCGATTGATTTTTATGAATTGATAGATGGATATTTTGATAAAATACCGAATGCAAAGATTACATCAAATGATGAAGAGGTTTTTGTTGATCTGTTTCTCCCACCTTTTGGTTGTTCTTATCGGTTTTCCATTACGAAACGTTCGAGGGTAAAAAGTTTGTATCGCTTAAATGCTGACTATTTTAATACTTTTTTGGTTTGTGAAATGCCGGATGTTGTACCACAATTTGTTATTCGTCTAATGTTAAAGCAAGTTGGAGAAGTTTGTGCCAAATTTGAACTCGCTGTATACCATGATATGATGAACAATATTTGTGAATTTAATATGCTTGACTTGATACAATTATTTCCAAAAGAAAGAGCAAAGTATTTAGAGGAACATCCTGAAATTGTGACTTATAAAGTTGACCAAGATATGTTAAATGAAATTTGTGAATGTCAATCTAAATTAGAAGAATTGCCTAAATTATTAGGAAGAGATATTGTCGCTTCACCTTATATTGTGTTAAAAGACAATACCGATCGAATCTATTTTAGCGTAAACTGGCATGTAGGTGTACCTACTACCTTTCCTCCACATTTGGATTTTGTACATATTGAAGAAGAAGAAAACTTAGTGAGTCTAGTCCCTATTCATATATTTTATAAATATGTAGAACGATATATGACGGAAATCAAAGATGGACTTGTAAAAACACAAATCAAATGTTTGAGAGAAAAAGAAAGTATAAAAGCAAAAAAATTAATCAAAAAAATGCGAAAATCAGTTATATCTACTTTTCACTATGAAGTAATTCAATTGACTGATTTAATTGAAAAATAGGAGTATGAAATGCAAATAAATAAATTTATTGATCACACTTTATTAAAGGCTTCTGCGACTGATCAAGATATTCAAAAACTTTGTTCAGAAGCTATTCAATATGATTTTAAAAGTGTGTGTGTAAATCCTGCCTATGTGAATTTAGCAAGCAAATTGCTAGAAAATACAGATGTTTTGGTTTGTACTGTAATTGGCTTTCCGCTAGGAGCAAATACAAAAGAAATTAAAGCGTTGGAAGCGATGGATGCCATTCGCAATGGTGCAGATGAAATTGATATGGTCATCAACATTGGTAAAGCTAAGGCGCATGATTATGCTTACATAGAAGAAGAAATCAAAATGGTTGTTGCTGCGAGTGCAGGTAAGACAACGAAAGTGATTATTGAAACATGCTATTTAACAGATGAAGAAAAAGTAGCATGTTGCCTTGCCGCAAAAAATGCTCATGCCACATTTGTTAAAACATCCACTGGATTTGGTTCTGGTGGGGCCACACCTGAGGATATTCACCTCATGAGAGAAGCAGTAGGACCAGAAATGGGGGTCAAAGCAAGTGGCGGAGTCCGTACACTTCAAGACTTAGAAGTGATGGTAGAAAATGGCGCAACGCGAATTGGTGCATCATCTGGCGTAGCAATTATGCAAAACATTCAACATGAATAGGAGTAGATTATGAAAGCAACACCACATATTGAAGTCACTGATGCAAGCAAGATTGCTAAAACAGTATTGATGCCAGGCGATCCTCTGCGCGCCCAATATATTGCAGATACATACTTAGAGAATGTAGAACAATTCAATCAAGTAAGGGGAATGTATGGATTTACAGGAACTTATAAAGGAAGAAAAATTTCAGTGATGGGTTCAGGAATGGGGATGCCAAGTATTGGAATTTATTCCTATGAATTGTTTAAATTTTATGGAGTTGAAAATATTATTCGTATAGGATCAGCAGGAGCATATGACCCAAATCTAAAATTATTTGATGTCATCATCGTGAAAGAAGCATATAGTGAATCAAGTTATGCGCTCACTCAAAATGGAGAAACTAGAGATGTCTTATCAGGTAGCAGTGTATTAGCCCAAAAATTACTGGATATTGCTAATGAAAAAAACATACCTACACATTTTTCAAGAATTCATTCTTCTGATATATTTTATCGTGAAGGTGATTCTATAGTTGAAAAAATGTACCAAGAAAAAGGATGTGTTTGTGTAGAAATGGAATCATTTGCACTATTTCACAATGCAAATGTATTGGGAAAAAATGCCGCATGTATTTTGACTATTTCAGATTCTCTTGTGAATCATACAGAAACAACTTCAAAACAACGGCAAACTGCATTTCATGAAATGATTCAAATTGCTTTAGAAATGGCTGAATAAACCACTTGATTAAACCAAGTGGTTTTCTATTTTTTTCATAAAAAACGAAAAAAAGGGCATAATAAAGATGAACTTTTGGAGGAACAAAAATGGAAATCAAAAAAATACAAGTGAATCAGTTAACCATTTATCATATCCCAGATAAAAAATTTAAAACACTAACAATAGGCGCTTTTTTCTTTAGTCCATTAGATGAAAATGAATTAACACAAAGAGCCATTCTTTCTAATTATATGACCAAATTCAATCAAGTTTATCAGTCTGAACAAGAATTAAGTAGCTATTTAAAAGAACTATATGGTGCTGAACTTTATTGTAATTATGGAAAAAATGGTCTTACTACAAGTATGAATTTTTGTGTAAGAACTATCAATGACAAATATTTAAATTATCACGAAGTAGATTTATTTCAAAAAGCAGTTGAAATTTTAAATATAACACTTAGTCAACCTTATTTTGATGCCACATTGGTTGAAACCGAAAAGGAGTTATTGATACAAGATTTAGAGCGCTTATATGATAATAAGTCTCAATATGCAACTCGAAGATTTATTGATATTATGCATGCCAATGAAAAATGTCGTTTTCCAACCATTGGCAATATTGAAAGTGCCAAACAAGTTACAGTAGATAGTCTAAAGCATGCTTATGAAAAAATAATGCATGCTAAACGGATTATTTATGTCATCGGTGAAGTATCAGAGGAAAAAATCAAAGCAGAATTTGAGAAACTTCTCCTTCCAGATGAACAAGAAGAGGCACTAGAATTTATGGATTATGAAACCAAAGAAATTCATGAGGTAACAGAAGTCATAGAAGAACAAAAAAACCGTCAATCCATTGTGCTCATGGGATATCGAAGTGAAATTCGTATGAAAGATCAGTATTATGATGGTATGCTACTTCTTTCGGCTATGTTAGGAGGATTTTTTCATTCAACCTTGTTTCAAGAAATCAGAGAAAAAAGAAGTCTTGCTTATTCGGTAAATGCAGATTACAATGGCAGAAAGGGAAATTTTGCCATATATGCGGGAATAAATGCAAACGCGTATCAGGAATTTAAGCAGGTTGTTCAGGATATTATTTCACGATATCAACAAGGTGAAATTGATGATAAGGTGATGGATTTAACGAAAAAAGCGCTTATTAATGGAATCTATAAAGGAGCGGATCGTCCTGGATATGGATTACAAATGGTCTTAAATGAAATTATGGATTTTAAGAATACGACCATTGAGGAAAAGGTGCGAAAAGTTAAAAATATCACCAAAGAAGAAGTAACTGAAGCGGCTAAGGCTTTGAAATTGGATACGATTTATTTGTTGAGGGGGACATTATGAGAACGTTTAGAAATGATACAATGGATGAAACGTATTATGTAGAGACATTAAAGAATGGTCTTACGGTTTATCTTATGCCTAAGCGAGAGTTTTATAAAAGTTATGCTATTTTTTCTACTAAATATGGCTCACAAGATTTAGTATTTACACCTATAGACACAAACAATAGCATCACAACACCAGAGGGAATTGCTCATTTTTTAGAACATAAATTGTTTGAACAAGAAGATGGAAGCGATGCATCTAATCTATTTGCAGAATGGGGTGCAGATGTTAATGCTTTTACAACTGCTTCACAAACAGCATATCTTTTTTCAACTACTTCAGATTTGGATGCATGTGTTTCGTTACTATTAGATTTTGTACAACAGCCCCACTTTACAAAAAAGGGAGTAGACAAAGAGCGAGGCATTATTGAACAAGAATTGTTGATGTACCTAGATCAACCTCAAAGCGTACAATATTTTGGTATATTGAAAGCGATGTATAACCAAAATAGTATTCGTAATGAAATTGGGGGTACAGTTGAAACTATTCAACAAATCAATGAGGAATTACTGTATCGCTGTTATCATACTTTTTATCATCCACAAAATATGGTGCTAGCACTAGTGGGTAATTTTGATGAAAAACATATGATTGAATGGATTGAAAAGAACCAATCTAAAAAAGTATTTGAAACATTTAAGCCAATTGAAAGAACATATTATCTAGAAAATGAACAGGTTGCCCAAAAAGATGGATATATTCAAATGGATGTAACAATCCCCAAAGTAGCTATAGGGGTTAAATTACCTCATGAGGAGTTATCGTCTTATGAGATGTTAAAAAGAACACTAGCCTTTGAAATGATCATGGATATTTATTTTGATGAATCCTCTTGTTACTATGAAGACTTACTAAATCGTGGTGTAATTAATAATAGTTTTGCATATGATATTTATTATGAAAAAAATTATGGTCATTTGCTTTGGTATTTGGATACGCAAATGCCAGAACAATTTATAGATGAAATTAGCAATAGGATTAAAATGATACATGATAGGGCTATTGAAGAAGTAGATTTCAATCGTTTCAAACGTCTATATCAGGCTAGAAATATTAAACGATTTAATTCACTTGAATATATTGCTAATTTAATGGTTGAATTTGAACACAATGATTTGGAACTTTTTGATTTGCTTCGTTCTGCAGATGAAATTAGTTTAGCAGATGTGGAAGATGTGAGAAGATATTTTGTAGAAGAGGCAAAAGCCACATTTACTATTTATCCAACTAAAAAATAAAAAGAGTATATATAGTTTATCGCAATGATAATGCTATATATACTCTTTTTGTATGAGAAGTTTAATTGCTATCCAAACGAACTTCAAATATGGTTTCAACATTTTTGTAATAGTCTCCTTCTTGATGAAACTGATAATTGATATTAAAAATATCAATATTGGCTTCATCCATGAAAGATTTAAACTGCTTTAGTTCGGTTAGCATTTTTTGAACAGCTAAATCCTTTTCTTGATTCAGGGGAATATCTTTATAATTGTGAATGTGAGTACCAGAAATATGATAGGTAATGACACATTGATTTCCCTTTTGTTTGATAACATAATTTCCCTCTTTTATATAGAGATTGAGTTCATCTATGGTGTAAGTCACATTATATAGTTCGAGCATCCATTTTAAAAGAGGTAATTTTTCGTATAAATAGGTTTGTTTCAATTCCTGCTCGTAGAAAATACTATACCCATCAATGGTTAGTGCCAAATAAGATTCGCCCTGCTTGGAAAAAACATCTTCTACGCTTGAGATATGAGGTATTTTTAAGGTATAATTGTCGAGCAAAATAGATTTTACTAAATCCATATAAGTAATGAGTTTATAAGTTTTAATGATATCGGGGTTAAGTAATATAGTATGATAAGCTGATATTTCAGAAAGATTTTCAATATTGTAAATATCTTCAATTTTGCTATCTGTGGTAAAGACATAGAAAGTAGGATAGATTTCAATGTGATCTTTGATGAAAGTATAAAAGTCCCAAATCCGTTCTTTGCTGAAAAAATTTTTGGTTAAAATTACCGTTTTCAGATGATGGTAATGAATAAATACGTTTGCCATTTTTCGAATTTCATTAGATGCTTCTGCAAAACTTTTGGATTCAATTTTGGCAACATAGGCAAGTGTGTCGGTATTGCTAGAAGAAAGTTCTGCTTTAGCCAAATTAAAATTATTTAAGACATAAAAGTAGAAGATGTATTGTTCTTTTTCCTCGTCATAGTCGATAGCAACACTATTGACAAAGATAACATTGGTAACGTCAATATAATCGGTTTTTTTGGAGAGCATGGGGATAAAAGCAACAGCACAAATTGCCAATATTAAAAATTTCCTCATTCAGTCACCTTTTTTAATGCTTTCTTGGGAACAAAATACGATTTGAAGTCTTCCATTTGAAAGGGAATAAAAGGATATAAGTAAAAGGAATGGTTATTTTTTTGTTTGTATAAATAAAAGGTAACGATTAAACTAGAAACCAAAAATCCGAAGATACCCATTGTATAGGATAATATCAGAATGAAAAAGCGAAAAATATTGATAGAAGTAATCAAATAAGTATTGTTGGTTACCGCAAATACAGCAATATATGAAATAGAGGTAAGAAAAAGAATAATTGCACCAATTGTTCCTGATTCAATGGCATTTTGACCTATAAAAAGACCACCAAGGATAATAATGATGTTTTGTATGTAATTGTTTGTTGAGCGGCTCGTTGAAAAACGATAAAATTCAAATAGCAAATAAACAATCATCACTTCGACAAACATAGGCCAATTGGTTCCTTTTTCAGTGATTTGAACGTTAGCCAAAAATGCAATTGACAGAGCTCCACGATGAAAATTAATGATAGAAATAAAGAGTCCCATTGAAAAAATAGAAAAAGCAAAGAAAATAAATACAAAAAAATGATTAAACAGAGCATAATATTTGGGTGTGTTAATGTAAGTTTTTGAATTGGTAAAAATGGATAGTGTAACAGGTATAATCAATGCAACAGGCGAATTATCTAAAAAAATGACAATTCTACCTTTGACTAAAGCATCAGTGATAATATTAGGAGAACTAGTATTGAATACTTGGGGGAGTAAAGAATCATCTTGATAGAGCATAGCAATATCATTGATTGAAGTGACAATATCTTCTTTGTATTGAGAAAGTCTTTCTAAAATGGTATGTAAAGACAATTTATCATGAAATGATTTCATATACATTACAGCACAATTATTTTTATTGATAAGACCTAGTTGATATTTTTTAATTTGTAAGTCATTGGTTTTTAAGCGTCTTTTGATAAGGGTAATATTATCATCAAGGTCTTCAACCAATCCATCTCTAGATGACATAGGGTCTTCTGGATCAATTGTACTTTCTGAAATGGCTCGTTTAGGTTTATTGGTAAATTCAAAATAGTAATGATATCTATCATCCTCAAAAAATACAAGTATTTTTCCACTGTAAAGTAAAAATTCCAGTTCAGATACTGAGCAATCGGTAAGGGGTTTACAAATACCTAGAAACAAACGAGTAAGGTGTTGATAATTGGATGGCTGAATGTGGGGTTTGATTTCAAAGTTAAATTTTTGAATATCCACAAATTGGACAGCATAAACGATGGTATAGTGAAGTTGATCGATTTCTACATCTTGGACACAAACATCATCTTGTAAGCGGGCATCGGCTAAAAATTGCTGAATTGTATTCATACTTTTTTTCTCCTTTCTACAATATAATAAAAAATAAAGAAACTAGTAATCAAGATGCTACATGCACTCATGAATAAAATGCTCGTTTGTGTAGTAAAATTAAAATCTTTTAAAAAGAAATACAAAACAGTCAGGATTACTGGGAATACAAAAGCGGAAATTGTTTTTCTTTTTTTCAATAAAACAAGTCTTGCCATTTCTTGTTGCATACCAAGGTGTAGCAACATATATAAACTAACACAAATCAAATAAAGCAGATCAAAATGTTCGAAGAATTGTGATTTTTTATATGATAAATATTTGAATATATAAGGATATTTTACATTATCAAAAAATTGATCAGGGAAAAAAAGATAATTTTCAAAAATAAATAAACTACTGATTATCATTCCCACTAAAAGAACCAAAAATAAATGGGTCTTTTTCACCTTTTCAAAGGGAAGAAGAAGAAAAAACAAAAAAACATCTAAAAAAACAAAAATAAACGATAAGGCATAAAATGGTTGAATAGTCGTTTTCATATTGGTTTGGAGAAGTAAAAAGTCATGTTTGGTTTCGCTAAACAAAGTGATTGAATATAGGGATAGTGTACATAGAAACAAAACAAAACCTATTTTGGCTATATTAGATAGTCCATAATGACCAATAAATAGACTACAAAGCAATAAGAGAAAAAAAAGGACATATTTGGGTGTCAAAGGATAGTAGTAATCACTAATGACATTGATGTAAGAGAACAATTGAAAAAAACTACTTAAAATAAGGTATAAATACAATATGATACGCAAGAGTTGATGGTGGGATATGGCCATTAAAACATTACTTTTTTTGGGATAAAAGAGAATAAATAAGAGCAATACAGGGAGCAATGCAAAAAAGATAACATAGGAATAAGAAGAAAAGATATTCATAGACAAATTAGAGGCAAATAAAGAAAAACTACCACATATCAAATATATACCAAAAATATAATATTGATAATTATATTTCTTCATATTTTCACATCCTTTACTTTTATTCTTTGCCAAAATCATGAAAAAATACAAAAACTTTCTATTCTTTTTGCTTTGTCAAATGGGAGTAATGCACATCATTTCTATATCAAAAAAGAAGTATTGCTAAGCAAAGATATTGAAAAAAGAGAACATCATGTACAAGGAAAAGAACCGATAGATGATTAGGAAAAAAATAAAAACTAGGGTATAATGATAGCATCAATTGGGGAGGTATGTATATGATAAATCAAGTGACATTAATTGGTAGGGTTGTAGAAAATCCAATACTTAGGAAGTATGAGGAGGTTATAGCATCAACAATAACACTTGCTGTAGCAAGACCATTTAAGAATATGGAAGGTAATGTAGAGACAGATTTCATTCGGGTATCCCTTTGGAATGGTGTTGCACAGTCGACATGTGAATATATTCAAAAAGGAGATATTGTAGGAATAAAAGGAAGACTTGCGGTAAAAGAATCGGAAGTTTCTTTTAGCAAGGATACAGAAACACTAAGGAAAAAAATATTGACCTTGGAATTAATAGGAGAGCGTGTTATTTTTATTCACACCAATAAAAAAAGATTAGAAACGGAAGGACAAAACGGCTAGCGCAATGATTGAAATATAGAAATAGTTATGATATAATAGATAAGAAGAAATGGAGGTCCTATATTGGAAGCAATTTTTTCTATACTCAAAGATAAACAGTTTTTATCAGCAATACTCACTTCATTAGCATTTATTCTATTGGGCTTTCTTTTAAGTCATTATAAAATATTGAATCGTGATGGAAAAAAGGTAATTTCTTTTTTAACACTCAAAATTGCCCTTCCTGCAATGGCATTTAATAGTTTCATGACGGATTTTCATGCCGAGACCTTCTTAGAACATTTGGTAGTCTTGGTTCTTTCCATCCTACTTTACATATTCTTTCTATGCATAGGTCAGTTATTTTTTTTCCGAACTGGAAAAGAAAAACGGAGGATTTATAGTATATTGATGACTGTTGGACAGTTTACTTTTTTCTCTATTCCAGTACTTTTAGCCATTTATGGAGGAGAAATTATGATTTATGCCAATATGGTGACCATTGTATTTCGCTTTATTTTGTATATCTACTGTTATCTGGTGATGTCCAAGTTGCATTTCAATTCAAAGAACCTAAAGTCATCTCTTCGTCAGATTATTTTAAACCCCATTATGATTGCAATGTTCATAGGATTATTGATATGGTTAACACAAAACATTGTTCCACAGGTATCAGTCAATCAGATTGACTATTCTATTTTTAGAATTGATCAAACTTTACCTGCGATTTATCAAGTATTAGATGTAGCAAAAAGTTTAACCACACCTTTAGCAATGATTTTGGTAGGAAGCGTCTTGGGTGAGGAAAAAATAGGAGATGCAGTGAAGAATAAAATGGCATGGATCTTGGCTTTACTTAGAACAATTTTTGTTCCCCTCGTGGTATTATTGCTTTTATTGCTTTTACAGGTTTTACAGATTGTTCATCTCAGTCCATTTGCATTAGCGACCCTTGTAATTGGTTTTGGGGCACCGCTTTCAGCTGTGGTTAATACGTATGCTTCACAGTTTGATACAGAAGCGTCATTATCTAGTCAAATGTGTCTGTTATCTACACTCATTTGTCTTATCAGTTTTCCGCTAATCTATTTATTGATTCAACTTGTATTACAACTACCGATTTTTTAGGAGGAACTCAGATGACACAATTTTTAGAAATGATATTTGTATTTATGTTTTGTTGTGTAGCTGGCTGGGTAAATGAAGTGATTTTTCGAAGTGTTCGGAATAAGCGCTTGATTAATCCTGGCTTTATGCATGGATGTTCACTCCCGATTTATGGATGTGGTGGCCTGATGATGTATTGTATTTGTCAATTAGATTTATCGTTGTTCCAAGAACCAATATTAAAATTGATAGGTATATTTGTTGCTTCAGCAATCATTATGACTATATTGGAACTCATTACAGGCATTTTCTTTGTGAGAACATACCATATTATGTTATGGGATTATTCTAAGGAGTGGGGAAATTACAAAGGTATCATTTGTCCATTATTTTCACTCATTTGGGGGCTATTTTCTATCGGCTTTTATTACGGGATTTATCCCTGGTTGGCCCCACTCGCTCTATATGTGGTCAATCAACCCCTTGGGGTGTTTATGATGGGAATTTATATTGGCATATTTTTAGTTGATATGATTGTTTCTCTCAATCTAATGCACAAAATTAAGGGCTATGCGATTCGAATTCAGGAGAGCATTATATTGATGAATTTTAAACAGCAAGCACAAGCATTTATAGAAAGAGTGAAAAAACAAAACATTTTTTCTCCTATAGTAAAAATAAATGCACATATGAAGCGCTACCTATTGTCACTAGAGGAGAAAATTAATCATAAAAAGTAAATTATGAAAAAAAGCAGTCACTTGACTGCTTTTTTATTAACGGTTTATTTATCTCTATCATTGATTACATTTACTATTTTTTGCGACATAATCTTAAATAAAGGTATGCTAGTTGATATAGCAGTGATTAAGATTACAAAAGCAAGTAGATAAATTGGGGTACGATAGGTCATAGTATATAATGAAAGTTGAATTTCACCTAAGGCATCAGTTATACCAGTTCCAAAATATTGAATAGCATAATGGGCAAGCGGTATGGAAATACAATAAGCGAGCAAATTAATAAATAACATTTGTATGATAAAGATAGTAGATACTTGTTTTCCATTTAAACCGATAGAACGCATAATTCCAATTTCTTTTTTGGAATCAACGATTTCAATTGAAATAACTGTCCACATAATACCAATTGTCATGATTGTAAAAACAATCAATCCTCCTGTTGATGCAAACTCAATCAAAGGGTCTACGTTATAACTTTCAATTTGATCTTTATAAAGAAAAATATCAATGACAAAATGATAATCATTATTATAAACTTGTTTAAATTGTTTTAAAAATAGCTTAGGATCATCAGGTAGTTCAACAATGATTCGTTCTTCATCATTTTTGACTTTAGACTCAAGGATGGTTTCACTATAATTGGCATAACCAGTTGAGTGAACGAGAAAATCGTTTCCACTTGTAAAACCAACAATTTTAAAATTAGCAGAAGCAAATAATTCTACTCCTCCTGATTCTGTTTCAAATTCATTGTATTTTGTGAGCACAGGAATATAAGTACCTGGATTGATAAAGTTGGTTGTCAAGTAATTATATTTCCAATTATTATCATAAGATTGATATCGCCAATCAGTAATGTGTAATACATCTTTTGCCAAAGAGAAAGGAAGAACAATCTCATCGGCATTTTGTGGTGCAGTACCGACCAAAATAGGTTGATTATGATAAGACATTAGATTAGAATCAATTAACTCATATTGGTTAATTGAAACTTTAGTATTTTGAAAAGCTGTATTCAAAATATAGTCATAGTAATTGTTGCCAACTACAATGGAATTCATCATCAAGTAATCATATTCAAATCCTTGGAAGTCTTTATCGTAAGGATCAATCTCATAAGAAAGGCTTAAACGATTTAGATGAATCCAATCTTTGTAATTACTCTCAATCACACCAACAATTTTAAAATCAATATCATATCCTAAATCAATTTGTTTATTTAATACATCATATATTTGCGCGTTTTTATCGAATATACCAAAATGTTTAAAAGCATCTAGAAGAAAATCAGTAATTAAGATTTCTGCTTCACTGCTATCAGGTAGCCTTCCTGCAATGAGTTTATAGGAATTGCTAGAATCAAAAAGGATAATGGTATCAATTTTTCCTGAATAAAGAAAATTCGCTTTTTCAATCAAATACTTAGCGTAATTTATGGATACTTTTTGATATTTATGGATGATCAAGTTTGGCGAAAATTGTTTGATGATAGCGTAAGAATTATCCATTAAATTCCCTTTTTCGTATTTACTATAAAAATCATTAGCAGTAGTAGTCTGACTAGGTCGGTATTGATAAATATCAGTATAATGGTTATTGTTATTTACCATAGTATAGGCATTTTGATACAATTTATCTCCATTTAACTCAATAGCAAATGCTAAAAAAGCAAGACTAATAGAAGCGATAATCATAATTAATAAATATCTAAATTTCTTTTTCCATATATTTTTAAAGGCAATCCGATGAATGGTAGCTAGAGGCACTTTCGAGTTTTCTAAATACAATTTTCGATCTGACTTGAGTGGTGATGTTATAGAAAGAGAGTTAGAAGAAGTTAAAATGTTAGGTTGTTCTTCATTACAAAGATCAATATTTGCGGTGTCAATTCTTAAAATATCGTCTCCATACAATTGTGCTGATTCATCGTCGTGGGTAACAATGATAATCAAGCGGTCTTGAGATAATTTTTTGAAAAGATGGAATATTTTAGCACTTGTTTCACTATCTAAATTTCCTGTTGGTTCATCCGCAATAATCAAACTAGGATCTTTTACGAGTGCTCTGGCTATGGCAATGCGTTGTTTTTGTCCACCGGACAATTGGGATACTTTTCTTTTTTCCAATCCATCTAATTCGACATCATGAATAATTTGCTTTGTTTTTTGTTTGATTTCTTTTTTCTTATACCCTTGAATTTCTAGAGATAAACTGATGTTTTGTGATAAATTTAAGTCTTTTAAAATATTGTACTCTTGAAAGACAAATCCCAGATAACTGTTTAAGTAGTTATTCTTTTCTTTTTTAGATAGACTTGATAATTGTCTATTTTCAATCCAAATTTCTCCACTATCAGGTGTGTCTAATCCACCTAACAAATTCAGTAAAGTCGATTTACCAGAACCACTAGGACCTAGGATAAAAACCAAACCAGTATTTGGAAAAGTATAATTTAAATTATTAATTACATGGATTTTATCATTTCCAGATTGGTAGTATTTATTTACATTGACAAGTTTAATCATATTGACCTCCTAAGAAACTTTGATGACATCAATTGGCTTTTTCCGACTTAAATTGAGAAGAGGAATAGCAATTGTAGCAAATGGTGCTAAGAATGCAATAATCAAGGAAATCATTAATCCATTTCCAGTCATTTTAAATATACTAAAATCAATTGGAGCAAGACTTACAGCGAATCTCTCTTGTATAAGTGTAGATGCAGTTTCACTTAGAGATAAGTCTAATAGCTTTAAGAAAATAGTTGAACCAATTGATGATAAAATGAATGCAATTACACTGACAATGAGGATTTGAAATAGATAAATACAAGCAATTTTAAAGCCATTCATGCCTAGTGACATATAAATACCAATATCTTTTTGGCTATTTTTAATAGTGACAACAACAAAGTTAAAAATCATCAAAATACTAAATAAACATAATGAGAAAAATAATCCCAAAAATAAAAGAAGATTGCTATCAATAAATTCATTTACAACTTGCAATTTTACAAATGATAAATTATCGATTACAATATTATTCTCTTTTAAAACCCGATATAACTTTAAGTTGGTATCTTTATTGTCAGTCATTTGGATAGTCATTAGACCGCCATAATTTTTTGATGTATTATCATAGTCAGAATAGGAAGTTTTTAAATAATTGTAATATAAATTCGTTTCTGTTTGGTCACAAAAATAAATGGTAGGTTGTTCATCCTCGTAGATACCGACGATTCTACAACTAAAATTAGACATAATTCTTCGGTAAGCATAAAACGCAAAAACACCTTGTGTATTTGTTGCTGGGTCAATCAGTGCATCAACTGGATTTAAATCACTTCTGTTGAAAACAACTTCGTCTACTGTCATACCAAGAAATTGTTCAAGAAAACCGGTTGAAATAGCAATTTGTTCTAATTCCTCTTTATTTGCGGGCTTTCTAGGTTTATTTCCTTTTATAAGTAGAGCGTCTAAATTGGATTGATAAGCTTGGCATTTTATATTTTCAATCTTGCTTGTATTGCCAAAGGCTCTTAAAATGAAGTCATCATACGTATACTTGATATTTTGTGTGGAAATAAACTGTTCACCATCTACAACATCAATATAATATCCAGTTGAAAAAAATAAAGTATTGTAAAAGGACAAATTATCACAAAAACTAGCATAGACATTTGGATTGTCAAAATCTTGATTTTTGAATTCTGAAAAACTAGTTTGAATAATACCATCTATATAAATAGGATAAGTAAAGGCATCACAAACAAGGGATTTATTAGAAAAATAATCGCCAATAGGTTCGTTTTGATAGGGTGCATCAAAATAATGATTTTGAATCAAGCATTCAGCGACATAGTCAGTAATATAACATGCAATTTTAATATTTGAATCTGTATTGAGCACGTCAATAATTTCGTAATCTTTAGTTAAATCATTGAGATTATCCATAATGATAATATGTTCAATAGAAGAGCGGTATATAAAATCTAAACTTTCAGTTAAGTGACGATCAATTGCAAAATCGAAAGGAATTGTCTTATAAATGCGAAATCCATCGTTTGTAGAAGTAATCATCTTTTCATAATTAAGCGTATCAATTTGGAAAAAACCAGCTTGAACAGTTTGATTGTAAAGGGTTTTTTGATCACTAATTGTAATGTATTGATTGTGCTCATTTAATTGATAATCCACGTATTGTGCAGTAGAGTCAGAAAAATATAAATTAATTGTTGTCGATGCAAATACAAGCGATATTGTAAAGAAGAGAACAACAACAATAAAGCGGAATAAATTTTGCTTTAAACTTTTCATAGATAAAATAAATGACGTCTTAAAGGAAGGTTGGACAGGACTAACTTGAGATAACTGATGACAAGAAGGGGTAGAAGATGATAATTCCTTCAATTTTAAGTTTTCAATTACTTCCCCATCTTTCAATGTAATTTTAATATCTCCATATTCCTCAGACAATGTTCTATCATGTGTAACAATCACCACAAGATGATCTTTTGATAAATCTTTTAAAATAGCTAAAACAATATCACGATTTTTTTTGTCCAAGTTTCCGGTAGGTTCATCCGCAATAATCACATGAGGATCTTTTACAATTGCTCTTGCAATGGCGACCCGTTGGCGCTCGCCACCAGAGAGTTGATTCATTTTTCGTTTTTCTTTTCCTTTTAGACCTACCTTTTCAATTGTATCTAATATCAATTGATGGTTTTCTTTAATAGGTTTATTTTGTAACTGTAGACTTAATGCAATATTTTCATAAACTGTTAGATTTTTAATAACATTGAATTCCTGAAAAATAAAACCAATATAAGAATTACGATAGGCATTAAAATCTTTTCTCGAAAAATCCTTTGTATTTAATCCATCGATAATCAATTCACCAGAATCATAGGTATCTATCCCGCCTATGATATTGAGTAAAGTTGATTTACCAGATCCACTTTTACCAACAATAAAGACTAATCCTTTTTCTGGTAGTTCTAAATTAATGTTTTTTAAGGCGTGGAATTGCTCGCCCCCTGAATAATAATATTTATTAAGATTATGTATAGAAATCATCTTGCACCTCTAAAAAATAATATCGTCATATACTGGTGGAATAACATACTGTTTGATAAGTGTTTGTGAATTGTTTTCCGTATTGGTTTCAAATGAAAGCATGATTAAGCCACATGAATCATAATATCCGCTAAATACTTGCGTTTTAGCAACATAGACATTATCTAAATATTGAGATTGCTTAAATGCTGTTTGACTATAAGGATATCGAGTATGATCCTTAACATAATTAGGTGTTTGGTTTCCAGCTGTATATTCATTGAGATAATCGTCAATCCATTCTGCATTTAAATCAAGTTGTAAATCTGCTTCCTTAAATGTGTAAGGATCTAATTCATGGATAGGATTATAAAAAATTTGTATATAAGATTTATAATAGGATAGAACGTAATAATTATCCATTTGGAACAAATCTAAGTAATAGAAGCCTGCACCTGGACGTACATTATTGGTTCGGCTTAAAAAATAACTAAATATTTCTTCACCTGTTTGGTTGATGATTCGATAATTGTGATAAAAATCATCACTAGACACTGGTGTAGTACTGTATTGACGATCGCGATAGCAATACATTTTAGAAACGATGGCAACAGAATCTTTAAAATCATAGGCTTGAGAATAGACATAAGGTGTAATTTCGGTCTCACCACTTGTATTTAAACGACTACTCCCTAAATAGTTTCCCTCTGGGGAAATATATTTGTAACTCATCGATTGAATGGTTGTACTTTCGCTTGTGCTAGGCGTAGAAACATTATTGATCCAGTAATAAACATCATATGGACCATAGTCACCAACTACAGCATATCCTTCTGAAAAATCTCCTGCGTAATCCCATTCTAAATCATAGAGACGCTTTCCTGTTTGATCAATATGCGTGTATTTAAACTGGCCATAGGTGTCTGTATACCCTACTACAGCATAGTCATTTTTAAATTTTCCACAGTATTCATAGGGGAAATAGTTTATTTCGTTGGTCTGTGCATCTTTAATATAGTATAAAAAATAAAATGACTGGCTTTCTGCATCATACTTTAGATATCCTTGATGGGTGCCATCACCAACTACAAGCAAGTCGTTTGAAAAGGAACTAATAGAAGTATAACCTATAGGTAGTTCATACAAAGTATCATTATTTAAATCAATAATTTTGGTAATTCCGTCTCTTTTGACAATCGCTTTTCCCTCAGAAAAAGGGTAAGCCTCATTGTAAATCGGTTCAATTAGTACCTCACCAGTATTCTTGATATAACCAAAAAGATTGTCCTTTTTTACAATCAGGATATCATCAAAGTAAGGAACAATATAGTCGTATTCCTCTAGACTAAAGCATTGCAATCTTGTATTTATAATATAAGGAATATTTTTTTTATATACAATGGCAATTGGATTGTCCAAGTAATTGGCTTTATGGACAGTACAGCTAAACAATGTCCAAAAATAAGTGAATAAAATAAGAATGAATAATAAATGATTAATCAGTATTTTTTTTGAATGCATAATCCACCTCTCTATCTTATTATATCAAAAAAAGTGTTTTTCTTCAATGTAAAGGCTTTCGATTCGGGTATGTATAGGTATAAGGGACTTATTTCTTTACTTTTTAGTCAAAATATGATAAAATAAATTGAGGTGATGATATGAAACTGATGTTAATCATTATTAGCAATGATGACGTGCAAGGGGTAACCAATGCACTTTTAAAAGAAAAATTTTTCTTCACAAAATTATCAACAACAGGAGGGCTTTTGCCAAGTGGGAATACAACACTACTTGTGGGGTTAGATGAAAGTAAGATAGACGATGTAAAAGAGATTATTAACACATATTCTAAAACACGGAAGAAGAAAGTAGCATCAGGAGAACCTGGCGATTTTACTGTATTTTCCAATTTTCCAGCAAGCGTAAAAATTAATGGTGCTACCATTTTTGTTTTGGATGTTGAAAGTTATTATAAATTATAAAGCGTAGAATTCGAAAGAATTCTCTTTTTTTTACACAAAATGAACACGCTTTCATTAAAATGTATGCGCTTTCAAAAAAATTATTTATTTAATTGAAAATATTCAATATCTAGTATATAATACTAATGTCACTGCTACAAAAACGAGAATTGGATGGCATAAGGAGGAGTTTACATATGAAAATCTATTCAACTGAAAAAATAAGGAATGTGGCTGTTTTGGGGCATATGGGCTCAGGAAAAACAAGTCTTTGTGAGTCGATGTTGTATCTTACGAAAGCAATTTCTAAAAAGGGAGAGGTAGAAAAAAAGAATACTGTATCAGATTATTTGCAAGAAGAACAAGCACGACAAACGTCATTATCTACAGCTATTATTCCAGTAGAATGGAAAAACTATAAAATTAATTTTTTAGATACTCCAGGATCAGAAGAATTTGTGGGCGAAATTACACAAGATTTGGCTGTAGTGAAGGGGGCTGTTGTAGTTATTGATGCCCAAAAAGGCATTGAGGTGGGAACAGAGAGAGTATGGGATGAACTTCGAACAAGACATACACCAACCCTTTTATTTATTAACAAAATGGATAAAGAAAATGTAAAATTTGAAAAAGTAATTCAAAATGTAATAGATGGGGTTGGACCTAAAGCGGTGCCTTTTGTGATTCCATTAGGTACAGAAAATGATTATCAAGGCTATATTGATATCATTGAAAAAAAGGCGTATATGGGACAAGAGGAAATTGAAACAGCTATTCCAGATACTTATATGAATCAAGTGGATGAACTCTACGATCATTTTGTTGAAATCGTTGCTGGCGAAAGTGAAGAGATGCTTGAAAAATATTTTAGTGGTGAAACTTTAACAAATGAAGAGATCATTGAAGGATTGCGAAAGGCCCTTTTAAATTGTGATATATTTCCAGTTTTAATTGGTTGTGCCAGTAAAAATATGGGGCTAAGGGGACTTTTGCAAAAAATTTGCAATTATTTACCTTCGCCCCAGGATTTAAAGCCTTCAAAGGGGTTTAATCCCAAAACACATGAATTGATATTACGAGATACAGTGGATGTAGAACCATTTTCTGCCTACGTATTTAAAACAATAGTGGATCCCTTTTTAGGAACGATTAATTTCTTTAAAGTATGTTCAGGTACTACCCAAGGTTTAACAGAGATTTATGTACCTAATACAGATCAAATGGCAAAAGTGGGCGTGATTTCTTGCATTATGGGAAAAACGCAAATTCCAATCGAAAATTTACACGCAGGAGATATTGGTGTATTGACCAAATCAGGGGATATTCAAACCGGACAAACACTGTGTACAAAAAAAGAAGCGATAATGTATCCACCAATGGAAATGCCTACACCAGTAATTTATATTGCAATCCAAGCCAAGACAAAGCAAGATGAAGACAAGATATCATCAGCCTTGCAAAAACTAAATTTGGAAGACCCAACATTTGAAATTAGACGAAACCCTGAAACAGCACAATTATTAATTGGTGGTCAAGGTATGACACATATAGGCTATATCTTAGAAAAAATGAAAAATATGTTTAAAGTAGATGTGACTACTTCTGACCAAAAAATTGTATATCGTGAAACAATTCGCAAGATGGGTTCAGCTCAAGGAAGACACAAGAAACAGTCTGGTGGAGCTGGACAATTTGGTGATGTTTGGATTCGATTTGAACCACTAGCAGATAAAGATTTTGAATTTGCATCAGAAGTCGTAGGAGGTGCTGTGCCTAAGAATTTTTTCCCCGCAGTAGAAAAAGGATTAATCGAAACACTAGAGCATGGTCCAATAGCGGGATTTCCAGTAATTGGTGTAAGAGCAGTATTATATGATGGTTCTTATCATCCCGTTGATTCAAATGAAATTTCCTTTAAAATAGCTGCGGCACTTTCATTTAAAGAGGCATGCAAAGTCATCAAACCAACTATTTTAGAACCTGTTATGGAGGTTGTCATTACAGTAAAGGATGAATTTGTAGGGGATGTTATGGGGGATATCCCACAAAGAAGGGGATCAGTAGTAGGTATGGAGCCAACTGAATTAGGAAGAACTGCAATTACCGCATATATTCCAGAGGCAGAGATTATCAATTATTCTATTGACTTAAAGGCAATGACGCAAGGAAGCGGCAAATTTACACGTAAATTTGCGCGCTATGATGATGTTCCAAGTCAATTGGTAGAAAAAATAGTAGCAGAATATAAAAAGAACTAATCGTAAAAAGGTATGATTTCAAGTGAAATCATACCTTTTTTATAAATTCTTTTTTTGTTGCCATAAAGTAAATAAGGAAAGACCAAGAGCTGTTTTTCCATCTAAAGTCTGATTTTGGGATAAAAAAGTAGGAATAGAAGAAAAAGATAATCTTGTCAGCTCAATAAATTCATCCTCGTCTTCAGGTAACTTACTTTCATATAAATCAGTTGCAAGATAAATGAAAGTTTCCTCATCAGTAAATCCACAAGAAGGATAAAAAGAACAAAGTAGTTCCATATGCTTTGCATCATAACCCGTTTCTTCTTGTAGTTCACGATGGGCACAAATTAAAGCATCTTCACCATTTTCTAATAAACCAGCAGGAATTTCTAGCATATTTTTTCCAATAGCTGTTCGAAATTGTTTAACCATCAAAATATGGTCTCCGTCAAAAGCTACAATGGCTACGGCTTTTTGATGATGAACAATTTCACGCTTTGCAATTTTCCCGTTAGGCAATAAGACATCTCGTAATACAAGCTGGATAATTTTGCCATCAAAGATTACTTTTTCAGATATGTTTTTTTCTGTATACATTGACTTTCTCCATGAAATAATCAAAAATAATGGCAGATTCGGTTGTGTAATAGCGTTCAGGATGCCATTGTACGCCAAAGATGGGCAAGTGTGTATGCTCCATTGCTTCAATTGTATCTTCATTTTGATAAGTTACGACAAACCCTTCAGGAACGTGATGAACGGCCTGATGATGGAATGTGTTAACTAGGAATTTTTCGGGTAGCAAATCAGTAAGACAAGTTTTGTTTACGCAACTTACATAATGCTTTTTCTCAAATGGGATAGGATGTTTTATTTGGTTGGTAGCTAAATCTTGATGCAGCGTTCCTCCCATAAAGGCCGCAAATGCTTGAATACCTCGACAAATCCCAAATGTCGGAATCTGATGCTCAATTGCATATTGAATGATTTTTTGATCAATCTCATCGGTCAGTGGGTCAATCCCTGTAGATAGGCCCTTCTCATTTGTTTCACCATAATAGGTAGGATTTATGTCATCGCCACCAATAATCAAAAAGCCATCACACTGTGAAAGCAATGCCTCTAATCCACTCGATGGAAGCAAAATAAGGGGGATAGCATTTCGGTTGACAATTTGTTTGATATAATCTTGGTTGACTTTTAGAAAAGAATAACCCGACTTTGCTTCTTTGGAAAAACGAGGGCTAATACCAATAATTGGATAGTTCATAAGATAATACCTCCAAAATCATTTTATCACGAAAACATCAAAAACACTTCAAATACGATAAAAATATTTTTAGCATGTTACTTTATAAAAATTACATTTAGTGTTATAATGATAAAAAAAGAAGTGAAAGGAGAGAACCATGGACGAAAAACAAGAAAATATGGTACCTACTCAAAGCGATAAAGTAGAAGAACAGAAAAAAGCCAAAAAGAAAAAAAACATTACATATGGTGTATATCAAGAAGAAAGAAATCAACCGCTTTATCAAAAATCAGGTAATTATTTACAAGGATTGACAGATGAGGAAGTGGAAGAACGAATAGAACATCTTCAAGTCAATATTGATGGAAAGATTCAATCCCCGTTTGAAAAAAATCTTAAAATGATTTTATCAGTCATTTGGAAAAATACATTCACTTTTTTTAATATTTTATATATTATTGTACTCATCTTATTGTTAGTTGCAATGAAGTGGAATAATCCAGAACTTACCGATCAAAGATTCGCCATCACTGATTTTATGTTTTTAGTCATTGTATCAATTAATTTAATCATTGGTATTATTCAAGAAACAAAGTCAAAATTAGCGATTAATAAGTTACGTTTAGTCACCAATCCCAAAGTAACAGTTATTCGAAATGGTGTGAAAGTATCGAAACTAGATACTGATGTGGTTTTAGATGATGTAGTTTTTTTAACTCCAGGATCGCAAATTATTTCTGATGCAGTTTTACTCGAGGGTGAAATTGAAGTCAATGAATCACAACTCACAGGAGAATCTATACCTATTAAAAAACATGTTGGGGATATGATTTATTCAGGTAGTTTTATGGTTTCTGGGACAAGTTATGCTAAAGTAGTTCATGTAGGTAGATTAAATGAAATCAATAAATTGACCTCACAAGCGAAAAAATACACTGCACCCAATTCACAAATTTTAGGTAGTTTACGAAAATTATTAGTTGTAATTGCCATATTTATTGTTTTGACATCTATTGCGATGTTTTTATGGACTTTTGATTGGGTCACCTTTAAGGAAATCAAGGAAGTGAACTGGAAAGCAACTGCAGATATGATTCAAAAATTAAAAATCAATTATGTTCAATCGATTCGTCCAATTACAGCAGCGATTATTGGAATGATTCCAGCAGGTCTTTATATGCTCACTTCAGTAGCCCTTTCAGTAGGCGTATTTAGACTATCTAAGAATAATACGCTCGTTCAAGATATTTATTGTATTGAAATGTTAGCTAGAGTGAATGTACTTTGTTTAGACAAAACTGGGACAATTACCAATGGGAGAATGAGCGTTGTCAAATATGAAACTATCAATAAACCAGCCAAATTTAGTATTGAAAATATCATGAGTTCAATGAATGCGGCACTACAAGAAACTAACGCAACAGCGCAAGCAATGGTACATTATTTTGGTGCAACACCCGTTTTAAAACCAACCGAAGTTATCCCATTTTCTTCAGAGCGAAAATTTAGTGCAGTTTCTTTTGGTGAAGGAGAAACGTATATTATGGGAGCACCTGAGTTTGTTTTGAAAAGCAATTTTGAACGCTACGCTGATCAAATTACTGCGTATGCCAATCAAGGACTTCGTGTGCTTTGTCTTGCTCAATCCACACTTCCGATTAAAAATGACAAAATTCAGCGGATGCCTAAACTGATTGCCTTGATTTTAATTGAAGATCAAATTCGTGATGAAGCATTTGACACAATTCAATACTTTAAAAAAAGCGGTGTGGAAGTAAAGGTAATTTCAGGTGATAATCCAGTGACAGTTGCTGAAGTGGCAAGAAGAGTAGGAATTGAAAATGCGGAAAAGTGTATAAGTTTAGATGGCATGAAAGATGAAGAAGTTATAGATGCTGCAACAAAATTTACTGTATTTGGGCGCGTAAAACCAGAACAAAAGAAATTATTAGTTACTGCACTGCAAAGTGCGGGCAAGACAGTAGCAATGACAGGGGATGGTGTAAATGATATTCCTGCATTAAAAGCTGCTGATTGCAGTGTGGCAATGGCATCAGGTAATGACTCAGTCAAGAGTGTGGCACAATTGGTGTTGGTAGATTCCAATTTTGCAAATATGCCAAAGGTTGTTGCTGAAGGAAGAAGAGTTATCAATAATGTGCAACAAACGGCTATGTTGTATTTGGTAAAAACTCTTTTCATGACCTTCTTAGCTATTTTAACTGCAGTCGGTTTCTTCAAACTAACAAGTTCTGGTACTACAAATGGTACTTTCCCATTTGCTGGGGCAAAGCAATTGTTAATTGTTGAAATGTTTGCTATTGGATTACCATCAATCATTTTATCTTTGCAAAGTAATAATTCTCCAATCAAAGGAAACTTCATGAAAAATGCACTAAAAAGTGCACTTCCAGGTGCATCTGGTATTGTAGTTGCTATTATATTTACTTATTTACTTTCAAATGATTATGGATTCACACCAGCAGAAATTAAAACCGTAGTTTCACTCACAGCAACACTTACGCTTTTAATTGTAATGTGCAGAGCATGTATGCCCCTCGATCGAAAAAAGACCGTTCTTTGTATGGGAATGTGGATTCTTTCGTTAACTTTAATTTGTTTATCTATTTTTAAGGTTTCATGGCGTATTGGAGGAAGAACAATTAGTTTTTATAACCTTTTTGAATATTCTGATTTAGCGTGTAATGTCATACGTGATGGACAAACCATCACAAATGCTACGGCACTATGGTTAACTTTCAGTATGGTAGTTATTTCATTAACCTCAATGCTTGGAGTTGAATTATTATTGAAAAACATTGAATTAAAACAAGAACGTTTAAAAAATAATCAAGTAGAACAAGAAAAAAAGAAAACTCCACAAATTAGAAAGATTAGATATTAATGGATAATTTAGCGCATATAATAAATTTACTCATATTGAAAAATAAAGAAATCTAGTATCACCCTGTTCTAAACTGAACAGGGTTTTTTTGCCCACACGAAATAGAATCTGATGAATATGATAAAGTGTACTTGAAAGAGGCGAGGATAATGAAGAAGCTAGAGATGAAAAATGTAAAAAAGACTTTCTATACTGAAATAGGTGCACTTGATGTTTTAGATGATATTTCATTTGATTTAGAAGAAGGAGAAATTATAGCAATTGTTGGCCCAAGTGGCTCTGGAAAATCTACTTTGCTAAATATTATTTCTAAATTATTGGATCCAACAGAAGGAGAAATTATTGTTGATGGAGATATTGGGTATATGTTTCAAAGGGATCACTTATTCAATTGGCGAACAGTGTGGAAAAATATTCTAATTGGTTTAGAAATAAAAAAAGATATTGATGCTCAAAAATTAGAAAAAATCAAAGATCTATTGAAAAAATACGATTTATCAGATTTCATCAATAATTATCCTCAAGAACTATCAGGTGGAATGCGACAACGAATAGCATTAATTAGAACACTTGCAACTGATCCTGATGTATTATTACTTGATGAACCATTCTCAGCACTAGACTATCAAACGAGAATAACGGTAAGCGATGATATTCATCAAATGATTAAAGATTCCCATGTATCAGCTATTTTAGTTACGCATGATATATCAGAAGCCATAGCAATGGCAGATCGAGTCATTGTATTGAGTCACCGACCAGCTAGACTCAAAAAAATTATTCCTATCATAACGGATACGACCGAAAATACACCTTATGAAAAAAGATTGTCAAAAGAATTTCGAATTTATTTTGATGAAATATGGGGGCTATTAAATGAATAATCCATATTTAATTGAAAAAAGAAAGAAAGCAATTATGGTCTTAATAACTCAAATCGTTCTCTTATTGGTGTTTCTTGCTTCGTGGGAGTTATGTTCTCGGTTTGAAATTATTGATGCGTTTTTATTTAGTCGACCATCTAAAATAGGGGCATTGTTAAAAAGGTATATTGAGACAAAAGAAATCTATAAGCACATTGGTATTTCTGTACTAGAGACCATACTAGGATTAACGATTGGAACATTAGTTGGTATAGGGATTGCAATCGCTCTTTGGTGGAATAAAACATTAGCAAAAATATGTGACCCCTTTTTAGTTGTATTTAATGCACTTCCGAAAACTGCACTTGCTCCAATCATTATCATTTGGATTGGTACAGGTATTAAGGGGATTACGGCAGTAGCTATTTCCATTTCATTGGTGCTTACTATCATATCAGCACATAGTGCATTTATACAAGTAGAAGAAGAAAAAGTCAAAATGTTGCAAAGTTTTAAAGCCAGCAAATGGCAGATTTTGACTAAACTCATTTTACCTGCCAATCTAACGAATCTTGTTAGCATTGTTAAAATCAATATTGGCATGTCTTGGGTAGGTGTCATTGTAGGTGAGTTTATTGTATCAAGATATGGAATTGGCTATTTAATCATGTATGGTTCTCAGGTATTTAATATGGACTTAGTGATGATGGGCGTGATTGTCCTAGCCATAATTTCTTTTTTGATGTACGAAGTTGTCAATTGGATAGAGAAAAAAATAAGAAGGAAGAGGAATTAAATGAAAAAAATATTATGTTTTTTGTTATTGTTAACAAGTAGTGTCTTATTATTTGGATGTAAGAAAGACAAGTTAGAAAAAATAAAAGTGGTTGAAGTAGCAAGATCCATTTTCTATGCACCACAATATGCAGCTATCACCAATGGCTATTTTGAAGAGGAAGGATTAAAGATAGACTTAATTAATGCAAATGGTGCAGATAAAGTAACCGCAGCGTTACTTTCAGGTGATGCCCAAATTGGTTTGCAAGGCCCTGAACCTACTATTTATTTATATAAAAAGGATAAAAGCGATTATTTAATTAATTTTGCGCAATTGACTAGAACAGATGGTAGTTTCATTTTTGGCAGAGAACCTATTGAGAATTTCACTTTAGATCAATTAAAGGGAAAATCTATTTTGGGTGGTAGAAAAGGTGGTGTTCCCGAAATGACACTAGAGTATGTCTTAAAAGAAGCCGGTTTAGATGTAGGTCAAGATGATGCAACTAAAGAGGTAAATGTAAGAACAGACGTAGCATTTGCGGCACTTGCTGGATCATTTTTAGATGGCGAAGGGGATTTTGTCACATTATTCGAACCAACAGCAACAGCAATTGTTCAGGAAAAAAGAGCACATTTATTGGCTCCAGTAGCAGATTATGCTGGAGAAATTACCTATACAGCTTATTCTACATCAATTAGTTATTTTAATAAAAACCAAGAAACAATTCAAAAATTTACAAGAGCACTTTATAAGGGACAACAATTTGTACAAACAGCAACCGATGAAGAGATTGCTAGGGCAGTGCAACCTTTCTTTATGGATACAGATTTGGATATTTTGATTGAAGTAGTAAAGAGATACCGCTCTATTAATGCATGGTGTACGACTCCTATTTTTTCAGAAAAGGGATTTGATCGTCTTCAAGATATTATGATTGAAGCAAAAGAATTGGATAGCAAAGTAGACTTTAATATTTTAGTCGATTTAGAAGTTGCTAAACAAGTTGTTGCACAAACAAAAAAAGAATAAAGTAAAAAAACAACTCATTATGGGTTGTTTTTTAAAAGAAAATATGGTATAATAAATGAAAATAGAAGTGAAGGATACAAAATGAAACAATATATCTTAACAATTGATCAAGGCACGACAAGCACAAGGGCAATATTGTTTGATGAAAAGGTCAATATTATTGCTATGAATCAAATAGAGTTTAATCCAATTTGTCCAAACAGTGGATGGGTAGAACAAAATCCTGAGGAGATTTGGGAATTGGTTTATCAAGTAATTCAAAATGTCATTCGTCAAAGCAATATTGATGTTACTTTAATCAAAGGAATTGGTATAACCAATCAACGCGAAACAACTGTCATTTGGGATCGTTCTACTGGAAAGCCTGTATATAATGCTATTGTATGGCAATCTAGACAATCACAGTCTATTTGTGAAAGTCTTATTCAAAATAATAAAGAAAGTGAATTCTTAGCAAAAACGGGACTTGTTCTTAATCCTTATTTTTCTGCAAGTAAAATCAAATGGATTTTTGATCATGTTGAAGGTGTAAAAAAACGTGCCGATCAGGGGGAATTGCTATTCGGTACGATAGACACCTATTTATTATGGAAATTGACTAAAGGAAGTGTACATGCTACGGATTATAGTAATGCTTCACGGACGTTATTATATAATATTAATACTTTGAAATGGGATGAATCACTGATGAAATATTTTGATGTGCCTATGTCAATGTTACCTGAGGTTAAGCCAAGTAGTCATATATTCGGATACGCTACAGCTTTATCTAGTATTGATCAATCCTTTGAAAAAGTTCCGATTGCGTCAATGATAGGTGACCAACAGGCCGCGTTATTTGGCCAGTGTTGTTTTGAAGCAGGCAGTATAAAAAGCACATATGGAACAGGATGTTTCATTCTTATGAATACGGGTACACAACGTATTTCCTCACAAAAAGGATTGTTAACCACAATTGCTTGGGGATTAGACGGAAAGATTGAATATGCATTGGAAGGGTCTGTATTTGTTGCGGGATCAGCTATTCAGTGGCTTCGCGATGGTTTGGAATTTTTTAAAATGTCTTCTGAATGTGAGAAATCTACTCGAGATAACAATCCTAGTCAAGGGGTTTATATGGTTCCTGCTTTTGTGGGATTGGGTACGCCTTACTGGGATAATGATGTTAGGGGAGCTATTTTTGGACTCACTCGTTCTACGACGAAAAATCATATTATCGCAGCGACAATCGAGTCAATTGCATACCAAGCCAAAGATGTAATGGATGTGATGCAAGAAGAATCTAATTACGATATACAATATTTAGGTGTAGATGGTGGAGCCAGTGTGAATGATTATATGATGCAATTTCAAGCAGATTTACTGAATTGTAAACTGATTCGTCCGTTATGCAAAGAGACTACAGCACTTGGGGCAACGTATCTAGCAGGTCTTTCAACAGGTGTTTTTCATTCAAGAGAGGAAATCCAACATTTACATCAGGTAGAACAAGTATTTGTAAGTAGAATGGATAATAATGAAAGAAAGAATAGGATGAAGGGCTGGAAAACAGCTATTCAATCTACACTACAATATAAAATTAACCAATAAATATAGGAGGAAGAATATGGGATTTATTAAAAGACAATTATTAAAAGTAATTAGCTGGGAGGATACATCAACAGAAACGATAGTATATCGTTATCCAATGACAGATCGCGATGAAATTATGAATGGCTGTCAATTGATTGTTCGTCCTTCACAAGTGGCTATTTTAGTCGCAGGAGGTCAAATAGGTGATGTTTACGGAGAAGGTACACACAAATTAACTACAAATAATATGCCTATTTTAACAAAGATTTTTTCTTGGAAATATGGATTTGATTCTCCATTTAAAGCAGAAGTATACTTTATCAATACCAAGCAGTTTATTCAACAAAAATGGGGAACAGCAAGTAAAATTAGTCTAAGAGATGCTGATTTTGGAATTGTACGTGTTGGTGCAAGAGGAATGTATTCTTTTAAAGTCAAAGATGCGCCTCAATTTATGAGAGAAATTTTTGGTACTAATCGGGATTATCAGACCAATAGCCTAAAAGAATATTTCAAGAGTATTATCGTAACAGGATTCTCAGATACAATTGGTGAATTACAAATGCCTGTTTTGGACATTCCTGCTAAATATCGTGAATTGGGTGATGCTGTAAAAGAAAATATTCAAACTGATTTTGATAAAATTGGTATTGAACTTGTAAATCTATTGGTTGAAAACGTATCTCTCCCAGAAGAAGTTGAAAAGGCCATTGATCAACGTTCATCAGTTGGTGCTATGCGAGGTGTAATGGGCGAGTTTACCCAATATCAAACTGCACAAGCCATTAGAGATGCAGCCAATAATCCTGCTGGAGGAGCAGGTATTGCAGGAATGGGAGTTGGTCTTGGTGCTGGTGTAGCGATGGTGAATGCAATGCAAAACAATACAACAAATGCACAGCAATCTGCAGCACCTACAGAGGATAAACCTTCCATGGTATGTAGTAAATGTGGTAGTATACTTCATGTAGATGCAAAATTTTGTTCGAATTGTGGTGCTAAAGTAGATACTCGAAAAAAAGCATTTTGTTCGAACTGTGGATCTCCACTTAGCGAGGGGGCAAAATTTTGTTCCAATTGTGGGAAATCTGCCGAATAATTGATTGTAAGGGAGTAGTTGCATGAGTGAAGGTGACAATCAAGAAATCATCGCTGATGAAGCCAATCGTAAGGCACAAGACTATAGTTGTCCAAATTGTGGTGCACCTGTTCAATATGACCCATCAAAGGCAGTTTTACATTGCGAATACTGTGGATATGAGGGAGAAATAACGGGAGTTCATAGCCATATCGAAAACGATTTTAATGCGGGAAAAATAGATGATTCAGAGTGGAATAAAGAAGCAAAAGTGGTTCATTGTGATAATTGTGGAGCAAATAACGTAGTTGATTCTGGTGAAATTAGTATTCGTTGTCCTTTTTGTGGTTCCAATCAAGTCGTTGATACCGATGAACTAGCAGGAATCAAGCCTCATCGTGTTATTCCTTTTCAAATTTCTAATCCAGTAGCTAAAGAAATTTATAGCAAGTGGTTGAAAAAAAAGTTTTTTGTACCAAGTAGTGTCAAGAAAACAATTTTACACTTGCAATTAGGAGGAGTATATCTACCAGTATGGACATTTGATACCGAAACTTCTTCAGATTATGATGGACAGCTAGGAAAGCATTATACAAGAACAGTAGGCACTGGAAAAAATGCTCGCACTGTTACTGAAGTGAGATATTTTCATATTAAAGGAAAAAAAGATGTTACTTTTGATGATTTAATTGTAAATGCAGGTACAAAAATAAGTCAAAACGAAATCAATGCCATTTCCCCATTTGATACGAATAATGCTTATGTGTATGACAAACGTTATTTGGCAGGTTTTGCCTCAGAGCATTATGTACTGCGCCTTGAAAACGGTTGGGCTAATGCCAAAAATCGTATCAATACGGTTGTTAAAAATGAAATTTTAAGGGGATATAGTTATGATGTAGTATCCTACATTCATATCCAAACGTTATATCATAACATCAAATACAAATATGTACTTGTACCGATTTGGATTGGCGCATTTCAGTTTGGTCAAAAATCATATCGTTTTATTATAAATGGTGAAAACGGGAAAATAACGGGAAAGACACCAATATCAGCTATAAAGGTATCTCTTCTTGTATTGTTGATTCTGATTTTACTAATAGGTGTGTTTTTATTCGCTATAACAGGTGATTTTTAAGAATAAGGTAAAGATAGGGTAAATTAAATTCCCTATCT
>JAMPAL010000009.1 GCA_023667245.1 Anaeroplasma bactoclasticum
TCAAAGGATGTAAGAAAGCAAATGCAATGACACTGATCATAAGTATACTCACGCTTGCAACAACCTTGATGATATTCAGAAAGAAAAGATAAAACAATTCAAATCAGAAAATAGTTATCCTAAGGGGTAACTATTTTTAATTTTTAGTCTATAATCAGCAGAAAAAGATATTTTTTGCAATTTGTCAGTTTTTGTTGAACATTTTTTCAATCAAATAATGTTATGTTAAACTACTTGAAAAAATTTTTGCGATGTGTTATAATAAATAAGCATAGAAAATTAACGTTGGAGGCAAATATATGTTTAAAATTATGTCAGTAAATGCTGGTAGTTCATCTTTAAAGTTTAAATTATTAGAGATGCCTGAAGAAAAAGTTATTACAGAAGGAATATTTGAAAAAATTGGTCTCGATGATCCTCATTTTAAAATAAAATACAATGATCAAAAAGAGGAATTTGACGTTAACATTCAAAATCATCAAGAAGCAGTAGAGATGCTTTTAAATATATTAATTGAAAAAAAGATTGTTTCAAAATTAGAAGATATATCAGGAGTAGGACACCGTATCCTACATTGTGGGGAGCATTTTAGCGATTCCGTATTGATGACAAAGGAATCTATTGAAAAAGTTGCATCAGTAAATGATTTAGGTCCTCTGCATAATCCTGCGAATTTGATGGGAGTAAATGCATTTATGCAAGTACTTCCAGGTGTGCCTAATGTAGGTGTTTTTGATACCTCTTTCCATTTGACAATGGATAAGGAAGCATATATGTATGCAGTACCTTATGAATGGTATGAAAAGTATGGAATTAGAAAATATGGATTTCATGGTACATCACATAAGTTTGTATCACAAGAAGCAGCAGCTTTTTTGGGTAAACCAATTGAAGAACTTCGTTTAATTACGTGTCATATGGGAAATGGTGTGAGTTTAGCAGCAGTAAAATATGGAAAATGTGTGGATACAACAATGGGGCTTACGCCATTAGATGGAACGCCAATGGGAACACGCTCTGGTACAATTGATCCAGCAATTGTGGATTTTATTTGTAGAAAAGAGGGAAAAACTTCCGAGGAAGTCAATACAATTTTAAATAAGAAATCAGGATATTTAGGCATTTCTGGTGTATCAAGCGACTCAAGAGATTTAAGAGCTGTTCAACATGAGAATCCAAGAGCAGACTTAGTTCTTCGTATGCAAGAAAAGAAAGTAGCCGATTATATTGGTAGTTATTTTGTATATATGGGTGGCGCTGATGCAATTATTTTTACTGCAGGTATTGGCGAAAATTCACCTGAAACAAGAGAAAATATTTGCTTAAGATTAAAAGAAGCATTAGGTGTTGATATTGATGCCACATTCAATCAAGTAAGAGGAGAAAATGCGTTGATTTCTACACCACAATCTAAAATTAAAGTTTTAGTTATTCCAACAAATGAGGAATTAATGATTGCTCGTGATGTAATGAGAATTGGAAATATAAAGTAAATAGTTGAATTAATCAAGAAATTGTGCTATAATAACGGCACAAAAGGAGGAATTTATGATGAATCATGCCCAGGATATGCTTTCAGCAAAACCAGTTTTAAAGGTAATTGGTGTAGGTGGCGGTGGTGGAAATGCCGTAAACCGAATGATTGATAATGATGTAACAGGCGTAGAATATATATCTATTAATACAGACTGCCAAGTTTTGCGTTTATCTAAGGCTGAACACAAAATTCCAATCGGGACAGAGCTGACAAAAGGACTTGGAGCTGGTGCCAATCCTGATGTAGGTAGACGTGCCGCAGAAGAGTCAGAAGCAGAAATTAGAGAAATCTTAGAAAATACGGATTTGGTATTTATTACTGCAGGTATGGGTGGAGGTACTGGTACAGGTGCTGCCCCTGTTATTGCTAGATATGCAAAAGAGGCTGGATGTGTTGTAGTAGGAATTGTAACTAAACCATTTAGTTTTGAGGGAAAAAGAAGAATGCAACAAGCCTTGACTGGTATTGAGCAAATGCGTCCTTATGTAGATACATTGGTTGTGGTACCAAACGATAAATTATTAGAAATTATTGGTACCAATACAACTTATTTAGAAGCATTTAGTGAAGCAGATGAAGTGCTTCGTCGTGGTGTACAAGGTATATCAGAAATGATTACATTACCAGGATTGGTAAATGTTGACTTTGCGGACGTTAAAGCAGTTTTATTTGGTAAGGGTACAGCATTAATGGGTATTGGTAAGGCTAGTGGACCCAATCGTGCTATTACAGCTGCTCGTCAAGCCATTAGTAGCCCTTTATTAGAAGTAGATATCAATGGCGCAACGGATGCCATTATTCAAATTACAAGTGATCCAGATATTACGATGAAGGAAGTACAAGAAATTGTGTCTGAAATTCGTAATGCATCATCTACTGAAATTGATATTATTTATGGTACAGGATTTAATTTAGAGCTTAATGGTGAGGTAATTGTTACAGTTATTGCTACAGGATTTGACTCTACTGCAAAAGCCAATGAAAACATAAAACCACAACAACCTCAATATGAGTCACCAAGAGTAGTACCAACAGAAGCACCGAGAACACCTTATGTAGGAACGGGTACAACTAAAGAAACGCCAAAGGAAACAAAAGTACCAAGTTGGCTTCAAAACCGTTTTAAATAAAGCAAAATTGAGAATGAAGATGTAAATGCAGAAGTGTTTACATCTTTTTATTTGATATATTTGTCAAACAAAGGAGAAATAATCATGAAAACGAGTAGATTATTTGAAATGATATATATATTGCTGGAAAAACCAATCGTTACAACAGTAGAACTAGCTAAACACTTTGAGGTTTCAGAGCGAACCATTATGCGTGATTTAGATGTATTACTCACCGCGGGTATCCCTGTTCAAACCATTCGTGGTCAAAATGGCGGTGTTTTTTTACCGAGTGATTACGTGTTAAATAAAACCCATTTAACAGAAGAAGAACAAAGTCATATTCTTTTTGCTTTGCAAAGTATAGTCTCTACCCAAAATATAGATTTGGATGAAACCCTTTCTAAATTAGCATCATTATTTCAAAAGCCTAGAACCAATTGGATTGAGATTGATTTTTCAAGATGGGGGAATGCATTATCTGACCAGACGAAATTTAATGTTGTAAAAGAGGCTATTTTAAAGCATCTCACGCTCTCTTTTTCATATGTAAGTTCTTATGGACAAACTACAGATCGTAGGGTATACCCTTTAAAATTTGTATTAAAATCAAATGCTTGGTATGTACAAGCCTATTGTTTATCTAAGAAAGATTATCGCATTTTTAAACTAAACAGAATGATAGATGTTGAAATTCTTTCTGTATCATTTGATGAATCAAGATATATAGCGCCTCCTCTGGATAGTCAAGAACAGCATACGCATTTGATTCATCTTCAATTGTGGGTTTCAAAACACCTTGCATACCGAGTTTATGATGAATTTGACTTGAGTTGTATTCGTGAAGATGAAGAAAAAAATTTAATTGTCGAAATAGATTTACCTCATGATGCATGGATTTATGGATATTTGCTCACCTTTGGGGAGGGATTACGAGTACTAGAACCAAAGTGCATTCAAGATGAGTTGTTAAGACAAGTAGAAAAAATTCAATCTTTTTATAAAATATGACATAATGTTGTCATATTTGTTATGGTATAATAGAAGAAGGAGGTATCATTATGGCAAGACCAACTAACAAAGAAGAATTATTAGCAGTAGCAAAGTCAAACTTCCTTCGGTTATATCGTTTTGTTGATCAAATGAGTGAAGAAGAGAAATGTGCAACCTTTGTTTTTGAAGATAGGGATAGGAGCGTAAAAGACGTTTTCATTCATCTATATGAATGGCATATGTTATGTATCAAATGGTTAGATATCAATATGCATCAAATGAGATGTTCTTTTTTACCTTATCCATATAACTGGAAAACATACCCAAAAATGAATATTGACTTTGTTGAAAAACATCAACAGACATCATACGAACAAGCTTACCAGATGCTAAAACAAAGTCATAATCAAGTGATTGAATGGATTGAACATCTCAGTCAAGAAGAACTATTTACAAAAAAGTATTACGACTGGACAGGAACCACTAATATTGGGAGCTATTGTATCTCAGTAACATCGGCGCATTATGAATGGGCTATGAAAAAATTGAAAAAACATATCAAAACATATAATGAAATGCAACAAGGAGGAAAGAAGTGATGAGTTATAGATTAGAAAGTGTGAGTATTAAAATCAGTAACGCTTTAGAGGGGATAGAACAAATAAATGCATTATGGCAAGATATATCTAGTGGCAAATTACCCCTTCTATTTGATAATGAGAAAAAAATACAGAAAAAAATATTACCAATTGCCAAATATTATCACTATGAATCTAATACATCAGAGCAGTATGAACTGACCATTATGGGAGTAAGAAATGATTTTTTTCAGACCATAGAAGAACAAGTCCGAAAAGGATCTTATATAAGAATAGATGAAAGTGGTGAAGATATAGTTGAAGCCACACAAAAAGCTTGGCAATTGGTCTGGTTATACCAACAAGAGAATAGAATCCATCGGGCATTTCTAGAGGATTTTGAATGGGGCATACCAGGTGCTTATACCGAGGATAAAAAGGCACGTTGTTATTTATATATATCAGTGAAGTAGCAGAAGGAAATATATATGGCATTTGATTATAAAAAAGAGTATAAAGCATTTTATGCGCCTAAAACTAATCCTACTATAGTGGAGATACCTCGTATGAATTATATAGTAGTTAGAGGAAAGGGAAATCCCAATAATGAAAACAGTGAGTATAAACAATCGGTTGGTCTATTATATGCAATAGCATACACCATTAAAATGAGTAAATTGGGGAGTCGTTTGATTGAAGGATATTTTGATTATGTTATCCCTCCACTAGAAGGACTATGGTGGCAAGAAGGAAAAATAGGTATAGATTATCAGGAAAAAGAAACATTCCGTTTTATTTCAATGATACGTTTACCTGACTTTGTGACGAAAGCGGACTTTGAATGGGCCATTCAAGAAGCAACTAGGAAGAAAAAGATGAATTTTTCAAAGGTAGAATTCTTTTGTTATGAGGAGGGCATATGCGTACAATGTATGCATATAGGTAGCTATGATGATGAGCCAATAACTATTAGAAATTTACACCAATATATAGAAAAAGAAGGGTATGAAGTGGATTTTGAATCCAGGTATTATCATGAAATTTATTTAAGCGACCCAAGAAAATGCAATATAGGCAAATGGAAAACGGTAATTCGAATACCGATTCGCATCAAAAAGTTTGAATCATAGAAAAAGAAAGAGAAAATAAAAATCTCTTTCTTTTTTAAATTTTATATGTATAAAATGATATAAGAGGTGTGAATAAAACGCATAGATAGTAAGTGTCAATTGATTGATTTTAATTTGCAAATATGATAAAATAATTAAGATTTGAGAAAAATATTATAGATGATTCAAAAAATAATATTTTCAAGAAAATACAAGGAGGAGATTAAAAAAATGGAAACATACGGAATCGAAAAACTAGGTATAATTAGTCCTAAAGCAGTTTATCGTAATTTAACACCTGCACAATTGACAGAAGCTGCTTTACGTCGTGGTGAAGGTACACTTTCAAACACTGGTGCTTTAGTTGTTACAACTGGAAAGTACACTGGTCGTTCTCCTAAGGATAAATTCATTGTGGATACTGAAGGCGTTCATAATGAAATTGCGTGGGGAAGTGTTAACCGTCCAATTTCTAGAGAAAAATTTGATGCAATTAAAGGAAAAGTTGCAGCATATTTGCAAGGTCGTGAAGTATTTATTTTTGATGGCTTTGCAGGAGCTGATAAAAAATACACACAAAAATTCAGAATTATTAATGAACTCGCTAGTCAAAATATGTTCATTCATCAATTATTGATTCGCCCTACAGCTGAAGAATTGGCTGTATATGGTGATCCTGATTACACCATTTTATGTGCACCTGGGTTTAAATGCGATCCAGTTGTAGATGGTGTTAATAGTGAAGCTGCTATTATGATTGACTATGAAGCACATATGATTGTTATTTGTGGTTCTCAATATGCTGGTGAAATCAAAAAGAGCGTATTCTCTACAATGAATTATGTTTTAACAAAAATGAATGTATTACCAATGCATTGTTCAGCAAATATGGATCCTGAAACTGAAGAAACTGCAGTGTTCTTTGGATTATCTGGAACAGGTAAAACTACTCTTTCTGCTGACCCAGCTAGAAAATTAATTGGTGATGATGAACATGGATGGTCACCTGATGGTGTATTTAACATTGAAGGTGGATGTTATGCAAAATGTATTAACCTTTCTGCTGAAAACGAACCTGATATTTACAATGCGATTAAATTTGGTTCCTTAGTAGAAAACGTTGTTATGAACCCTGAAACTCGTGAATTTGATTTCTATGATGGAAGTTTAACTGAAAATACACGTGTAGGTTATCCAGTTAATTATATCAATAATGCTCAAATTCCAGGAGTTGGCGGTATTCCTAAAGTTGTTATTTTCTTAACAGCTGATGCATTTGGTGTTCTTCCTCCAATTAGCCGTTTAGATAAAAATGCTGCAATGTATCATTTTGTAACAGGATTTACTTCAAAACTTGCAGGAACAGAACGTGGTGTTACTGAACCACAACCAACTTTCTCTACACTATTTGGTGAACCATTTATGCCAATGGATCCATCTGTTTATGCAGAAATGTTAGGTGAAAAACTTGAAAAATATGGTACAAAGGTGTATTTAGTGAATACAGGTTGGGCAGGAGGCTCTGCAGCTTCTGGTGCAAAACGTATGAAACTTTCTTATACTCGTGCAATGGTTACAGCCGCATTAAATGGATCTTTTGATAATGTAGAATTCAAACATCATGATGTATTTAATGTAGATTATCCAGTAAGTTGTCCTAACGTTCCAAACGAAATGTTAGATGCACGTGGCATGTGGCAAGACAAAGCTGCATATGATGAACAAGCCAATAAACTTGCACAAATGTTCAATGATAACTTTGCTAAAAAGTACCCTAATATGCCAAACGAAATTGTAAATGCTGGACCTAAACCAGTAAAATAAGAATCAAACAAAAAGATTACAGGTCACTGTAATCTTTTTTTGACTTTAAATTATTGATTTTGTTGTGCTTTTAATTGTTCGTAAAAATTGGCTTGAGCAGTCATCATATATGGTCCAACATAAACCATATAAAGAATACCAAATGTAAGAACTGAAAGCAATAACCAACCAATGAAACTAAGGTATAAGCAGAATAATTCCCATTTATGTCCTTGCATCATTTTTTTACTTTGAGTAATAGCATCATTGGCATCAATATCAGGATTATCATAAATGATATAAGGTGCCATACTATAACTTAATGCTTTGATAATACCTGGTATGATAAATAATAAACTCCATAAGAAAATATAAATAGAACTCAATAAGTAATACAAAAAATTTCGAACAAAGTTATTAAATCCTGAAAACATATCATTAAAGTCATTATTTTGTTTTCTCACAAGATGAACAAAATAGGTAGTTAATCCAATCATCATAGGACCACCAATCAATATGGCGCCAACGAAAGTAAAGGAAACCGCACCTAGAATCACCATAGTCAGTATATATACGCCGATTGTCAGCCCCCAGTTTCCATTTAATTGTGCCTTGGCACTTTTTTTGATTTCAGATATATGCATCTCATCATCTCCTTTCTATAGTATTATTGCATAATTTTGGCAAAAAGTCAATATCTTTTCAACATTTTTCCTAGAATTATACAAAAAAAACAATTCTTCTTTTGTATAATAGATAGAGGTGGTATAAATGATTGTGTATCTAGATTTATTAATATTATCAACCATTGTAGTCAATTTGGCTTTTATTAAAACCATTGCTTTTTTCTTTAAAGAAAAAATAAGTCTAATTCGTTTATTACTGGCACTTTCTTTATCGGTTGGTCTTCTTTTTTTGTATTTATTGCCTTATCGTACCTATTTTGCTTTAAGATATATCGCGGGTATTTTCATTGGTATAGTGGCATTTCATCCTAAAAATATAAAGATTAAAATAATCGAAATTGTTATTTTTTATTTTCTTACAATGGCTTTTATTGGTACTTTATTTGTATTTCAAGTAAAAAGTCTAATTTTAATGTTAGTTAGTTTAGTATATGTTATCGTTTTATATATTATACAAAACTATCAAAAAGTCTTTCAAAAAGAACAGCACTTTCAAGTCGATATACAAATCGGAGCACTCCATATGCAAGGATATTATGATACAGGAAATACATCTTATTATCAAGAAATGCCTATTATATATATCAATAAAAAATATCAAGATAGCCAATTTAAAAAAATAGATTGTTTGGTCATACAAACGATTGAGGGAAATAGTCAAATGGATATATATATAGGACCTATATTAAAGACAAAAAGACAGTCTTATTTAGTTGTCTATGCGTTTGTGAATCAAATGGAATATCAGGTTATTTTACACCGAGATATTTCATGATGTTATATGCAATTTTCAACAAAATAAGATAGGTCTACACATTATAATAGATAGGTAAAGGAGATAAAATGATGATAGGATTATTGAAAAGATTATTAGATAAAATATTTGGCATTAAGGTGCATACTAGTTGTTTTTATATTAATAGCAATAATTTATTGCCTCAACCACTTCAAGAAGAAGAGGAGACAAAATTATTATTATTAGTCAAAGAAGGTGATATTGAAGCAAGGAATAAACTGATTGAGCACAACTTACGACTTGTCGTATTTATTTCGAAAAAATTTGAGTCAACAAAAATTAATATGGAAGATTTGATTAGTATCGGTTCTATAGGATTAATCAAAGGTATTCAAACTTTTAAGATGGAAAAAAATATTAAACTTGCAACCTATGCATCAAGATGCATTGAAAATGAAATTTTAATGTATCTTAGAAAGACGCAGAAGGTTCGTCAAGAATATTCTTTAGATGAAGTGTTGAGTATAGATTCGGAAGGAAATGAAATGATATTGTCAGATATCATCAGCTCAGAGGAAACCTTAGCATTAACCAAATTAACAGAAGAAGAAGATATTCGCAATCTATATTATGCATTAGATCGTTTAAACAAACGGGAAAGAGAGATTATGATTATGCGATACGGATTATTTGGTGCTACCCCACTTACTCAAAAAGAAGTAGCTGATCAACTAGGTATATCACAATCTTACATTTCTCGATTAGAAAAACGAATAATTGAAAAAATGCGTCAAGATATAGAAAATTTAGTGAAAATAGCTTAAAATAAGATTACTTTTATAGGAGAAAAATAGAAAAAAGGTACCACTTTTTCAAGTGCTGCATAAAAAAAGTAATGAATGCGCATAATTCTTTTGGAAGGTGAAGAATATGCGTAATAAAGTTGAGATTACAGGTGTAAATACCTTAGATTTAAAGGTCCTGCCTCAAGAAGAAATGATGGAACTGATTCAAAAAAGTCAATCTGGTGATATGGAAGCAAGGGACATTTTAGTAGAAGGAAATTTGAAATTGGTATTGAGTGTGGTTAAAAAATTCAATAATCGTGGTGAGGACTTAGATGATTTATTTCAAGTGGGTGCTATGGGATTAATCAAAGCCATTGATAATTTTGATTTTTCTCATGGAGTAAAATTTTCTACTTATGCTGTACCGATGATTATTGGTGAGATTAGAAGGTATTTAAGAGATAATTCAGTGGTTAGAATTAGCCGTTCTATCAAGGATACAGCCTATAAAGCTTTACAATTTAAAGAAAAATATTTTCAAAATTATGGGATGGAACCTTCAATTGAGACTATTGCACAAGGAATTGAGATGGATATGATTGATGTAATTATTGCACTGGAAGCCATTCAAGAACCTGTTTCCATTTATAGTCCAATTTATAGTAATGGTGGAGATGAAATTTATTTGATTGATCAAATTGCTGATACCTATGAAACGGAAGAACAAAAGCTCAATCAAATGATTATTAATGAAGGTATTGCCAAATTAAATGAAAGATTAAAAGGCATCATTTATAGTAGATACTACGATAATAAAACCCAGATGGAAATAGCTGAGGAATTAGGTATATCTCAGGCTCAAGTGTCTAGACTGGAAAAAAGTGCACTTAAAATTATTTTTGATCAGAAAGATAAAGTTGCAAAATGAGCATACCAATAGTGATAATGAAGAAATCATATCAAGATGAAAAATTTTAGAATCAAGAAAAAATAAAGGAAATAGTCCTATTCACTAATAGGACTATTTTTTGTTGTAAAGTTTATATTCAAAATGATAAAATATGCTATAATATTCGAATGAATGAAATAGCATCAAGATAAAGAAGGAAAAATGTATGAATCTTAGTTTAATTCTATCTATAGCTACTATTATTTGTTTGATCTTATTTATACTCATCAAACCATCCATCCAGATTGGAAAAATTAAATTACAGTCATTTTGGTTGGTTACATTGATTGGTGCAATGAGCATTATACTATTTACACCCATATCACTTGGTACGCTTCGACAAATGGTTACTGAAAATAAGGGAATGAATCCACTAGAAATACTGACCTTGTTTATTTCTATGAGTGTTTTATCAATTGCTTTAGATGAAGTAGGTTTTTTTCAAATGTGCGCTTATATGGCAACAAAGAAGGCTAAAAAAAGTCAGTTTGCTTTATTTATTTCTATTTCAATTGTTGTTTCTATTTTGACTGTATTTACTTCCAATGACATTATTATTTTAACATTTACACCATTTATTTGCTATTTTGCCAAGCATACAAAGATCAATCCTATTCCTTATTTGGTAGCTGAATTTATCTTTGCCAACACTTGGTCTATGCTTTTTGTTATTGGTAATCCCACCAATATATTTCTAGCAAGTAGTTTTCATATTTCTTTTATTGATTATTTTCAGATTATGGCACTTCCTACACTAGTAGCTGGGGGAGTTGCAATTCTTTTGCTTTTACTCCTTTTTCATCGTTTTTTACAACAACCCTTTTCATACTCCGATGAAGTAGAACATCAAAAATTGAATCCATTTTTGATGATAGTATGTCTGATCCATTTATTGATTTGTACTATTTTATTGGTTATATCCGCATATATTGATATAGAAATGTGGATTATTGCTTTCATATCTGCGATGTCACTCACGATGATCATGGCTGTAATTTGCATCATCAAGAAAGATAAATTAATTATAAAGGTATATAAAAGAGCACCTTGGTCGTTAATTCCGTTTGTATTATCTATGTATGTGATTGTACTTGCCCTAGATAGAGGAGGAATGATTCAATCTATAGCCCATAGATTAGATACCCTATGTTATACAAAAGAATCAACCATTTATGCATATGGACTTACCTCTTATTTATTTTGCAATGCATTAAATAATATTCCAATGAGTGTGTTATTTGAAAACATTATTTTTTCTTCTAATCAAGTCTTTTTAACGGAAAGCATTTATAGTGCGATTATATCATCTAATATTGGCGCTTATTTTACTCCTCTTGGAGCACTTGCAGGAATCATGTGGATGTCCATTTTACGAAATGCTCAAATAAAATTTGGCTTTTTACAATTTATCAAGTATGGAGCTCTCATCTCTTTTACAGTATTGATAGCAGCACTGAGTGTCCTAGTATGGGTAGTTTAGTTTAATTTAACAATCTAGTATAGGAATTATTTGCAAAGTAAAAATAAATATTATGGATACCATTAAAAAATAGATATATCATTTGTAAAATGCGGACGAGATATTTTGATGTAAAATGAAGGGGATTCTAGAAGAATATGCTATAATATAGTGCAATGGAGGTAAAGACATGTTCAAAATAAACACAAAAAAATTAGTAATGTTGGCCATTTTGATGGCACTTGGTGTTGTATTGAAGTTTTTTTCAATAGGAAATGGTGAATTTAGAATTAGTTTTTGGGATATCCCGTTATTTGTAGCGGGTATCATTGCAGGACCTTTTTATGGCACACTATGTGCACTTGGCGCTGATTTAATTTATGGTCTTTGTTTTTCCCCTTTTCCTTTTTCTTTTATTATGATGTTTACAACTTTAGTTTGGGGAGCTATGGGAGGTCTTTTTTATCAAAAAGACATCAAGATTATAGTATTATTTGCTGTTGTGTTTATTACATCAATTAGTGCAACTGTCATCAATTCCATATATTTGACATTATATTATGGTTGGGAAAGTATGCTTGTGAAATTGCCACTTCGACTCATTGTCTTGGTTTTAAAATGGCCTATTACAAGTGGTTTAATTTATTATCTATATAAATATGTGTTTTCAAGGTGGGTAAGTTCAAAAGAGTAGAAAAATGAAAACAAAAGGAGTATAATATATTATAGTATATATATTATCATCAAGATAAAATATCATAAAGAGGTAATCAAATGAGTCAAAAAAAATTAGTTATGTTAGTTATTATGGATGGATTTGGCATAAGAGAAAATCAAGATGGCAATGCTATCGCTTGTGCTAAAAAACCCAATTTAGATTATTTATTTCAAACATATCCCCATACTTTAATTGGCGCATCCGGTGAGGCAGTAGGACTACCTGATGGTCAAATGGGGAATAGTGAGGTAGGACATTTGAATATTGGTGCTGGTCGTGTTGTATTTCAATCTTTAACAAGAGTCAATATTGCTTGTCGTGAGCATACGTTAGATCAAATGCCAGCTATTGCTCATGCTATTGAACATGCCATTCAAAATCATTCTACTTTGCATATTATGGGGTTACTTTCTGATGGAGGTGTACATTCACATATTGATCACATCATTTATTTGATGAACCAAGCCATCAAACGAGGTGTGGAAAAAGTAGTTGTGCATTCTTTCTTAGATGGAAGAGACGTACCACCTACGTCTGCTAAACAGTATTTAACCAAATTAGATGCTGCACGTGTAAAAGGAGTATCTTTAGGTGTCGTGAGTGGTAGATATTATGCTATGGACCGCGATAAAAATTATGATAGAACCCAACTTGCATATGATGCACTTGTCTTTGGTGATGCGCCTATTAAAGGATTACTTTCTGGTATAGATGAAAGTTATCAAGAAGGCATTACTGATGAATTTGTAAAGCCATATATTGTCACAGAAGGTTGTACGATTTGTGAAAATGATGCAGTGATATTTGCTAACTTTAGACCAGATAGAGCTATTCAAATGAGTGTTGCTTTAACCAATCCAGAAGAAGCAACCAGTGAAAAAGGCAATTTAAAACGATATCAAGTATTTGAAAATTTATGTTTTGTACAAATGATGCTTTATTCAGATAAAGTTAAAGGAGATATTGCATTTGGTTTACAAGAATTAGATCATATGTATGGTGATGTGATCGCAAGTAGAGGCCTTAAACAACTTAGAATTGCAGAAACAGAAAAATATGCTCATGTGACCTATTTCTTTGATGGTGGCGTAGATAAAACATTACCTGGTGCAGATCGAATCTTAGTCCCTTCTCCTAAGGTTGCAACGTATGATTTACAACCCGAAATGAGTGCAATTGAAGTAACGGATAAAGTAGTGGATGCCATTCTTTCTGAGCAATACGATACCATTATTTTAAATTATGCTAATTGCGATATGGTAGGACATACGGCTGTATTTGATGCGGCAGTAAAAGCAGTAGAAACAGTAGATACTTGTGTAGGACGTGTATATCAGGCTATTCAAAAAGTAGGAGGAACAATGGTACTTACAGCCGATCATGGTAATGCGGATATGATTTGGGATGAGAACCATAATCCATTTTCTGCACACACAACCAATCCAGTTCCATTCCTCATTACCAATTCACATGTTGTATTGAGAAAAACTGGAAATTTAGGAGACATTGCGCCTACAATGTTAGAATTGTTAGATGAACCACTTCCAAAAGAAATGACTGGAAGTAGTATGATAGAGTCGATAAAAGATTAAAAAAGTAAAATGCAGGTACTAAGAAAGTATCTGCATTTTTTGTTGATAAAAAGAGATGTAAAAAAATAGAAAAAAACTCCCAAATAGTGTAATATAAGTTTAGAAAGAAAAAAGAGGAGTCTATATGGGAAAGAAGATGGGATTAATTTCAAAAATTTCCTTTTTGGTTTGGAGTATCTGTTTAGTTACAGTCATTACTTTTGCTACAAAACAAGCCAAACAAGTGTTTAATGCATTGATGAAAATTGTGCCTTTAAAAACGATAAAAGTAGAAGATGTGGATATGAATATACCCGCCTATTATGTTATAGGTAGAGAATATGAACTAAGATATACGGTATATCCACAAACTACAGAAGATGCTGGTCTTAAATTTGAATCACTTAATCCAGATGTTTTCAAAGTGAATGGAAATTCAAAAATTGTTGGATTAAGGACGGAAGAAGAAAACACTTCTGGACAATTGCGGATTACTTCATCTGGTAATCCAGATTTTGAAAAAATTGTTGATTTAGAGTTCAAAAAGACATATCCTGCTGACCTTACTTTTGAAATATACAAATGGAAGACTACATATGATGAAGAAACGAAAGCTTATGATTGGCAAAAAGATGTGCCCATTTATCTTACGTATCAATTGATTGCAGGGCGTGACGCTATATCAGAAGCAGGCGTTACATTTACCTATGATGAAGAATATATAGAAAAAGTCAATAACTATAAATTCATCCCCCGAAAGGAAACAGGTGATGAACCTACTAAGATTACTTGTACAGCAAGTAATGGCAAATCAGTTACTTTGAATTTTAATATTACCCCTCATACCGAAGTAGAAGCAATTAGTGCTTTTAGTTTAGTGGATGCCAATAATAATCCCATGTCTATTGATGAACCATTGTTAGTTGGCTCAAATCCTAAAGTATACTTAAAAAATGGAGATGATTTCGTATATACTGATTATATCCTTTCTTCAAGTGATGAATCTGTATTGGGAGTAACAAGTAGTGATAATTTGGTAATCAAAAAAGCAGGTAAGGCAGTTCTTACTGTTACAGTACCACACCCAGAAAAAGAAGTCACATATGCTAAGGAAATAATAGTAAAGAATCAACTGAATTTACCTGTGCTTTCTGGCGATGTGATTCAAGAAGATGGTACAATTGTTTTAAAATATGATACAAGGGCAAAAATTACATATTCTTATCCTTGGAACACAACGTATAGAAGAATGAGTATTCAGTGTGGCAGTATTGGTCTTTCTGCTACTGACCCAAACGATGTCAATTACTTTTATATGCGAGGATTAAAAATCGGTGATACAACGATGACCATTACTATAAATGATGGCTTTCAAGAGCTAAAACAAGTCTATAAAGTGAAAGTCATTCGTGAGAAAGTAGATGGTCTTTCTACAAGTGCTCTTTCTCGTATTGTGAGTAAATATTTAGGACATATGCTTTTCTTTATGATAGATGGCTTTCTTGCTTGTTGGGCATTTTTTATTCATTCTACTAAAAAAAGAAGAATTAGAGGTATTCTAGCTTTGCTTACTTCTGGATTATATCTAGCATGTTTGACAGAGTTTATTCAATATTTTATTCCGGGTAGAAATTGTTGTGTAGAAGATGTTGTCTTAGATACTACGGGTTATTTTATAGGTGCAGCTATTTTCCTCATTTTGTGGATGATTAAAACCATCTTATTCAAAGGTATTCAACTGGCCAAGAATGGTAAAAAGAAGCAACCTACATTAGAGTAGAAAGAAATTCTCTTGTTTAGAGAGTTTCTTTTTTTACTCTCTTTTAGAAGATATAGATTGGCGATATCAAAATCAAAAGAATAGGTTGAATAAAGAGGGAGATATTTGTATAATGATAATGTATAAAAATAACAGGAGGGCATATATGACAAAAAAAGAAATTAGAAAACAATATCAAATCAATAAGAAAAAATTAAAAAAATCTTATAAAAGACATAAGACATTGGTTCAAAATCAATATATACAAGATTTAGATAATTATTATGAACAAAAAGGAGGGAGACCTCATACGAATCCGCCCTATCGTAGCGTCTTAGAAGAAATTGGTAATGCGGTGACACATGGATTAGGCAGTCTATTTTCTGTAGTAGCATTGATTTTAATGCTTATTCAATCCCATACAGTACAAGAGTATGTGGGTGCTTGTATGTATTTTATTGGACTATTTTTAATGTTTACGATGAGCACACTTTACCATTGTTTTCCATATGGCAGTAAAGTCAAACGTATTTTTAGGCGCTTTGACTATTCTTCTATTTATTTGTTGATTGGTGCTACATTTGCTCCTATTTTGCTTTGCTATATCGGTGGTACAATAGGAACAATCTTCTTTATTATACAGTGGTGTATTATTGTGATAGGGATTACATTGATTGCGGTATTTGGTCCGACTCGGTTAAAATTTATTCATTTTCCATTATATATATTATTAGGTTGGAGTGGTCTTTTCTTTTTACCTAATATGATTCGTCATAATATTATATTATTTGGATATATCTTAAGTGGGGGAATTGTTTATACACTAGGTATTATTCCGTTTGTAATAGATAAGAAGGTTTCTCATTTTATTTGGCATATATTTGTAATAATAGGGGCAGTCATCCAGTGGTTAGGTATTTATATTTGTTTATACTTGAGATAGTAAATATTGGATATGCATTTAAAATGCTAGCAAATTTGTGAAAAAAGTGTATAATAGAAAAGGACTGACATTGTGTCTTATGTCGGTCCTTTTTGTTATCAATTTATCACCTGCTTTATACATATAGATTAGCACTTTATTAGCACACAATATGATATAATAAGAAATGTATAAAATTGATGATATAAATAGGAGAATGTATGAAGAGTCTGTCATATAAAAGGATATTTATTTTTCTTTTCGCAATGATCCTTTGTATAAGTAGTACGATTGGGATACTATATTTTTCTCATCATTATCAAGATATTTATAAAATACCAAAAGTGGAGCACGCTACTATTGATTTGAAAAAATATGATATTAATACGCGTAAAGTGGATTACTTATTAGCAGGAGAATGGGAATTCTATTATAATCAATGGATTATAACAGATGGTATTATGGAAGAAAAAACGGGCATGATTTCTTTGCCATGTCGGTGGAATGAATATTATGATATTCCAAAAGAAGGATATGCTTCTTATCGTTTGATTATTCAAAACCCTCATCCTGGTGAAATGCTTTCTATCGTATTAAATAATTATAGAGGAAGTTATCGTGCGTTTATCAATGGTCAATTGGTTTCTCAATCAGGTGAATTATCAAAGGAAGAAAAACAATCTTTTTCAAGAGGTAGAGCCACTTATCAACATCCTTTTCAAGTTGAATCTAATTATGACATTGAGTTGATTATTGAGGTGGGACATCATAACTTTGGTGGCTTTTATAGCGCGCCTTGGTTAACAGGAGCGTCATTTACGAGTGAGACGCATCGTTTGGCTAACCGAATCACATTTTTAATTCTATTTATGATAGGCAATATGTTTTGTTTTCTAATGATGAGTCTAGTACTAAATTTAGGTGCTTATAAAAAAGAGAAAATGATTTGTTATAGTTTTTTATTGCTTGCCTTATTTTTTAATCAGATTGTCTCTAAAGATGGTTGTTTGATTTGGACGCAATTTTTTCAATATGTGGATTATCGCATATATGCTCGGTTGTGGCTGTTAAGCATCTTTTTTATTTTTGCATCCTTTTTATGGGTGCTGAAAAAAGAAGGTGTACAGAGTCGAGTCTCTTTTTGGTTGAATTTATTGCCTATTTTAGTGAGTATTGGGTGTATTGAATTATTTTTTGGTATTAGAGAATATGTTATGATGTCGATGTGTTTATTAGGTTTGTCTTTTTTGAACTTACTTTTAAACGTGTGTATGAACTCAACTATGCGATATACAACGAAGTGGTTTTGTTGTGTGTTTATGATTCTCTTGTTTGGAGTTATTCAACTAGAGTTACTAGATGGTACAGGTATGATTGTGTTTGGTACAGAAGGCATTGTATCGTTTTTATTACTTTTTCTGATGTTTCTTGTTACAATTTATAACTATTTTAAAATTCGAGCTATCGTAAAAGAAAATGCAAAGATGTTAGAAGTAGAAAATGAATTAAGGAAAATAAAGGAAAAAACCTTGAGAGCACAAATTAAACCACACTTCATTTTCAATACACTGACTTGTATACAACATTTATATCATGAAAATATTGGTAAAGGCGATATTGCTATAACTACATTTTCACAACATTTACGACTCAATGTAGATACAGAGACAAAAGGTTTAGTTGATTTTGAATCTGAGATAGACAATATACAAAACTATTTTCAACTTGAAAATATGCGTTATGGAAATACAATGAATTTGTATTTTGATATTAATACAATTGATTTTCAGTTGCCGATTTTGTCGCTACAGCCTTTTGTAGAAAATAGTATTAAACACGGAAAATTATCCACTCAAGAAGATGGCTGGATTCAAATTAGTAGTACTGAAGAAGAAAATCAAATTATAATCAAGATTATTGACAATGGAGTAGGATTTCATCAAGAAGATGTCCGCCAAGACGCATGCGGTATTAAAAACTGTAAGGAGCGTTTAAGTTTATTGTTAGGTGCAACTACTAAGATTCATTCTGTTATTAACCAAGGGACGATTGTTGAAATTCGTTTTGCTAAGCCAAAAAAGGAGACACATATATGAAAATAATTGTAGTAGATGATGAATTTGCGGCATTAAATACTTTTCTATACCATGTGATTGATAAATATGATATAGAAATTAAAATGTTTATGAAAAATCCGTTAGATAGTATTGAATATACACAAAAGCATACTGTAGATGCGGCTTTCTTGGATATCAATTTGTTAGATGTAGATGGAATTGATTTAGCAGAAAAACTCATTCATATTCAACCAGATATATTGATAGTTTTTATTTCTGGATATGCCTTCGATAAAGAAGAGATTAGCAGAAAGATAGGTCACAATTTATTGGGATTTTGTAATAAACCTTATAAACCTGAAATTTTGGATAAATATTTAATGAAAATTCTAAATGCAAAAAATCGGCCCGTTATTTATATAAAAACATTTGGGGCCTTTAATCTATTTTTAAATGATCGGCCTATTTTGTTTTTATCTTCCAAAAGTCAAGAATTGCTTGCTCTTTTAGTAGATCGAAATGGAGCAACTGTGACAATGGGAGAGGCCATTTGCTCGCTTTGGCCAGATTATCCACTAGAGAAAAGTAAAATACTTTACCGAGATGCGGTGTGGAAACTAAGAAAAACCCTAAAAGAGAATGGGTTAGAAGAATTAGTAGAATTTAAAAGAGCATTATTGTATGTCAATAAAATTTATCCATGCGATTACTGGGACTATTTAAAACATCCCAATGATACTTTTGATGGTGAGTATATGATAAGCTATGATTGGAGTATCAGTACACAAAATAGACTCTGCATCCTTTCAGATAAAATCCGATAAATATAAAACAAGACAGTATACGTATAGTTATTAGAAGAATCCCTATATATAGATATAGGGGTTTTCTTTCTTAAGAAAAGATTGTAAATAAAAAATCTTAATATTTGCGAAAATATTGAATTTCGTTTATAATATATTATGGTTAAAATGAAAAAATAAAGGAGAAAAAAACATGAACTATACAAATGAAGTAAAAGAAATGTGTAGTGTAAAAGTTGGTGCAAGTCATGGTTGTGCTCCAATTCCACAAGAAGGGAAATGGACTTATTCTCGTGAAATCAAAGACATCAATGGTTTTACACATGGTATTGGATGGTGTGCTCCTCAACAAGGTGCATGTAAACTCACATTGAATGTAAAAAATGGTATTATTGAAGAAGCATTAGTTGAAACAATTGGTTGTTCTGGAATGACACATTCTGCTGCTATGGCAAGTGAAGCAATTGTTGGTAAAACTGTTTTAGAAGCAGTTAATACAGACTTGGTATGTGATGCAATCAATACAGCAATGAGAGAGTTATTTTTACAAATCATCTATGGTCGTACACAATCTGCATTTTCAGAAGGTGGTCTTTCTATTGGCGCAGGTCTTGAAGATTTAGGAAAAGGTTTAAGAAGCCAAGTTGGTACAGCATATAGTACAAAGGAAAAAGGACCAAGATATTTGGAACTTGCAGAAGGATATATTACTCGTTTGGCACTTGATGCTGAAAATCAAATTATTGGTTATGAATATATGAATTTAGGTAAATTTACAGACTTCTTAAAGAAGGGTATGAACGCTGATGAAGCAATGAAAAAGGCGACTGGAACATATGGTAGATTTGCTGATGGATCAAAATATATTGATCCTCGTCAAGAATAGGAGGTTACATCATGGCATTATTTGAAAGTTATGAAAGAAGAATAGATCAAATCAACAAGGCTTTAAATGAAAATGGAATTGCCACTATTGAAGAAGCAAAAGCGATTTGCGATCAAGCAGGTGTTGATGCATATAATATTGTAAAAGGAATTCAACCTATTTGTTTTGAAAATGCATGTTGGGCCTATACTGTAGGTGCAGCGATTGCTTTAAAAAATAATGCAAAAAATGCTAGTGAAGCTGCAAAATATATTGGTATAGGTTTACAATCTTTCTGTATCCCTGGCAGTGTAGCTGATGATAGAAAAGTTGGCCTTGGTCATGGTAATCTTGGTGCAATGTTATTGTCTGAAGAAACAAAATGTTTTGCTTTCTTAGCAGGTCATGAATCTTTTGCAGCAGCAGAAGGTGCAATTGGTATTGCTAAAACAGCAAATAAAGTCAGAAAAGATCCACTTCGTGTAATTTTGAATGGTCTTGGAAAAGATGCTGCAAAAATCATTTCTCGAATCAATGGATTTACGCATGTTGAAACAAAATTTGATTATACAACAGGTAAACTAGAAGTAGTATCTCGTACAAAATATTCTGATGGAGAAAGATCACTTGTTAACTGCTATGGTGCAGATGATGTACGTGAAGGTGTTGCGATTATGCACTTAGAAGGTGTAGATGTATCTATCACTGGTAACTCAACGAATCCAACTCGTTTCCAACATCCTGTTGCTGGTACATATAAAAAAGAATGTATTGAACTTGGTAAAAAGTATTTCTCAGTAGCATCAGGTGGTGGAACTGGTCGTACACTTCATCCAGATAATATGGCAGCAGGTCCTGCTTCATACGGCTTTACTGATACACTTGGTAGAATGCACTCAGATGCACAATTCGCAGGATCATCTTCTGTACCTGCCCATGTTGAAATGATGGGATTAATCGGTATGGGAAATAACCCAATGGTTGGCGCAACAGTAGCAGTAGCTGTTGCTGTAGCACAAGCATTGGCAAAATAAGCGTATCAATAAATTGAAAGAAAAAATACTTCCATAATGATTTGTGGAAGTATTTTTTATATATTTAATAGAATAATATATAATTTTGTCAAGAAAAAAATATAGTGACAAAAAGTGACATAATGACATGTTAAACTAAATGAGAATATCATTTAGAAGGGGAAAGCAAAGTATTCAATTCAAAAAGTATTGCTAAAATCAAGTATGCATTATAATAAAACACAAATTGTATTATTTATTTACGAACAATTTATTGATAAAGGTATGGTTCAACCTGATGAGATTAAACAAAAATTTTCACTAGAGGAAAGAACATTTTTAAGATATATTGCAGAAGTAAGAGCTTATCTTTATAATTTCTATAAAGGGTTTGACATATATTATATACGTTCTCAGGGGATATATAAATATATAGGTTATACAAAAGAAGTAGCATAAAACAATACATATATTTAATTAGAATGCATTCAGGATGAATGATTCTATAACATCAAGCACATTGATTGAAAAAAAAATTAGGTTATAGTATAATAACTTTGCAAAATTTGGTTTTTTTAACACAAGAAAACCAGAAAATGAAATGAGCGTTTTGATGTATAGAATACGCAGAAAATACATATGAGTGGTAAATACGCAAGAAGTATACATCAGTATGCTTTTTGCGTTTTCTATTTTTACAAAAATAAAATAAGAAGGAGAAAAATATGGGTGTTAAAATTGTTGATACTTGTTTAAGAGATGGACATCAATCCCTAATTGCAACACGTCTAACAACAGAGGATATTTTGCCTGTTGCTGAACTTCTGGATAAAGCTGGATTCTATGCTTTAGAAGTTTGGGGTGGTGCGACATTTGATGCATGTCTTCGTTTCTTAAATGAAGATCCATGGGAAAGACTACGTGCTATTCGTAAGGCTTGCCCAAATACTAAATTACAAATGTTATTTAGGGGACAAAATATCTTAGGATATCGTCATTATTCAGATGAACTTGTTGAAAAATTTGTTCAAAAGTCATTAGAAAATGGAATAGATATTATTCGTGTATTTGATGCTTTAAATGACCTTCGTAATTTAAAAAGTGCAGTTGATGCAACAAATAAATACAAAAAAGAGTATGGTGGGCATTGTCAAATCGCCTTATCATATACAACTAGTCCAGTTCACACGATTGATTACTATGTAAATTTAGCACAACAAGTTGAAAAAATGGGTGCTGATTCTATTTGTATCAAAGATATGGCGGGTGTGCTTTTACCTGATGCAGCATATGAACTTGTATCTAGAATTAAGGCATCGGTTCAAATTCCACTAGAGTTACATACACATTGTACAGGTGGTGTTGCAGAAATGACTGTAATGAGAGCAATCGAAGCAGGTATTGATATTGTAGATACAGCATTATCACCATTCTCAGGTGGTACCAGTCAACCTTGTACAGAAGCATTAGAATATGTACTTCAAGGTTCAAAATATGATCCAAAATTAAATTTAGATTATTTGAAACAAGCATGCGATAAATTAACAGTTATAAAAGATCGTTTCCTTGCAAGTGGAGGATTAAATCCTAAAGCACTTACTACTAACCCAAATATTTTAAAATATCAAGTTCCAGGTGGTATGCTTTCTAATTTGATGAGTCAATTAAAGGGTCAAGGAGCGATGGATAAATACGAAGAAGTGCTAAATGAAATTCCACGTGTTCGAAAAGATTTAGGATATCCTCCTTTGGTTACACCACTTTCACAAATGGTGGGTACACAAGCCGTTATGAATGTTATCAGTGGTGAACGTTATAAAATGAGCCCAGGGGAAGTAAAAGCCTATCTTAGAGGTGAATATGGTCAAGCACCTGCCCCAATTGATGAAGATATTCGTAAAAAAATTATTGGGGATGCTTCTGTGATTACGCATCGTCCAGCAGATGATATTGCTCCAGAATTTGATGCAATGAAAGCAAAATATGCTTTGATTGTAGAATCAGATGAAGATGTATTATCATGTGCATTATTTGAAAATGTGGCTGTAAAATTCTTAGAATCTCGTCATGCTCCAGTACAAGCAAAAGAAAAAGATGAAGTTGAAGAATTTGAAGTATTCATTGGGTAGGTGAAGATATGAAAAAATGGATGAAATTAGTATCACTTGTTTTATTACTTACTGTGTTATTTACATTTACGGGATGTAAAAAAGCAAGAGAAAATTATGATAAAAAAACATTTGATGCATCAACTGTAGCAACTACTGAGGTAAAAGAGGGATATACATTTGTTGGTTATTATCAAATGAATGAAGAAAATAAAAAAGCGGCACTTTATTTACCAGGATCTACTATTCCAGCTGGAGAATATGAATTGATGTTTGTTGAAAATAGTAAAGTGGCATTAGATGGAAAATATTCATATCCATCAATGGTAGAAAGTGGCTTCACTTTTGCAGGATGGTATACAACAGAAAATTTAAAACAAGGCTCAAGAGTAGCTGTTTCAGGTAGTGATGCAACTATTTTATATGCTCGTTATATTACACTTGGAGATGCTGGACTTGTTGCACTTGTATGTATCTTAATTGTATTTAGTATGCTTGCACTTCTTTGGGGTATTGTATCGTTATTTAAGTTTTTTGCTCCAAAAGAAAAAGTGGAACCAGCAAAAATTACTGTAACGCCTAAACAAAATGCTCCTCAAAAAGCATTTACAATGGCAGATATAACTGATGAAGACATGATGGTTGCAGCATTAGTTGCTTCCATTGATTATCGCAACCAAACAAAAGAAAATGTAAGGGTTGTTTCAATTAAACAAATCGGATAGGAGAGGAAAAATATGAAAGTTTATAAAGTAAAAGTGAACGGAAAGGTTTATGAAGTAGAATTAGAAAGTGTGAGTGAATCTCAAGGTTCAATTCAAACTCCTGCGCAAGCAGCAACAAAGGCTGCGCAACCAGTAGCAACTGCAAGTGGTGCTGAATATGAATTAAAAGCACCAATGGCTGGAACAATCTTAGATGTAAAAGTAAAAGTTGGTGAGGCTATTCAAGAAGGTGCAGTTGTATGTATTTTAGAAGCAATGAAACTCGAAAACGAAGTTGTTGCTGATAAAGGTGGAGTAGTAAAAGCCATCAACGTTACTAAAGGTGACGCAGTAGAAAACGGAAAAGTATTGGTAATTATCGGGTAATTCATATGCAAATGATCAAAGACTTATTTGAAAATTTCTTCAAGCAAATGGGATTTTTAAATGAGGGTTCATTTGATTTAACAAGTTTTTTACTAAGATTAGTCATGATTTTAGTAGCTTGTGTATTAATCTATCTTGCTATTTCTAAAGGCTTTGAACCCTATTTATTAATTCCAATTGGAGTAGGTATGCTCCTGGTAAACTTAGCACCTGCTCTTTATAGTGATGGAACAAATGGAGAAGCTATGGGTCTATTGTATTCTTTCCATAAAGGTATTGAATGGGAAATTTTCCCACCCCTTATCTTTTTAGGAATTGGTGCAACTACAGACTTTGGCCCACTTATTTCAAGACCTAGTAGTTTATTACTTGGTGCTGCCGCTCAATTAGGTATCTTCATTACCTTCTTTGGTGCAATCCTTCTTGGATTCAATGCTCTTGAAGCTTCATCTATTGGTATTATTGGTGGAGCAGATGGACCTACAGCCATCTTCTTATCGAATAAATTATTGAATGGAGCAGATGGTGGTGCAATGTTGTGTGCATCCATTGCTGTGGTAGCTTATTCTTACATGGCTCTTGTTCCTGTGATTCAACCTCCAATTATTAAGGCACTTACAACTAAAGAAGAACGCCAAATCAAGATGGTTGAAACAAGAAAAGTATCCAAAAGAGAAAAGATATTGTTCCCAATTGTTGTTATGGTAGTTGTGATTACGCTTATTCCTTCATGTGCTGCTTTAATTGGTATGCTGATGTTAGGAAATTTAATTAAGGAATCAGGCGTAGTACCAAACTTAGTAGATGCTGCCGCAAAAACATTGCTTTATGCAATTACCATTTTCTTAGGTCTTGCCGTTGGTGCAACAGCTATGCTTACTGAATTAAATCAAGCTCTTAATTTTGCAAAGATTTTGCTTCTTGGTATGATTGCATTTAGTTTTGCAACAGCTGGTGGTGTATTAGTTGGTAAATTAATGTGCAAATTATCAAAAGGAAAAATTAATCCAATGATTGGTGCAGCAGGTGTATCAGCGGTTCCTATGGCTGCTCGTGTAGTACATAAAATTGGTCTTGAAGAAGACAAATCTAATTATCTATTGATGCATGCAATGGGGCCAAATGTTGCTGGTGTAATTGGTAGTGCTGTAGCAGCAGGATTATTACTTAGTATCTTCGGATAAAATAACTCCTATTTTAAATATATATGAAATAAAGTGATTCATCTCAATGAACCACTTTATTTTTTTAACCTTTTTTTTAAATATTGCATACAATAAAAAGAGAAAAAAATGATTAACCATTCCTATACAAAATAGGAAAAAATTACAAAGTAAAAAATAAAAAACATATTTACATATTTGTTTTCATATAGTATAATAACAGTGGTAATTTAAAAATTTAATCAAATAAATAGAGATTAGATTTGCCACTGTATTTTATTGTTTTTTACATCATATGTAGGTAATATTTGAAAAAATAATAAACTATATATTGACAATATTCTTTCATTTATTACAAAAAGTTGACATATATGTGAAAAAATGATATAATAATTAAGCATATAATAAATGATTATTATATCATAAAAATTATTCGAATGAAAAAAAAGGAGATTAAAAATGAAAAGAAAAACATTAACACTAACTTTAGTTTTGTTATCATGTCTTGCTCTTATTGGTGTAGGTTTTGCATCATGGATCATTTCAGCTAATACAACTAAAGAAGTAGAAGGAAACATTTCAGTCGATACTGTTACAGATAATCGATTGACTGTCGAAACTGCTTGGAAAGATGATAAAAACTCAGTAGTTTTTGGTTGGAAAAGTGGTACTTATGCAAATAATTGGTTAAAAAATACTGATGTAAATTATGCTGAGAATTTAGAAGTTACACTAGTAGTTACACTAAAAGATGTAGAAGGTCACGCTAAAGATGCTGCAACAAATGGTGTTACAGCAACAATTTCAGGCGATACTTTATACGATACTGCTAAAGGGGCTAATCTTGTAGGTGAGTTACCAACAGCGAGCGTAACAAAAGTAGAAGGAGAAACTGGTGTTTATCATGTAACATTTACATTTACTTGGGGTAGTGCTTTTAATGGGAAAAACCCTCTTGAATATTATAACAGTCAGTCCTATACAGATGAATTAGCTGCACAAGCACAGAATAATTTAAACGCTCTTAATGCTTTAAAAGATTCTAAATTTACTGTTACTTTAACAGTTACACCAGCTGAATAATTTGGAAAGGAAGTAAAATAAAAATGGCTAAATTAACAAGAAATTCATATAAGAGAAAAATTATTGTTTTTGGATTAATGGTGTTTATGGCAATTGCACTTGTTTCAACAGGTTTTGCCGCATGGATTATGTCTACTAATGCAAAAGATGAACAAAACGGAAATGTTACAGTTGGAACAGTAACAGATAGTTCTTTAAAATTAACAAATGTAGCATTATCAACATCATCAATTATGTTTGAACCCAAAGCAGATGATACTACAGGTCGTGTTCGTTATGATGGCGTGAATGCTGAATCATTAGTCATCACTGTAACAGGAAAAGTATCCCCTAAAACTGTTTTAGGCGAATTAACCGTAGAACTTACAATGGATGAAGCAGTAAAAACTGCACTACTTGCTGCAGAAACTGCAGGCTATATTGTATTACCAGACTGTGCTAAAGGTGCTGTTAAAGTAACTCCAACTGCAGTTGAAGGAAGCGATACTGAAGTAGAATTTACATACACAATTGAGTTCAAATGGGGAAGTGCATTTGGCGGTATGAATCCTGGTGAGTATTTTGATACAGAAGAAGCTGGATTAGCAAAGACAGACGAAGAAGTAAAAACAATGTTAAAAGCACTTCGTACAACTATTTATGGCTTAGCAGCTGATGTAGACGATGCAACACTAGAAGCAGCAGAAGGACCTTCATTTAAAGTTGTTGTTTCCGCAAAAGCTAATTAATTGAAAATTAAATTACATGTCTTCAGCTGAAATTATTTCCCTCATAGTTACAGTCATCGGGGTATTTAGTTTCGCGACAATATTTACAATATTATACAAGTCTTATGCGACTTCACAAATTGCTGAAATCCAATCAGGAAAAAAAGATATTGAAATAATCGATGAAGTAATCTATGAAAGACAAGAGCACATCAAAAAAAGAAGAAAAATCACTTCGGTGATTCGAAATGTGATTTTCTATCTGGCTTTGGTGATTATTATACCATTATTTATATTTTCGCTAATCAACCGCTTTCAACACAATGTAACAATGATTGGTAATAAAACCATTATGGTTGTTGCATCGGGGTCTATGAGTGAGAAAAATAAGGCTAATTCTTATTTGATAACAAATGACACCCATAGCAAATTGAATTATCAATTTCAAACTTACGATATTATTGTTTTAGAAAAAGTAGAAAAAGCATCTGATTTAAGCCGTTATGATGTAATTGCGTTTGTTAATGATGATGGAATCAATGTCATTCATAGAATCAAAGAAATAGAAAATGGAAAATATGAAACACGTGGTGATGCCAATGATGCGAGTGATAAATACCACCCAACTTTTGATGATATCATCGGTCGGTATACCGGGAAAAAAATCAATGGTTTGGGTATGTTTATTATGTTTTTACAATCATATGCTGGTATCATCACGATTGTTTCATTAATCTATTGCTTGTTTATGATTGACTATTTATCTAAAAAAATAAATCAAGCACAAGAAAATCGCAGTAAACAACTTGCAGAAGCAATAGATTATAGTAGTGAAGTTGAATTAAAGGCATTAAAAGCGGAATATGTTGAGACAATTTATTATAAGGGCTACGCTTATCGTTTTGGTGAAGATGGTTTTGTAGATAAAACCGAAATCAAAGATGGCCCATATTTGGAAAAATCAAATGAGACAATCATTAAAGAAGTACAAAACAAAGTAACTTCTGAAAAGATTGCAGAAGAAATCGTGATAAAAGACGATAAACCGGGAGAATAAATATGAGTAAACCCTATTATACAAGAAAGAATTTAATTACTATCTCTTTAGCCTTTTTCTATTCTTTCATCTTAATTTTTACAGGGCTTTGTTTGGAAGGATCACATTCGCTTGCCAATAAAAAAAATCCCCTTGCGCTGATTGCTGGGATGTTGAACTTTAAATCAATTGAATGTGGTGTTTCTGGTTTTGCATGTTTGATACTTGTAGCAATCTATATTATAGTATTTACAGCTGTATTTTTATATGAAAAACGATATGCCATTGTAAATAATAAAAAACCTTTTAGTGGGAAAATGATTCTTTCTTATGTATTATCGTTTCTTGCTTGTGTGGTTTTATCAGTAGGTGTAGGTATTTTCATTCAAAGACCACTTACTGCTGAGAATATCGGTAATGTGATGTTATTTTTATGGCAATCTATACTACTTGCTACATGCATTTATGTGCTTTTGTTTGCTTTATTTGGTGGCATATTGATGTTTGTTGTCAACTTTATTTTAGTAGACAAACCGTTTAGAGCATATGATAAGAATGAACCCATTACATTTGAGGATGAAACAGAGATTGATGTGACAAGTAATTTTGACTCTATTAATACAACAGGTACATTAAATGGTGTTACAAGTGGACAAGTTGTGAGTGAGGGGAGTGCCCCATCTGAACAAAGTATCGTTCGTAGCGCAGAAGAATTAGATGATCGTGAAAAAGTATTTCCTGCTCTTTCTATGATGGATGCAGAATATGATGGGTATGAAAGAGAGAAAGTGGAAACTGAAAATTATCAATTGAATGATATATGTACACGTTTTAGAAATTATTTGGCCAAAGAGGAAAAATTGTATTTTGATATAGATACAATTCGATTCTTTGTCAGTGGATTTGGTACAAGTCACTTTATGATTTTAGAAGGGTTAAGTGGTACAGGTAAATCTAGTTTACCAAGATATTTTGCTAAATTTTTGCACGCAGAATCTTTGTTTATTCCAGTGCAAGCCACATGGAGAGACAAGACTAACTTGATTGGATATTTTAATGACTTTGCTAAAACATATACAGAAACAGAATTCTTAACCACATTATATCATGCCAATTATAATCCAGATATGCTTCATTTCTTTGTATTAGATGAAATGAACATTTCACGTATTGAATATTATTTTGCGGATTTCTTATCCGTCTTAGAATATCCAGAAGCAGATTGGAAATTAAAAATTATGCAATTACCATATAATTTTATTCCACCTGCTAAATTAGAAGATGGCGTTATCCGTATTCCTAATAACGTATACTTTGTAGGAACTGCAAATAAGGATGATTCTACTTTTACCATTACAGATAAAGTATATGACCGTGCGATTACAATTGATTTTGATAATCGCAATCAGCCATTTACTGTAAAAGAAGAAGCTAGTCCAATTCATATCAGTCGTTCCCATTTAGATACATTATATCATGATGCAAAGACGAATGAAAGTTATCAATTAACATCAGTCGACTATGAAAAATTCCAAACCATTTGTGATTATATTTATGATCAATTTGATATTACATTTGGTAACCGTATTTTAAATCAAATTGCTGAACTCGTTCCCGTTTTCGTGGCTTGTGGAGGCAAAAAGGAAGATGCACTAGACTTCTTATTATCAAGAAAAGTCATTAGTAAAATTGAAGGACGTTTCGAAGAATATGTAAAAGGTGCATTAAAAGAACTCCTAGGATTGATTCAAAAAACTTATGGAGTATCTGTACTTAAACGTAGTGAAAAAACAATTCAAAGTTTAATGAGAAGGTTGTAAGATTATGAAAATCATTGAAGAATCACAATTGAAAAAAACAATATCACAACTGAATATGTATCAAGAAGAACACAAAAGTATCAAATACTTTTATAAAGATTTAGATGAACTTAAACTAGATTCTTTACAACATTTTTCTTTTCAACAAGATGCTGATTTCTTCAATGAAGTTTCGTTTATTTTAAGTGTCATTTCTTCTATCATCGCACATCCACATTTAAGCAATAAAGGAGAAGACATTATTGTACGGGCAACTACTGCAGGACATTTATCTACGGAATCTTTTCAACAAGTGTTTAAAGATACCCAATTGTGGAAAGAAAAAGACTATGAAATGGTTCCTGAGTATGTGCATCATTATCAATATACAGATGAATTAAAGATATATGAAAATATATTTATTGGTATGTTGATTCATTTAATTGATGTTGAACTTGGTAAATATAGTGAATTTTATATGCATATGCTTCCATCACTGAATCAAAATGATGTTGAAATTTCTGAAAACAAAAACATCGAAAATACACTTGTTCGAATAGATGATTTACAAAGAAAATTAAGATATATTAAAAATACTTATTTTTATAAAGAAATTTCTAAATGCAATTTATCACTTCGTACAATTCAACCTACCAACATCCTACTAAAGGATCGTTTATATCATTATTGCTTTAAATTTTATCGCAAGTTTATTCAATATGAAGACAAAGATTGTTTACTTGAAGACTTTAGAAAGTATTATTTCTTTACTATTCTAAAAGTCTTCAAGGATAATCACTTTGTTTTAGATGAAAAGAAAAGCCAAAAGTATAGTCACTTATGTTTCCTTTTCAAAGATTATCAAGTAGAGATTGCTTTAGGAAAAGCACTAACCGATATTGATTTAATTGTTTCACATCATCATGTTGTTGCAAAACATAGCTTGATTCTTCAAACAGAAAGAGATATTCAAATGCCCGAATTGGAAACAGAAAATGTGCTTCAAACAAATGTGATGACATTATGGAATACATATCAACTCGCACAACCTGATCAACCTATTTTTTCTAACCGCATATCAGAGTATGAAATGATTACTGACTGGTTGATGCATAGTATGAAAGAAGTCCAAGCTAAACGAGATATATATAGCAAATATTGCCCAGTATGTAAACATAAAAATTTGAACCAAGAAGATGAAGTATACATGTGCCCAGATTGCAAAACGATATACACATTTAAAAAAGATGAAAAAAAGGATACCATTTGGTTCATTCAATTAAGGAGGTAGTTCGATGGAAACACAACATATTCCACAAGAAGAACGAAACAAAATTACAATTTCCATTTCTGACCTACATAAATCTTATGGAAAAAAAGATGTTCTGTTAGGACTGAATTTAGAGGTTTATGAAGGTGAATTATTTGGTTTTATCGGTCGTAACGGAATTGGTAAATCCACTACAATTGATTGTATGATTGGTTCTAAAAAGTTTTCAAAAGGGAAAATTGCCTTGAAAGACTTTGATATCAAAACCAATCCAATTGAAGCAAAGGCTTCATTTGGATATGTAGCGAGTGAACCTATTTGCTATGAAGAAATGACTGGATATGACTATTTGGAATTTGTGGCCAGTATTTATGGTTTGAGTGAAGTAGATTTTAATAAAAATTATAAATATTTGAGTAGTAGACTTCAATTGAAATTAGAAGATTTAACTCATCCTATTTCAGACTATTCACATGGAATGAAACAAAAATTATGTTTGATAGCGAGTTTACTTCATAGTCCTAAAATTTGGATTTTAGATGAACCAACGGTTGGATTAGATATTATGGCTGTTGAGGAATTAAAGAAGATGATGCGTGAATATGCCAATCATGGCAATACTGTTTTTGTAACCAGCCATAATATTGAATTAGTTGCTAAAATTTGTGATCGAGTAGCCATTATTAATGATGGTAAAGTGGCAGCTTTATATGATTTAAAGAAAAATCCGAACAAACGTTTGCAACTTTCTAAAATTTTTCTTGAAACATATGGGGGTTAGGATATGCTTACCCTACTCGTGAAAGACTTTAAATTGTTATTTGGAAAAGAAAAACGTTTATCCAAACGAATTTTATCTACATGTATCATACTTTTTTTCATCGCTTGTTTTATCACCATTGAGGTATTTTTATTTACAACCATTTTAAAGAAAATCAATCAATTTTATCAAGCATCCCTTGCTTTTATGAATCTATTTTTGGCTATTATTTCTATTCTGATCATGGTTTCAAATTTATTCAATGCAAGAAAATTATTTTTTGATGAAAAGGATATCGAACAACTCTCAGTTCATCCAATTAGTAATGGTTCTATTATTGGTTCAAAACTGATTTTTCTTTTCCTTACGCATTATGCAATGAGTATTTTATTCATTTATCCACTTTTTGTAGCTTATGGGGTTATTTTCAATAAAGGAATTTGGTTTTATTATTTGGGTTTGTTTTATCCATTTCTCTCTTTCTTATTTGAAGGAGGAATCGCACTACTTTTAGTGTATCCACTTTGGGTTACACAAAAGTTTTTGAAAAAACATTTGCTTGTTCAGTTTATTTTAGTTATTGTCATATTATTTGTGGGATGTTATATATATTCGAATATCCTTAACTTATTTATCAATATGGTTGCTTCTAATAATATCAATAGTTTATTTACAAAAGATTCAGTAGATCGATTTATTCAAATGAGAAAATATGAAATACCTACAAATTTCTTAACAGATATTTTTGTAGAAAGAAGATATTCTAGATTATTCCCTTATTTGGCTATTGCATCTGGTGTGTTTTTATTAGGGATTTCTATAGCTATTTTTGCTTTTCACTATGTACGAAATATATCTATTGTGAGCAAAACGAAACCAGTAAAAGCATCTTTTAAGCCAGTGACAGTAACTCAGGCTTTGATTCAAAAAGAAGCGCTTTTATTAACAAGAAATACCAGCTATACATTATCTTTTACAGGTTTATTATTGGTACAACCTTTTCTAGCTTATTTGGTCATAAAAGCGCTCAATACCATTTTTATGACGGGTAAGTTTGCGTATTATATTGCCATGTTACCTAATTTTATTCCCCTTTTAGATATTTTGATTTTGATGTTATTTTCGGTGATCATTGCACAAGGTGCTAGTCAATATATTTCAATGGAGAAAAAAACAATCAAACTGATGAAAACTATCCCAGTTGATTATAAAAAACAAATTCTAATTAAGGTTCTGATTCCATTTATGATGTCTGTAGCCTCACTATTTGTTAGTCTTATGGTGTTATGGATAGGTCATGTGATTCGCTTTTCTACTGTCGCTTTTGGTTTGATTATGGTTGTTTTATTGTTGACCATTTTCAATATCATTGCGCTAAAAGAGGAATTATGTATTCGTAATCGTAAACCTAGATCGTATTTTGCATCAACACTTTATGCTTATGTTTTACCCATTATTTATTTTGTGGTAACGATTATTCTATCTTATTTTAAGTTGCCTATTTACTTGGCATATTTGATGGGGATTGTGGCTATGCTTATGGTCGGTTTACCCTACATACTTTATGTGAAGAAACATATGGCATCATTTTTTATGGATTTGGATGTGGTGAATTAATATGAAGAAGAAAAATCTAATTGTTTTATTGTTAATTCCTTTTTTGATAGCTCTACTTGGCGTCGTTACTATTAATACAACATTCAATATGATTGATAATGATATATTATCTATCAAATGGGATTACGATGATATGGAAGGATTTAAACTGAGTGATACTTTATATGAATTAAAGGCAACAGGTGTAAATCAAAAGGATTATCCTACGAGTATGGGTAATGCTTTGGTATGGAGCATTCGCAATAAAAATGCAAATGATGAAAATAAATATGCGGAAATAATTGAAAAGAATAATAACTATTATTTGCAAACTTATGCTTGTGGTGAAGTTGTGATTACTTGTTCCAACGAAAAAGGAAATGTATTTAGAAGTATGAATGCAGTCATTTATGAAAATGCGGCTATCTTAATCAGTACAAGCATTCAAGGCTCTCAAAATAATATTGATCCGATGATTTATTATGGTGAATATGATTTACAAGATGGAAAGAAAGTGCCAACTACAATTGATTTCAAAATTAAAGTAGTTCCTGCTACAATGGAACAAACACTTGTATTAAAAGATATGTCTGAAAACATTCAGTCGATAGATTTAGAAAATCAAAAATTGACTTTAAAAGAAAATGCGGTGGCTACAAACGAGCTAGCTTATTTTACATTAGATTTTGTTAAAGATGGCATTACAGAACCAGCTACATATCAATTTGAAATTGTAGATGAGGGAATCAATTGTTACACATATGATGATTTGCTTTATTGTACCAATCAATCAGAAGAAGGCGAAATTGTAGTACTAAGGAAGTCATTTGAATCGCTTGATAATATGAAAGCATTAAATGCCAATAATGTGGAATGTTTCGGCCATTATGATAGCAATGAAAAATTTAGTTTTCAGCTAGATAAACAAGAAATTTATGCTTTTACAACTACATATAATCATGAATTTATTCGTCAGTGGAATGAAAACATTCAAAAAAAGGGTGGAAGTAATTTTATTTCTGACCAAATCTTAGTAGGATTGCATGTACAAAAAGATTTTTATGGAAATGGTTATACCATTAATATGCACCATTTAACTTATCCTACTCTAACCCAAGAAGTAAGTGATGGCAATGGTGGGGTTATTCAAATTCCATATTTGAGTGACAACGATTTATTTAGAGGTCCACTTCCTTTTTATGCATTAGGAGATCACAACAACATGCCACTTGTAGAGGCCTTTGGGCAAGATAACATAGGAATGTATGTAGATGGTGATCATATTGTAATCAATGATGTAACACTCAAAAATTGCGATTTTGGAAATATGCTATCGAATCTAAACACAGTAGGAACTGTACTAGAAACAAGTGGCAATGATATTACCATTCAAAACTCGAAATTGTCAAATGGAAAAAATATAATAAGAAGTTTTTCATCTATGCGTGTGACCCTTCAAAACTCGATTTTGAGTAATGCACGAAATTTCTTATTATCTATTGGTACAAACGAATACTTATCTAGTGTTTCTATAGAAGAAGAGATTTCTTCTTTCCTTGGTGTAGATGGTAGTATGATTTCTTCTTCCTTAAAATCTTATTTAAAAAAGGATGCTTTTGGTGATGCTATTTTGAATGATTATCTAATGGGTAGTTTTGAATCTAAAAATAGTATGAAGCTTGCACTTCTTTCTATTCAAAATGTTTTAAATCCAGCCCGTCTTGTGGAAGGGTTGTATAGAGGGAGTATGACGATTGTAGATTCTTTCTTCTATAGAAGCGGTGTCGCTTCTATATCCTTAGATACGCTTTTTAATGGTCCTTTCCTTTATGCGAATGTTCCTTCTTCCATTTCGGACATTTTAGGAATGTTACAAACTCAAGATGGTATTGCTTTAAGTGAACTTGTTACTTCTAATATTTCTGGTATGAGCTATCCTGTTGAAGTTACCATTACGGGAAATACTCAGTTTTATGATTATAAAGAGACATCTTCTATGGATATATCAGGATTAATTTGTGAGAATATATCTAGTTTTGCTGCAAGCATTCAGCCTGATTATGCGGGAATTATTGATATTGATAAGATCTTCCCTATCAAATCTCAACTCTTTGCTAAGGCTCCTTTATATTCTTCTAACCATACTCAATACATCAATGTTCCAATTGCCTTTTATGGTGGTGGTGCTAATCTTTCAACCATTAACTTTAAGGATTGCTTTAGTGGAAAATATTTTGCAACGCCTATTACTATTGATTTATTAGATGCTTATTTAGCTCTTGATTCTAGTGATGATATGATTGCGACACTCAAAAATATGATGCTAAAAGCGGTTACGGTTGTAACAGGTTATCAACCTTTTGAATTTGTTTGTCTGGATAATTCCGGTTATTTATTTGGTGAAACACCGAATCTTTCTATTTTAATTGAAAATGCTAAAGGAGGCTCTTTATGAAAAAGCACTTGAAATTGTTAACTTTATCTTTGTTATGTTTCTTGACTCTTTTTTTCCTTTCGAGTTGTTCTAGTTTCTTTGGCTCTGATTCTGATGGAGTTCAAATTGAGAGTATAAGTACAGAATTGCAACCTGATGGAAGTACAAAAATGATTATTCGATATACTGATGAGGATAGAAAACCAGATGAATTTATTATTCCCAAAGGAATAACTGGAAATGGGATTCAGTCTATTTTAACCAATAAAAATGATCAAGATGGATCAACAACACTGACAATCCTTTTCACAGATGAAACCATTCAACCTGTAGAATTCACTATTCAAAATGGGGTTTCTATTGTTGGATTAGAACCACAAATTGACGAAGAAACAAACGATGTATACATATGTGTAAAATATAGTGATGGTACAATGTCTGAGCCTATGCTTCTACCCAAAGGCGAAAAGGGAGAAGATGGAAATAGTTTTATTGGGTATGATCAAACCATTCATGAAGATAATAGTGTAACGATTTATTTTCACTTTTCAAAAAGTGAAGATGTGATTATCACGATTCCTAGTCCACAAAAAGGAGAAACAGGAAAAGGCATACAATCTATTGTTTCCTTTGAAACAGAAACAGAATATGTATTACAAATTCAATATACAGATGGCACAAATGAGGAAGTGACATTCAATCGTCCAAAAGATGCGAATCAATGGTACAATGGAGGTACTAGACCAAGTGATACGCTTGGCGTAAATGGTGATTATTACTTCGATATTTATCATAATAGTATATATGTAAAAGAAGGTGGTAGTTGGACATTGATTACAGACTTAAATGGCGATGAACAAAGTTTTTCAGTACGATTTGATTTAAATGATACAACTGAAGAGCCAGCTCAAATGCCAACTGGTGCTCAATTATCTTATTCGATTAAAAGAGGCTCTTATTTTACAACGGATGGATATAGCATTCCTATTCCCACAAGAATTGGTTATGAATTTAAAGGTTGGTATACGAGTAAAATAGTTACTCCAGTAACTGGAAAATTTACGGATTTGACACCTATTTTTGATCATATTACACTTTATGCCATTTGGGAAAAAGTAAATTAAAGCATAAAAATACTTTATTCTTTCCTCCAAAAAAGGGGGAAAGAATAAAGATATATTCAACTTTTATATTTACAAATAAATACCTACTCTTTATTTTTAAATATAAGAACTGAAATTACAATTGATTTCAAGAAAGGAGTTTATGAATATGCTAAGAAAATACCATACTATTTTAATTTGTTTATTATGTTTTTTAGCTATTTTTAGTACTGGTTTTGCCTCATGGACAATTAGTCATGAGTTTCAAACTATTGATGTCAAAGGAAATATTGTAGTAGATGATGTCGTTCGTTTTGCTGACTATGTCACAACAAAATCTATATCATCTTTAAAATACACAAAGGATGGATTCATTGGTTCTGATAAGACTACTGGAACGATAGAGATTCATCTTGACCTTAATTTAACAAAATGTAGAGAAGTATTTGGTAATGATGCCACTGTTCAAATTGAATTTACGCTAGGCTATCAAGGGGCTAAACCACAAGCATATGACGTACTTTCTTGTATCCAATCTGCAACGGCTTCCACAGAAGAATCTGTATTGATTTCTAAAACCAATACCAATATCTTGCCTATTTATATTGATTTGGATGCATATACATCTGTTTCGCTATTACCAATTGAAATTGTCTACCAATTCCATATCACAGATTTAGCTTATTTTACAGAATCATCTTCACCTCTTGTTCAAAGTAGTACATCTATTTTTAGCTTAGGTGCGACGCTATCTGTTCTGTCAAACTAGGGGGATGTCCGTAGTATGTTAAAGAAAAGAAAATATATAGTATTGATTGTTTTAATTATGTGTTTCCCACTACTACAATTGATAGGAAAATCAAGTTGGATTATCATTGATCAAATGGAAACACCTATTCAAACGGAATATATTCCATTTCAAACAGATTCTCTACAGGAAGTAATTTATAATGGTCAAAAACAAACGATTATTGTAGATGATACAGATCAAAATTTTGATGCAGAATCATGTACGTATACATATTATCATAAAGATGATTTGACTACTTCATTAGGTTCTGATGGCGTAATCCATGCTGGAAACTATAAAGTAATAGTTACATATGAAGGAAAAGAAATTGATGTTGTAGATTTTAAAATTAAACCTAAAGAATTACATATTCAAGCGCTAAATCATACCATTACTTATGGAGATTTACCTACAAATGTAGGTGTAGAGTACAGTGGTTTTGTAGATGGAGAAAATGAAGCAATTTTAAATGGAGAACTACAATATACGTATGATTATCATCAATATGACAATGTGGGTGAATATCATATTATACCTGGAGGATTTACCCATTCGGATTATCATATTATTTATGATAATGGTACACTTACTGTTAATCAAAAGGGGATCACCGTTTCTTGGAGTAACTTAGATCATTTAGTCTATACGGGTAATGATTTAAATCCTAGTGTTACTTTAGAGGGCGTATACAATAATGAATGTACTGCAATAGTAGAGGTACAAAAAGAAAATACAACAGAGTGGCAAAATCAAGCTATTCATGCAGGAAAATATACAGCTAAAGTAAGTTTAGAAGGAAATAAGGCTCAAAATTATCAAGTGCTTGAAAATACAAATGAATCATTTACAATTCAAAAGGCTCCTTTCAGTGTGGCATGGAAAGATTACGCAACAACAATCATATATGATGACTCTTACACAACATTGTCATTAGATAAAACGTTACCTGAAGGACTTGAGGTTGTTTATAGTTATATGCATTCTAATGGTACTGTTTCTACTGATGGTGCTAAAGATGCTGGTACATATACAATTACTGCCACAATAACCGATATTTATGATGATTATATTATTAATAATAATGATACAAGTGGTGCTATTTTAGAAACAACTCTTGTTATTCAACCAAAAGATATTTCTAATGCAGTAATTATATTGAATGAAAAGGTATATATCTATACAGGAAGTCCGATTACACCTAGTGTTTCTGTGAAGTTAGGTGAAGTTATTCTAGATGAATCTAATTATGTAGTAACTTATCTTGATAATACAAATGTAGGTGTTGCAACTATTCAAATCAGTGGTGAGAATAATTATTCTGGAACGGTTTCTACTACTTTCCAAATTATTGAAAATAACCCGGATGGACCATATAGAGTCGTATTCTATGATATAGATGGAAAAACTATTTTAGAAGAAATGATTGTACCTAGCGGAGAATCTATTACGCCTCCAGCTTATGAAGTCACTAGTGATTTTGAATTTAACCGTGAATTTGCTTGGATAAATACGGATACAAATGAAGAAATTACCTCATTTGATCAAATTACAACTAATTTAAATATTATTGCGCAAGTTACCGAAACACGTCGTTCATACAATTTAAGCATTTGGTACAAGGATAAAGACAATCAAGTTTCTAGTGTGAAGAAAAATTCTTCTACAGCAGTCGGAACTTATAATGAACAAGTATATGATTTTGTGAATAAGGTTGGTGAAACGGTTCAATTAGATGCCCTTTATGGTAGTGAGGTCTCATTAAGTAGACAAATCCGTTTGGCTGAAACATATACGTATAATACGAATGCTACAACTACAGCAAATCGATATATTAATTGTTTCTATATGAGTCCAGTGGATGTATTTGATTGGGAGACTTTATCTAATGGTAGTAATGAAGACCTATTGGTTTATGTGGATGGTGATAATATTACAATTGTTGTACTTTGTGTCCAACCACAAGCTATTGTATCAACGGATGTGATTGCAAATAGCACAAATTTAAATGATACAGCTCATACATACTATGCGAATATGAATGATGCTTTTGAGGCATGTAAGAATGTTTCTGGAACTACATACTTAAGAATTTATGGTCAAGCTAGATATGTTAGCAATACATTTGCCAATAACGGATTTACGGCTAATACTGTAATTAATCAGTATGCAATGACAGTGAATGGACATATGTTTACAGTTCCTAGATATACGCTAGATATCAGTGGTTATACACTAAATACTTTCACTGATGTTGCAAATCAAAAATATACGATTAATTCTAATCTAAAAGTGATTCTTCCATATGGTAGGGAAGATGCTACAATAGATGGATACATTACAAAACAAGAAAGTTTATCACCGATTTCAAATAGCAATATACAATCTATTATGACAATTCCAGAAGGAGTTACACTAGAAATCAATGGTGAAATGGTTATAGGTGGCTATCTTTATGGAACTGGTGGAACTGTAGCTGCTCGTTCAATAGTCATGAATGAAGGTACAATTATAGTAAATTCAGGTAAGACATTAACAACAATGGGATATTTAAAAGGAACTGGTCAAGCGATTGTAAATAATGGCGCAACGCTTACAGATATATTTAAGATTCATGACTGGCCAGGTGGAGCAAATGCAATGGGATTGAATAACAAAAAAATCTTCCCTTTCAATTGCTATACTTTCCATAATGTTTCATGTGAAACCAAAATCTATCAAGGGGGTACCTATAAAGCTTGGGCACAATTATATATGTCAAATGATTGGGCAACAGCACAATATATTACTTTAGTAGGTACTGGTGGTTTATTTGAATTAGTAGATGGATATGTGATTAAAAATGTAGAGGATACAACAAAGGTAACTAATATCAATAGTAGTATTACGGCAAGCAATCAAGATATCACACAAAGGGATATTTTGGATATTTATGGTTCATTTAAAGATAATAGTGTTTCTGTAACGGCAAAAGTATTGATATCAACAACAATTACTACCAATACAGATTTAGCAATGCCAATTGGATTTACCCGAATAACACTTAAAGAAGGTACAGGTAATTTAACGAAAAATTCTTATAAATTCTTGCCAGGCTCTGATCTTGTTATTTGCGAGGGTGCGGAATTGATTCTTAATAATGGTGTAAAAATTATGTTGTATGATGATTACCCAGATGATTATTCTTATGATAATGGTGGTACTACAACAAGTGGGGTAAATAATGTAAACTCTTACCAGTATCGACATAAGGATATTTACAATAGTGATGGTACTATCAAAGAAGAATATCAAGCAGCTATAACTGTAGATGGTAAATTAACTATTCATGGATATCTTGCGGGTACAGTAAAAACTACATCTAATACAGGATCTATTACATTAACTAATAATAGTTTAACTATTAGTGAATTAACTTCGTTAAAGTATGGTCGTACAGGATCTACTGCAACAGTTTCTAGTCGAACTTATTATGCTAGAGGACATATTGTTGGAAGTGATTTTGATTTAGCTCAATTTATAGCAGGAAAAACATATCAGGCAGTTTCATTTAATGGTTCTTTTGGTTGGATTGCAACAGATAATGAAATCACACTTGGATATGATGCAAACGGAGGTACATTAACCGATAGTGAACAACAAGGTCCATATGCAACAGGAATTGGTGGATATACAATTGCGACAATTGATGTCACTGATCCAATACGAGAGCACTATACATTTGAAGGCTGGTATATGGATAAAGAATGCACAATTCCTGCTATTGGTCAAACTGTTTTTGTTGATACAATTTTATATGCAAAATGGAAACCAATTCAATATAATATTCACTATGTATTTGATTATTTCAATTGTGTAGATTATGCAGATATTGTTAATCCTAATGTTACAACCTATAACATTGAAGATGTCATTGCATTGTTAACACCTACTTCAGCAAGTAATTATGTATTTGGTGGTTGGTATACTGATGCTGATCATACACAACGTGTAACAACAATTCAAGGTGAACTATATGGTGAAGATATGACATTATATGGATTATGGTACCCTGCTGGAACAGAAACATATCTTATCCAATATGAAACCAATAATTCAGATTATCATCTTGATTCAGAAGAAATCATCAGTACGGCAACGGCAACGTATCAAACGCCAAATTTAGGAGATCGAAATGATGATATTACTTATCCACAATACTTTGTAGGTTGGTTTATGGACGCAGAGTTTACACAGCTATACTCTGGCACTATTGATGGTAACACAACGCTTTATGCTAAATGGGAACAAAAATTAGTTGTACGTATAGATATATCAAATGGAGTAACTCCAGTAGAGGTAAGATATATACAACCAGCTGAAGGCTTAACGATTGAATTGAGCAATTATGATACTACAAAAGAAGGATATAGATTTAATCAATGGGTAGTTACTGGTGCAGCTATTTCTGGTACTACAGTAGATTTACCAAATGAAAATGGTGTGGAAGTCTCTATTACTGCGACGTATATTAGGCAATATACGATTACTATTGAAGGTGATACTGGCTATATTGAAGTAAAAAATACCAGTGGCGTTGTTAATAATGGTGCTATAGTTGATGAAGGATCAACTCTAACTGTAACCTCAACAGATAGTAAAACTACTGCGACAATTACTATAGGGGCAAGTATAACTAACGTTGCTGAAAATAAATCACAAACAGTAACTGTTACTGGAGATGTAAAAGTTGTAGCTACACGTAAGAGTGGATGTTTCGCAAAAGGTACACCTATTCTTCTTTCTGATGGTACATATAGGAATATTGAAGATATTTCAGTAGGTGATAAGATACTTACCTTTAATCACGAAACAGGAAAAACAGAAGAACAAATTGTAACCTATATTCCATATCATTCCATTAATGTATATCAAGTTCTTGAACTCGAATTTGAAAATGGAAAACACATAAAAGTCTTATATGCTCATGGATTTATGAATGCTCAAACAAGAAAATATGAAGAAATTTCATATAGTAATGTATCAATGATGGTTGGCAATGAATATGTTTTCTTAAATGAACAGGGTCAGTTAACAACTAGTAAGTTAAAATCATATGAAATTTACGATGAAATTACAGAATGTTATTCTATAAGTAGTTCTTATAATTTAAATCATATTGTAAATGGTGCATTGTGTATTAGTGATGATATTCAAGGATTGTATAATTACTTTGAGTTAGATGAAAACTTTAAATATGATGAAGTATTAAAAGAACAAGATGTTCAAAAATATGGATTATTGTCATATGAAGAAGTAGCGGACTTTATGACAAGGGAAATCTATGAGTTATTTAATGTTAAGTATTTAAGTGTATCTATAGGTAAAGGATTGATTACTCGTGATATTATGATGGCGTATATAAAACAATTTGCGTAGTTCAAAGATTCTAATGATGTATAGATATTGAAAAATATTACAAAATTTATTTAAAAAAAGGATTATTTTTAGCCAAGGATAAGATAATCCTTTTTTTGCATTGCAAATTTGCAATATGTTATTTAAAATTATTGAAATAAAAAAAATTACCCTTAAAAAGGATAATTCTATAATCTTTTTGCTATTGCATTTAATTTATCAAGTAAATCGATAATATCGTCTTTCACACTAGGATCTTTAATATTCATTTCTTCAGTAATCCCACAAATATAATCAGCACTAATATTGAACATTAAGGCTAGTTGGATGATAACACCAATAGTAGGTTCAGATGTGCCTGCTTCATATCTAGAAAGTGTTCTTTCACTAATGCCTAATTGATTAGCAAGTTCTTTTTTTGATAAGTCATGATCTTCACGTAAATCTCTAATCCGTTTCGTCCAATACATAAACATGCCACCTTTGACCTCTTTTTCAATATTATAACCTAAAATGGCTTAAAATATACAAAAACGGTCAATATTTACTATTGTTTACAAAAATAAGACAAAATTGACTTATAGCTGTTTTTTAATTCTAAATGCTTTTTATAACCAATATTTTATTGTCAACTAAAAATAATATATTTTAGTTGACAATAAAATGAAATTGGTTTAAAATATATCCATATAGGAGAGTTTATGAAACAAGACGCAATAGTAAATCAAATTTTATCTATTTTAAAAGATCATCAACATCAAATTTTAAGTGGAGAAATGATAGCTCAAGCTACTCATATTACCAGAAGCTATGTTAGTAAAGTCATACAAGGTTTTATTACTATGGGATATGATATTGAAAGAATCAATCGAATAGGGTATATATATCATAGTGATCAAAAGGTATTGGATGAAGGGAAGATTTTTAGCCAGTTAAAACAACCTAAACAAATTTTGATTTTAGAGGAAGTAGATTCGACCAATACATTTTTGAAACATTTGGCTAAAACAAGTGATGTAGAAGAATTAGTAGTAGTGGCCAATCAACAAACAGGAGGACGTGGAAGAATTGGTAGGACCTATGTATCTAATCCTGCATCAGGGATTTATTTTAGTGTGTTATACCGTCCCAAAATTGCAATTGAATATGCAAAGAAATTAACTTGTCTTGCGGGTGTAGCTGTAGTACGAGCCATTCAAAAATTAACTGGGCTTGAAGCAAAGATTAAATGGGTCAATGATGTATATATTCACGGTAAAAAAGTATGTGGCATTTTAACGGAAGCGTCTACTTCAATAGAGGAAAATATTTTTGAATATGCCATAATTGGGATTGGTGTCAATTGTTATCAACAAGCATTTTCAAAGGAATTGTCGGCTATTGCTACAACAATTGAAGATGAAGGCAAATGTATTGTTTCTAGAAATGATTTAATTGCTGAGATTATCAATCAGATTGATATGGAACTAGCCCATATTGAAGATAGTCATTTTATGGAAGAATATAAGGCATACTCTTTCGTTATTGGTAAAAAAGTAGAACTACACAAAATGAATGAATCTCATTTGGTGAAAGTAGTTGATATTACAAGAGATGGTGAGTTAGTGGTAGAAGAAGACGAAAAAGTATATGCCATATCTAGTGGCGAGATTACAAGGATGGTGGTGCAAAGTGAATAAAACAATTCGAAATATGGTTTTGGTAAGCATAATGGCAGCACTGATTTGTGTACTTGCTCCAGTGGCAATTCCAATAGGTACAATTCCTATTACATTGGCAACATTTGTGATTTATATCACAGCTGCTCTTTTAGGCCCAAAAAGGGGGACATTTTCCATTTTACTCTATATTGCAATTGGAATAATAGGGGTTCCCGTTTTTTCGGCATATCGAAGTGGGTTTGGGGTAGTTCTTGGTGCAACAGGCGGTTATATCATTGGATATATTCCCCTCGCTTTTATCAGTGGTTTATTTGTCTATCACAATAAAAAGAATTTTATTTTATATCCTTTAGGAATGATTATGGGCACCCTTGCCCTTTATACAGTAGGTACAATTTGGTATATGATCCTGATGGATAGTAGTCTATTAGAAAGTTTGCTCGCTTGTGTGGTTCCGTTTCTTTTATTTGATATTATCAAAATTATTATTGCAAGCGTAACAGTTTATTTGATACATCAAAGAATAAGTGTATAAGATAAAAAGTTAGAAAATAGGGTGAGATAGCAGAAATACTATCTCGCCCTATTTGAGTCTAGTATATTTGATGTAAAATGACAGATCTATATTTTTAGTAATTATATGCGAATTACGCATTTTGATTGACTTCAATTCAATGACTGCGATATAATGAAAATGAATTACAATAGTGGAATAAAAAAGAAAAAATCATTAGTTGAACGGTTCTATAACGGAATATGAGGACAATATTATTGTAATTTCACATTTACTAAGGATAGGAATAAAAAGGATTCATAATGAAACATTAAAATGACTATATAGAAAAGGAGAATAGAAGGATGAAAATAAAACAAACAGCAGGAAGAGATGCTTTAGGAGATTTTGCGCCTCAATTTGCGCAATTAAATGATGATATATTGTTTGGAGAGGTTTGGTCTAATGAACAGTTGACACTCAAGATGCGTTCTATACTCACAATTAGTGCATTGATTAGTAAAGGTGTGGTTGATAGTTCTCTTCAATATCATTTGACTACAGCAAAGAAAAATGGAGTAACACAAACAGAGATGGGCGCAATTCTCACACATCTTGCTTTTTATGCGGGGTGGCCAAATGCTTGGGCTGCATTCCGAATGGCCAAAGCAATATATATAGACAACGAAGATGAAGCAAATAGTCATGGTGGTATATTTGGCCTTGGTGAACCAAATAAGGATTTTGCGCAATATTTTATAGGCAATTCCTATCTAAAACCACTTACGAATTCCCATCAAACTATTTTTATGGCAAATGTAACATTTGAACCAAGATGTAGAAACAATTGGCACATACATAAGGCGGATAAAGGTGGGGGACAAATTTTACTTTGTACAAGCGGTAGAGGTTGGTATCAAGAATGGGGGAAGCCTGCACAAGAACTCAAAGAAGGAGATGTAATTACCATTCCTACAGGGGTAAAACATTGGCATGGTGCAACAAAAGATAGTTGGTTTTCTCATATTGCAATTGAAGTCCCAGGAGAAAATACGATAAATGAATGGTGTGAACCAGTTACCGATGAAGAATACAATGCATTATAAGAAAAAATGATGTATATCCTATTATCATAGTAAGAGAATAATTCATACAAGAGTGATATTGGCAATGATGATGGCACTAAAAATATCATTCAATTACGTTCGATTTAATCATTAAGAGAAAGTAATAGTATCATTACAACAATATAAAACTCTAAATAAAAACATAGAATTTGAAAATTTCAAATTCTATGTTAAATTTTTTATAATAGCATCATTTCTTTAAAATAAGGTTTTTTCTTTACAAATCGCTATAAAAATGGTATAATAAAAAAAAATTAGATTGTCATTGGAAAATTACTCAAGAGGCTGAAGAGGACGGTTTCGAAAACCGTTAGGGTGTTACAGCTGCGGGGGTTCGAATCCCCCATTTTCCGCCATTAAAGCAAGTCAAGAATCCTTCTTTTAATAGAAGGTTTTTATTTTATAATCCACCTATTTGGCTTTGATTATAACGAAATGGGTGTCTTTTTATGAAAGCATATAACATTTTTAATCGATACACTATACTCATCTATATAGAAATATAAATCTTTTTGACTTCTCAACCATGGGAATTCGAATATATTAGTGGAACTGTTAAATAAAATAGAGTAAAAAAAGATTTTATTTTTTCTATACTTTCAATTCTATTTTATGATATCATAAAATTTATCAATTGGGTATTAAACATAAATCCGATTTAAAAGGTTTAATATAGCTTGCAATAAATGGTCATTATTGGTACAATATGGATATAGATACTCATACTCTAAGATGTAATGATTATCTTTTAATATAAAGTAAATAACATATAAAATGTTTGTGGAGAATAGTATGAACAAAAATAATGATAAAGTGGAAATACCTAACAAGAAATTATTTCCTATAAGCGCTAGTAGTAAGTCTGCTATAGTAATATTTATTACTGTAATACTGATAATTGCTGGTATGACATTTTTAATGTGGGCCATACGGCTTATGGATACATATATAGCGAGATTATGTTTGACCATGATAGTCATTGTTGCATATACAATGGTTGCTATTATTGCTATGATAGTTACGGGGCAATTCAACCAATTGTTACCAAATAAAGAAAAATTAGGATTACAGATTTTAATTGGGGTGAGCATTGCTGCAGCATTATGTTTGGTCTTCGGTATTATTCCTATTTTATGTGGGACTAGTTTAATAGGCTCTCATAGTGATATACCTATGGATAGAATGGTACTTATTGCCATACAAGACATTTTATTTGTTGGTGTTGGCGAGGAAATTGTTTTTCGCGGTTATATTCAAAACCAGCTTACAATATGGTTGAAAAGCAAGTGGCTTGCTCCACTTTTTGCCGCAGTATTGTTTGGATTGTGGCATCTCATCAATGGTAGTATCATTCAAGTTTTATTTACAACTATGATTGGATGTATTTTCGGTTATTCCAAATATTGTATAAAGCATTGTTCATTGCTATCTGTGATCATTGCACACGGATTATATGATTTTTCTTTGGTACTATTAACTTGCTTTATGCTATAAAATTTACTAAAAACATGTGAATAATGGAGAAGAAGAACTGAATTAAGCATAATTATATATTGTTGAAAAGGGAGATAGACTGATAAAAAGAATATTAAAAAACAAAGAATTAATACAAGATAATCAACGAATGAAAATATGATATATATGCTATTCTACGTATGATAGATTAGAATTAAAATAGAAATGTAATTGCGAGAGTAATGATAGTACAGTATTGGATTTTGAAGACAGTCAAATGGGTAACAATTGTAATGATGAATCAATTGCAATCAAAAATAGATTATGTTGTCCAAAAGATAGTGAGCCTTTAATACGATATTAGAACAAAAAGTAGCAAGCTATGAAATGAATATTATTTGTAAATTATGTCAGGGCATCTATCAAAAAGTAAAAGAATAAGTACTATAAATAAGATTTAAAATCAATCTACTTTGTTATAGATGAAGTAAAAATAACTATTACTAATCAATGAATGAAATATTCATTTTAGATTGTTGTCATTTAAATGAATCACAAAAAGATCCTTTCAAATATAGAAGGGATTTTTTTAAATAAAAATAAAAATTATATTGACAAAAAAAGGAAAATAGGATATAATCAATTTGAGTTCGGGGGGAGCCAAATATAGTCAAAGATAGAAGTAGA